>JBQGCL010000023.1:0-7040 GCA_052038485.1 Thermoleophilaceae bacterium | reverse complement strand
GGCCGCTCGGGCCGCCAGGGCGACCCCGGCGAGTCGCGCTTCTACCTGTCCGCCGAGGACGACCTGGTGCGCCTGTTCGCGGGCGACCGCATCTACCGCATCCTCGACAACAAGTTCCTCGCCCAGGCGGACGACGAGGGCAACGAGCTGCCGATCGAGCACAAGATGCTCACCAAGCAGATCGAGGGCGCCCAGAAGAAGGTCGAGGACCAGAACTTCCTCCAGCGCAAGCGCGTCCTCGAGTACGACGACGTGATGAACCAGCAGCGCGAGATCATCTACGAGTACCGCGACCGCATCCTCGAGGGCGAGGACATGTCGGAGATCGCGCGCTCGCAGATCTCCGACGCGATCGAGCGCATCGCGGGCGACTACATGGAGGGCGAGTACCAGGAGGACTGGGACCTCGAGGCGCTGTTCACGCAGCTCGAGCAGATCTACCCGGTCTCCTACGACGTCGACGACGTCGTCGAGGGCGAGGGCCGCGAGTCGATGGTGGAGAAGCTGCGCGACGACGTGGTCGACGCCTACAACGAGCGCGAGCAGGAGCTCGGCGACGAGCTGATGCGCGCGCTCGAGCGGTTCATGCTGCTCCAGATCATCGACAACCGCTGGCGTGAGCACCTGCACGACATGGACTACCTGCGCGAGGGCATCCACCTGCGCGGGTTCGCGCAGATCGACCCGCTCGTGGCCTACAAGAACGAGGGCTTCGAGATGTTCACGGAGCTGATGAACAACATCTGGGACGAGTTCGCGCGCTACATCTTCAACGTCGAGGTCTCGATCGAGGGCGAGCAGCAGCAGCAGCAGGCCGGTCCGCAGTGGGGGACGGGCCAGAACACCACCTCGACGCTCAACTACACCGGTGGCCGCTCGGCGGCCGGCAGCGAGGCGATCGCGGCCGCCGCCGGCGGGGCCGTGGCCGTCGAGGGCGAGGACGAGCAGACGATCAGCCCGCTGCCCGTCGTCGAGACCCGCCGGCTCGACGAGAACGAGAAGATCGGCCGCAACGACCCGTGCTGGTGCGGCTCCGGCAAGAAGTTCAAGAAGTGCCATGGCGCATAGCGCCGATGGCCTCCGCGGCCAGCTGAAGCTGCTCGCGGACTACCTTTGACCCAGCCGCGCTAGAGCAGCGGGTCGGCTTCCTCGAGGAGCAGATGTCGGCGCCCGGCTTCTGGGACGACGCCGAGGCGGCCGCGCGCGTGTCGGCCGAGCACGCCGCCACCGCGCGCAGGCTCGAGTCCTACCGATCGCTCGAGGGCGACATCGACGACCTCGAGACGCTCGAGGAGATGGCCGCCGAGGACGAGTCGATCGCGACGGAGCTGGAGGAGCAGCGCGCCTCGATCGAGACCCGCCTGGCCGAGCTGGAGGAGGCGCGCCTGTTCAGCGGCGAGTACGACGGCGGCGACGCGGTCGTGACCGTCAACGCCGGCGCCGGCGGGACCGACTCGCAGGACTGGGCCGAGATGCTGCTGCGCATGGAGATGCGCTGGGCCGAGCGGCGCGGCATGAAGGTGGAGCTGAAGGAGGCGCAGGCGGGGGAGGAGGCCGGGATCAAGTCGGCGACCTTCATCGCCCGCGGCGAGAACGCCTACGGCCTGTTCTCGGCCGAGAAGGGCGTGCACCGGCTGGTGCGCATCTCGCCGTTCGATGCCCAGTCGCGCCGCCACACCGCGTTCGCCGGCGTGGAGGTGGCGCCGCTCGTGGAGGACGCGGTGGAGGTCGAGATCGAGCCGGACGACATCCAGATCGACACCTACCGCGCCAGCGGTGCGGGTGGCCAGCACGTGAACAAGACCGACTCGGCCGTGCGCATCACCCACAAACCGACGGGCATCGTCGTGCAGTGCCAGAACGAGCGCTCGCAGTCGGCCAACAAGGACACCGCGATGAAGATGCTGCGCGCGAAGCTGCTCGAGGCCGAGCAGCGCAAGCGCGAGGAGGCGATCGCCAAGGAGCGCGGCGAGGCCCAGGACGTGGCCTGGGGCTCGCAGATCCGCAGCTACGTGCTGCACCCGTACACGATGGTCAAGGACCACCGCACCAACGTGGAGGCGGGCAACGCGCAGGGCGTCCTCGACGGCGACCTGGACGAGTTCGTGAGGGCGGAGCTGCTGCGCCGCGCGGGCAACGGCGCCGCCGCCTAGCCGTCGTCCTCCTCGATCGCGCGCAGCGTGCTCTCGCCGGTCTCCTCGAGCTCCTCGAGGACTCCCAGCAGCTGGCCGACGCGGCAGACCAGCAGGCGCTCCTCCTCTACCTCCACCCAGACACCGGCGGAGGCCGGGAAGACGACGTGGTCGCCGGGGACGACCGGCATCTTGACGCCCACGCTGCTCCACCAGTCGAGCCCCGGGCCGACCGCCAGCACGATGCCGTGCTGGGGCGGCGTCTGGTGCTCCCCGGGCGGCAGCAGCAGCCCGGAGCGGCGCACCCGGTCGGGCTCGAGCTCCTTGATCACGACCTGGTCGAAGAGTGGGCGAAGTTGCTGCCTCACGCTCACTGAGGATATTGCGGCCCGGCCTCTACGATTTGGAAATGGCCGACGAGGCCCGCCCGCCCGCCCCGCCGACGCCGCGCCCGCCGCGCGGCCCGAACCCTGGCGACGTGCGCGCCGACCGGGCTCCGCAGAAGCCGCCGATGATCCCGTTCAGCGGGCGTCGCTTCGTCGTGATCCTGCTGTCGCTGCTCGTGCTCAACTGGCTGATCGTCGCGATCTTCGCGCCCGCCGAGGAGCGCATCCGGGTTCCCTACAACCCGACCTTCCTGGAGCAGGTCCGCGCGGACAACGTCAAGGAGATCTCCTCCAAGGGCGACACCGTCCAGGGCGAGTTCAACAAGGACGTCGAGTACAAGGGCGACAAGGCGAAGGGCTTCGAGACCGAGATCCCGACGTTCGCGAACAAGGACGAGCTGTCGTCGCTGCTGACGACCAACAACGTCACGATCAATGCCGAGCCGCCCAACAGCCGCTCGCTGCTCGAGACGATCCTGTTCTCGTTCGGGCCGACGATCCTGCTCGTCGCGCTGTTCATCTGGATCTTCCGCCGGGCGGCCGCCGGGGCCGGCGGCGGGGGCGGGGTGCTGGGCCAGTTCGGGCGCTCGCGCGCGAAGCGGGTCGAGTCCGAGTCGCAGACCGTCAACTTCGACGACGTCGCCGGCATCGACGAGGCCGAGGAGCAGCTCGTCGAGGTCGTCGACTTCCTCAAGACCCCCGACCGCTACCTCAAGCTCGGCGCGCGCATCCCGCGCGGCGTGCTGCTGGCCGGTCCGCCCGGCACCGGCAAGACGCTGCTCGCGCGCGCGGTCGCCGGCGAGGCGGGCGTGCCGTTCTTCTCGGCGTCGGCCTCCGAGTTCATCGAGGCGATCGTGGGTGTGGGCGCCTCGCGCGTGCGCGATCTGTTCAAGCAGGCCGAGGAGGCCGCGCCGGCGATCATCTTCATCGACGAGCTCGACGCGATCGGCCGCGCCCGCGGCGGCAGCGGCGGCGTGGTCGGCGGCCACGACGAGCGCGAGCAGACGCTCAACCAGATCCTCACCGAGATGGACGGCTTCGACCCCGCCTCGGGGGTGATCGTGCTCGGCGCGACCAACCGGCCGGACGTGCTCGACCCGGCGCTGCTGCGGCCGGGCCGGTTCGACCGGCGCGTGTTCGTCCAGGCGCCCGACAGCGCGGGGCGGGAGCAGATCCTGCGCGTGCACACGCGCTCGGTGCCGCTCGACGAGGAGGTGGACCTGGCCCAGATCGCCCAGACCACGCCCGGCATGGTCGGCGCCGACCTCGCCAACCTCGTCAACGAGGCGGCGCTGCTGGCCGCCAAGCGCAGCCACGAGAAGGTCAGGCGCGCCGACTTCACGGACGCGCTCGAGAAGATCGTGCTGGGCGCCGAGCGCAAGATCCTGCTGGGCGAGGACGACAGGCGCCGGATCGCCTACCACGAGGGCGGGCACGCGATCGTGGGGATGCTGACGCCGGGCGCCGACCCGGTCCGCAAGGTGTCGATCATCCCGCGCGGCCAGGCGCTGGGCGTGACGCTCTCGACGCCCGAGGACGACCGGTTCAACTACTCCGAGGAGGAGCTGCGCGCGAAGATCCGCGTGTCGTGCGGCGGCCGGGTGGCCGAGGAGATCGTCTACGACGAGCCCACCACCGGCGCCGAGTCGGACATCCAGCAGCTGACCGGGATCGCGCGCGGAATGGTCGAGCGCTGGGGAATGAGCGACAAGGTCGGCTTCCTCGCGGTCGCCCCGCGCGACGGCCAGGGGCCGCTGCTGCCCGGCGCGGAGCCGGTCTCGGAGGCGACCAAGGAGATGATCGACGCGGAGGTGCGCCGGATCGTGGACGAGGAGCTCGACCAGGTGCGGCGGGTGCTGACCGACAACCGCGAGCGGCTGGACGCCCTCGCCGAGGCGCTGCTCGAGCATGAGACGCTCGACGAGCTGGACGCGTACGCGGCGGCCGGCATCCCGCGCGAGCGCGAGCCGGCTTCGGCTTGATGCTGGAGCTGATCGACCGGGCCCTCGCGGAGGACGTGGGGGAGGGGGACCTCACCACCGAGGCGGTGGTGGAGCCCGGGGCGCGGGCGCGCGCCCGGATCGAGCAGAAGGCGCCCGGCGTGCCGGCCGGCCTGCGCGTCACGGAGAAGGTGTTCGAGCGGGTCGACCCCGATTTGCGCTGGCACGCGCACGCCGAGGACGGCGAGCTGCGCGAGGGCGGGCTGCTGGCCGAGCTGGCCGGCAGCGCGGCGTCGATCCTGGCCGCCGAGCGGGTGGCGCTCAACTTCCTCGGGCGGCTGTCGGGGGTGGCGACGCTGACGCGGCGTTTCGTCGACGCGGTCGACGGAACCGGGGCGCGCATCCTCGACACGCGCAAGACGACGCCGGGGCTGCGGGCGCTCGAGAAGGAGGCCGTCCGGGCCGGCGGCGGGGTGAGCCACCGCGAGGGGCTCTACGACGCGCTGCTCGTGAAGGAGAACCACGCCATGCTGGCCGGCGGCGTGGCGGTGGCGGCGCGGCTGGCGATGGAGGCTGGGCGCTCGGGCGTGCCGGTCGAGGTGGAGTGCCAGACGATCGAGGACGTGGCCGGCGCGCTCGACGCGGGGGTGCCGCGGCTGCTGCTCGACAACATGTCGCTGACCGAGCTGGGCGCGGCGGTCGAGCTGGCCGGCGGCCAGGCCGAGCTCGAGGCATCGGGCGGGATAACGCTGGAGACGGTCCGCGCTGTGGCGGAGACAGGCGTCGACTTCATCAGCGTGGGCGCGCTGACGCACTCGGCGCCGGCGCTGGACGTCAGCCTGCTGCTCGATCCCCTGGAGTAGCGCTCACGCCCGCGGCGGGCGCAGCACGGCGAACGGGTCAGTGACCTCCAGGTCGCTCGACGCGAAGCGGTAGACCGCGGCCGGGCGGCCGCCCTCGCGGCCGGGGGCGCGGCGCTCGCCGGTGGCCTGGAGCACGCCGCGGCGCTCGAGCACGCGGCGCAGGTTGGTCGGGTCGACCGGGTAGCCGAGCGCGGCGGTGTAGATGCCGGTCAGCTCGGAGATCGAGAACTGCATCGGGGCGAGCGCGAAGCCGATGTTGGTGTAGGACAGCTTGGCCCGCAGGCGCTCGCGGCCGGCGAGCACGATCGCCTCGTGGTCGAAGGCGAGCTCGGGGAGCTGCTCGATCGGGTGCCAGGCGGTGTCCTCTGGCAGGGCGGGGTCGAGGCCGAGCGGCACGAGGCCGAGGTAGGCGGTGGCGAGCTGCCACTCGCCGGGGTGCCGGCCGGGGTCGGACAGGGTCTCGAGCTGCTCCAGCCAGGACAGCTCGGCCACGTCGACCTTGCGGGCGAGATGGGTTCGGATCGACCGCTCGAGCGTCTCGCCGGGGCCGAGATAGCCACCCGGCAGCGACCACGCGCCGCTGAAGGGCTCCCGGGCCCTTTGCCAGAGCAGCACGCAGAGCGTGCCCTCGCGCACCTGGAGCACGACGGCGAGCGTGACGTGCGTCGGCGCGGCGGTGCCTTTTGTCGGCGCGGTGATATCCTTCTCATGCACGGTTTTCGATCATAGGTCAAAAACTGGCGCGAGGAGCGGTATGAAGCCAATTGAGTTGCCCACCCTGTCGCCGGCCGCCAAGCCGGCGCTCGATCCCGCCGAGGTCATCCGGCTCCAGGAGGAGGTGCGTGCGCTCGCGCAGGAGCGCAACGCGGTCATCCTCGCCCACAACTACCAGGTGCCCGAGGTGCAGGACGTCGCCGACTTCGTGGGCGACTCGCTCGGCCTCTCGCGCAAGGCGGCCGCCACGGACGCCGACGTGATCGCCTTCTGCGGTGTCCACTTCATGGCCGAGACGGCCTCGATCCTCAGCCCCGGCAAGACGGTCCTGTTGCCCGACCTCGACGCGGGCTGCTCGCTCGCCGACTCGATCACCGCCGACCAGCTGCGCGCCTGGAAGGCCAAGCACCCCGGCGCGATCGTCGTCATGTACGTCAACACGACCGCCGAGGTCAAGGCCGAGACCGACTACTGCTGCACCTCCTCGAACGCGGTCGGCGTCGTCGAGCACATCCGCCACGAGCACGGCGACGACGTCGAGATCCTGTTCGGCCCCGACATGTGGCTGGGCGCGTATGTCGAGCGCGTCACCGGGCGGCGCATGCACGTCTGGGACGGAGAGTGCCACGTGCACGCCGGCATCCGGCCGGCCGACATCACCGCGGTCCGGGAGGCACACCCCGGCGCCGAGTTCATGATCCATCCCGAGTGCGGCTGCACGACCCAGGTGATGGAGTACGTGGCCGCCGGCGACGTCGACCCCGAGCGCACCCACATGCTCTCCACCGGCGGCATGCTCGACTTCGCGCGCACCTCGGACGCCGACACGTTCATCGTCGCGACGGAGACCGGCATGCTCCACCCGCTGGCCAAGGAGAACCCGGGCAAGGAGTTCGTGCCGGCCAACCGCGCGGCGGCCTGCAGGTACATGAAGATGATCACGCTGCCCAAGCTGCACGACGCGCTGCGCGACCTCAAGCCGCAGGTGAAGGTGGAACCCGAGCT
>JBQGCL010000022.1:0-13869 GCA_052038485.1 Thermoleophilaceae bacterium | reverse complement strand
CCGCCATCCGCACGAGACGGCCGGCTTCGGCCCCGCCGAGCTGGAGGAGATCGAGCGCGCCGCCGCACACCCGGATGCCCGCGCGATCGGCGAGACCGGCCTCGACTACTACCGCGACTACGCCCCGCGCGCCGACCAGCGTCGTGCCTTCGAGGCGCAGCTCGAGCTGGCCGGCCGCCTCGCCCTGCCGGTGGCGATCCACACGCGCGCGGCCGAGGCGGACACGTTCGCGATCCTCGCCGAGCACGCCGACCGACTGCCCGCCGTGATCCTGCACTGCTTCTCGGCGCCGGAGCGGCTCGACGAGTGCGTCGAGCGCGGCTACTTCTGCTCGTTCGCCGGCAACGTCACCTACCCGAAGGCGACCGACCTCCAGCAGGCGGCCCGCGAGCTGCCGGCCGAGCTGCTGCTGGTCGAGACCGACGCGCCCTACCTGTCGCCCCAGCCGGTGCGCGGGAAGCGCAACGAGCCGGCCAACGTGGTCCATACCGCCGAGCACGTGGCGAGCCTGCGCGGGGTGACCTACGACGAGCTGGAGCAGACGGTCGAGGCCAACGCGGCGCGCGTGCTCGGATGGTGACCGACGAGCCGCGCCAAGCCAGCCTGCGCCGACTGCGCCAGTTCGGCATCCGGCCCAACCGCGAGCTGGGCCAGAACTTCCTGATCGACGACAACATCCTCGGCGTGATCGACCGCGCGGCCGAGCTCGACGAGGTCGACGTCGTGCTCGAGGTCGGCGGCGGGCTCGGCGTGCTGAGCGAGTACCTGGCGCCGCGCGTGGCCCACCTGCACGTGGTCGAGATCGACCGCTCGCTCGAGCCGCCGCTGGTCGAGGCGCTCGCGCCGTTCGGCAACGCGACGCTCCACCTGGCCGACGCGGTCGCCCTCGACCTCGCCGCGCTGGAGCCCGCGCCCGGCAAGGTCGTCGCCAACCTGCCCTACGGCGTCGCCGCCACCGTGCTGCTCAAGTCGATCGCCGAGCTCCCCGAAGCGAAGCTCTGGGTGGCGATGGTCCAGCGCGAGGTCGGCGAGCGGCTCGCCGCCGGCCCCGGCTCGAAGGCATACGGGGCCACCTCCGTGCTTGCCCAGCTCGGCTGCGACGTGCGCGTGCTGCGGCGCGTCCCGCGCACGGTCTTCCACCCCGAGCCGAACGTGGAGTCCGCGCTCGTCCAGCTGCGCCGGCACGCCCCGGCGCCGCCGCCCGAGCTGACCGCTCTCGTGCATGCCGCCTTCGCCCACCGTCGCAAGGCGCTGGCGGGCTCGCTCGCGCTCGTGCCCGGCGCGGCGCCCGGCCTGCGCGCGGCGGCCCGCGCCGCGCTTGCCGCCACCGGCCACCCCGAGGACGCACGGGCAGAGCGGATCCCCGCCGAGGACTGGCCGCGCCTTGCCGACGCGATCGGCCGCGACCGGCTCGCGGAGCTGCGCCCCCGATGACCGCAGTCGCCGAGCCGGCCTACGCCAAGCTCAACCTGATCCTGCACGTCGGGCGCCGGCGCGTGGACGGCCTCCACCCGCTCGGATCGATCTTCGCCTCGATCGACCTCTGCGACGAGCTGCGCGTCGAGCCGGCCGACTCCGACCGCGTCGACTGCCCCGGCGTCGACGGCCCCAACCTCGCCGCCGCGGCGCTGACCGCCTATCGCCGCCGCGTCCCCGAGCTGCCGCCGCTGCGGATCGAAATCGACAAGCGCATCCCTGTCGCGGCGGGGCTGGGCGGCGGCAGCGCCGACGCCGCGGCCGTGCTGCGCGCCGCGAACCGGATCGCGGGCAACCCGCTCGACGTCGCCGCCCTGCGCGAGCTGGGCGCCGAGCTGGGCTCCGACGTCCCCAGCCAGGTCGACCCGCGCCACGCGCTGGTCAGCGGCACCGGCGAGATCGTGGAGCCCGTCGACCTGCCCGCCTTCGGAACGGTTCTGGTGCCGCAGCGGGACGGCCTGTCGACGGCGGCGGTCTACGCCGAGTTCGACCGCCTCGGCGGCGGCCGGCGCGAGCTGCACGTGGAAGCCCTGCGCGGGCTGGCGCGCGAGATGTGCCTGTTGCCGGTGCTCGCGAACGACCTCCAGCCCGCCGCGCTGGCGCTCCGGCCCGAGCTGCGCGACGTGCTCGCGTCGCTGCGCTCGGGCGGCGCTCTCGGGGCGCTGGTCAGCGGCTCGGGGCCGACCTGCTTCGCCCTGTTCGAGGACCGGACGGCGGCCGAGGCCGCGGCCGCGAAGATCGAGGGGGCCGTGGCCGCCGGGCTGCGCTCGGGCTGAGGCGCCCCCTACAGTCGTCGCCGTGTCCGCCGGCCAGATCGCCGCCGCCGTCCTCGCAGTGCTGATCGCCGCGCTCGCGGTCTGGAAGCGCCGCGCCCTGAGCGGCGAGCGCAAGCTGCTGGCCGGCGCCGCCGTGGTGGTGCTGGGCATCTACGCGAGCGGCGTGCTCTCCGAGCTGCCCGATCCCAAGGAGGTGATCGGGGATATCGCCACGGCGCTCGGCGCGTGGACCTATGCGCTGGTCGGCGTGATGGCGTTCCTCGAGACCGGCGCGTTCGTCGGGCTGGTCGCGCCCGGCGAGACGGTTGTGATCGCGGGCGGCGTGATCGCCGGCCAGGGCGAGATCGAGCTGATCCCGCTGATCGGTCTCGTCTGGACCTGCGCCGTGCTCGGCGACACGACCAGCTTCTACATCGGCCGACGGCTCGGGCGCAGCTTCCTCGAGCGCCACGGGCCAAGGCTGAAGATCAGCCACGAGCGGCTCGTGCAGGTCGAGGGCTACTTCGACCGCCACGGCGGCAAGACGATCCTGATCGGCCGCTTCATCGGCCTGGTGCGCGCCCTCGCGCCGTTCATCGCGGGCACGTCCGGGCTCGCCTACAAGCGCTTCATCCCGTACAGCATCGTCGGCTGCGGTCTCTGGTCGACGGTCTTCTGCGTGCTCGGCTACATCTTCTGGCGCTCGTTCGACCGGGTCGCGCACGTCGCCGGGCAGGCCATCTTCGGGTTCGGGCTGACGGTCGGCGTGATCGTCGGGATCGTCGTCGCCTACCGGCGGCGGCGCGAGATCCACGCCTGGCTGCTCGCGCGCGAGCGCCACCCGCTGGTGCGGCCGCTGTTCGCGGTCGGCCGGCCGGTGTACCGGCGGATCGTTCTGCCGACGGTCCGCTTCCTCGAGCCCGAGCTCCGCTTCCTGTGGGACCGGATCACGCCTGGCGGGCTCGGCTTGGAGCTGACCACGACGCTCGCGATCGGCGGCATCGGGCTGTACGTCTTCGCCCTCTACGTGGTCGTGCTGTCCGGCGACCCCGGGCTCACGCCACTCGACCAGGAGCTGCTCGACGTCAGCAACGACCTCAGCTCGCAGACGCTCACCGACGTCGCCAAGGCGGTCAGCGACCTCGGGGCGCTGCCGACCACGGCGGCGGTCGTCGCGGTGACCAGCATCGTGCTCGCCGCGCGCGGAAGGATCTCCGAGATGCTCGTGCTGATCGCCGGGTTCATCGTGATCTACGCCGCCGTGCACATCACGAAGGGCATCATCGAGCGGCCCCGGCCCGAGAACCCGGTCGTCGACACGAGCGGATCCTCGTTCCCGAGCGGGCACGCCGCCTACGCGACGGCCTGGGTCGCCGCCGCGCTGATGTTCACCCGGCGGCTCGGCCTGGCGAGCGCGGCGCTGGTGATTGGAGCGGTGGCGCTGGCGGTGGCGATCGGGCTGTCGCGGATCTACCTGCGCACGCACCTGTGGTCGGACGTCGCCGGTGGCTGGGGGCTCGGCGTGGGCGTCTTCGGGCTGCTGGCGGCAATCGCGATGATCGTCGACCACATGCGCCACAATGGTCGGGGTCGCGCGCAGGAAACCGCCGCGCGCGCGGAGCGATGAACCTCGACCTCTCCTCGACCGAGATCGCCATCGCGCTGGCTGCCGGCGTCGTGGTGTCATGCTGGATCATGCTGATCGCCGCCCCGGCGTGGCGCTGCTATGGGCGCGTGTGGGAGAAGCTCGCGGCCACCTTCCTGACCCTGTTCATCCTGGGCACGCTGCTCGGGATCGGCGCGGGGATCGGGCTGGCGGTGGTCTGGACCTACGATCAGTACGCGTAATGGCCACGCCCGCCCGCCAGCCACGCTCGGCGCCCGCCGAGTCACGCTCCTTTCTGGACTCGCTTGACGAGGTATCCGAGGCGGTCGAGTCCGGCGCCGGCCTGCCCGAGGTGGCACGCGCGGCGGGTCGAGCGCTCGACGCCAGCGTGATCGTCCTGGACGCCGCCGCGAGCGTGCTCGCGGTCGCGTGCGCGTCGAGCGAGGACGAGCGCGCGGTGATGGCCGGCGAGGGCGGGGCGGACACGGTCGAGCTGCGGGTGGCCGAGCTGCCCGTCGGTCAGCTGCGCTACCGGCCCCGCGGCGAGCCGCCGCCGGCGGCGCTGCTGCGGCTGGTGGCGAACCTGATCGGGCTCGAGGTCGACCGCGCGAAGGCGCCCGAACGCGCGACCGAGGCGGCCGTCGGCGACTTCTTCGAGGACCTGCTCGGCCGGCGGTTGACCGACCGCGAGAACATCGTGGCGCGCGCCGCCGAGCTGGGCTGCGAGGTTGGCGCCGGCGCCAGCGTGATCGTGGTGAGGGCGCGCCCGCAGGGGCCCGAGGAGGGCGACTGGCGGGCGCGCGTGCTGACCGTCGCCGAGCGCGGAGCGCGCGGCGTGGAGCGAGCGACGCTGGCGGCGCTGGCCGACGTCGGCTGGTCGCGCCACGGGCAGGGGCCGAACGAGGACGCCGGCGCTCGGGTCGAGCGCGAGCTGGTGATCCTCACCCCGGCGCCCGACGTGGCGGCGGCCAAGCGCACCGCGGCCGCCGTGCTGCGCGAGCTGGAGGCGGGCCTGCCGGGCTTCACGGTGACGGTGGCGCGCAGCCGGCATGCCGGCGACCCGGCCGACCTCCACCGTGCCGGCGCCGAGGCGCTGCTGGCGGCGAACGTCGCGGAGGCGCGCGGGCTGGCCGAGCTGTCGTTCGAGGAGACCGGCGCCTACCGGCTGCTGCTGCCGGCGATGAGCGAGGACCCGACGGAGCTGGAGGGGTTCTTCGACGAGACCGTCGCGCCGCTGGTGGCCTACGACGAGCAGTACGAGACCGAGCTGGTGCGGACGCTGGAGACCTTCCTCGACGCGGACGGCAACGTCGCCGGAACCGCCGAGCGGCTGTTCACGCACCGCCACACGATCCGCTACCGGCTGGAGCGGGTGAAGGAGCTGACCGAGCTGGACGTGGGGTCGACGGACGGGCGCGAGCGGCTGTCGCTGGGTCTGAAGGCGATGCGGGTGCTGGGCATCGTGCCGCCGGGAGGCCCGGCCCACGAGCAGGGCGCGGAGGCCGGCCGCGTGCCGAAGGAGCGCAAGGACCGCTAGCGCTTGTGCGTGGTGACGCCCCGCCCGGGGTGCCACGACTCGATCAGCAGGTAGCGCTCGCCCGGCTCCCCATCGAGCCTGACGACGACCAGCTCGGTGATGTCGGCGCGAAAGCGGTGCATGCTCCCGTCCTCCGTGCCGATCTCCTCGGCGGCTCCGGCGACCTTGGCGTCGCCCTGGAAGTCCTCGTCATCGGAGGCGCTGTGAAGGGCGAAGCGAGGATCGCGCTGGAGATCGAGCGCCTTCACGCCCCGCCACATCGATCCGAACCACAGCTCCCCATCCTCGAACCAGATCTCCGTCCCACTGATCCGCGGCGACCCATCCCGCCGCAACGTCGCAAGCGTCTTGTGCTTGTTCGCATCGAACAACGCCCGAGCCCGACCCGCCAACTCAGGCACCTCAGCCTCGACCTCACGCCAGCTCGCCACGGCCGCGCAGCTTACGCGCCCAACGTCGCGTCACCCACGAGGTTGTGGTTAACCGCGCTATAGGGGGCTAATGACAACTTCGTCGCGGGTCGCGAGGAGCTGGGGGGGCGGGACTTGCACCCGCATCGCCGGGACCAAAACCCGGAATCCTGCTAATTGGACGACCCCCCAAGGCGTCCGGTGAGAATAGGTCCCCAGGCGTTCCGCCGGTACTCTCGGGCTTCCATGACCGACCCGTTCACGGTCCTCATCATGGCCGCCGGGCAGGGCACCCGCATGCGCTCGGAGGTCCCCAAGGTTCTTCACAGGATCTGTGGCAAGCCCATGGTCGAGTGGGTCATCGACGCCGCTCACGAGGCTGGGGCGAGCCGCATCGTCTGCGTCGTGCGGCCCGGCGACGGCGTCAGTGAGGGGCTGCCCGATGGCGTCGAGGTCGCCGAGCAGCACGAGGGCGAGGGGACCGGTTCCGCCGTGCTCGCCGCCCGCGACGTCGTCGATCCCGGGCCGTTCGTGGTGCTCTCCGGCGACCATCCGCTCGTCACCGCCGAGCAGATCTCGCACCTGCTGGCGGAGCACCGCGAGGCCGGCGCCGGCGCAACCCTGCTCACCACCGAGCTGCAGGACCCGGCCGGCTACGGCCGCATCGTCCGCAACGGCGACGGCGAGTTCGAGCGCATCGTCGAGACCAAGGACGCCAATCAGGTCTCGCCGCAGGAGCTAGCCATCCGCGAGATCAACCTCGGCACCTACGTCTTCGAGGCCCCGGCGCTGTTCGACGGCCTCGAGCAGGTCGCGAACGAGAGCGGCGAGCGTTTCCTCACCGGCGCCTTCCCCGTGCTCAAGGCCGACGGCGCCCGCATCGTCACCTGCCGCACCGACGACCTCGACATCTCCCACGGCGTCAACGACCGCGCCGGCCTGATGGAGGCCGAGGAGCTCGCCCAGCGCCGCATCCTCGAGAACCTGGCCCGGTCGGGCGTGACCTTCCTCCACCCGGGCACGACCAGGGTGGAGGCGAACGTGACGATCGGAGTCGACACGACGATCGGCCCGGGGGTCAGCCTGCTCGGCGACACGAGCGTCGGCGGCGGCTGCACGATCGGCCCGCACACGACCGCGCGCGACTCGCGCATCGGCGACGGCGCCAGCGTCGTCCAGTCCTTCCTCGTCGAGGTCGAGGTCCAGGACAACGCCAAGATCGGCCCGTTCGCCTACCTGCGCCCCGGCACGGTCGTGCGCCACGACGCCAAGGTCGGCACCTTCGTCGAGGTCAAGAACTCCGACATCGGCGAGGGCGCGAAGGTGCCCCACCTGTCCTACATCGGCGACGCCGACGTCGGCGAGCGGTCGAACCTCGGCGCGAGCACGATCACCGCCAACTACGACGGCCGCCGCAAGCACCGCACGAAGCTCGGAAAGAGCGTGAAGACCGGCATTCACACGTCGCTGATCGCGCCGGTGGACGTCGGGGATCGGGCGTACACTGGTGCCGGCTCGACGATCACCGACGACGTCCCGGAGGGCGCACTCGGGGTGGCACGCCCGAAGCAGAAGAACATCGAGGGTTACTCGGACCGCGTTGAGGAGGACTCGCAGTGAGCACGGCTCTCGAGACGGAGGAAGCGGTGGCGCCGGCGACCAGCATCACGGCGGGCTACGAAAAGCGGCTGATGGTCACGGCGGGGCGGGCGAGCCGCGAGCTGGGCGGCAAGATCGCCGACCGGCTCGGCGTCGAGCTGACCGACGCCGGGCTCAAGACGTTCGCCGACGGCGAGGTCTACTGCCGCTACGAGGAGTCGATCCGCGGCGCCGACCTGTTCGTCGTCCAGTCGATCTGCGGCTCCGAGCGCGAGGGCCTCACGGTCAACGACGCGCTCTGGGAGCTGCTCTTGATGATCCACGCCGCCAAGCACGCCTCGGCGCACCGGATCGTCGCCGTCACACCGTGGTACGGGTACTCGCGCCAGGACAAGAAGTCGGCCCCGCGTGAGCCGATCTCCGCGCGCCTCGTGGCCGAGGTGCTCGAGACGGCCGGCATCGACCGCCTGGTCGCGATGGACCTCCACGCCGGCCAGCTCCAGGGCTTCTTCTCGAAGCCCGTGGACCACATGACCGCGATGCCGATCCTCACTCAGTTCGTGCAGGACCGGCTCGCCGACCGGGACCTGGTCATCATCGCCCCCGACGCGGGCCGCGTGAAGCTGGTCCGCAAGTTCGCGCAGAAGGTCGGCGCCCCCTACGCGCTGATGGAGAAGGAGCGGCCCGCCCAGCAGGTCGCCGAGATCGGCTACGTGATCGGCGACGTGAAGGACAAGACGGCCGTGATCGTCGACGACATCATCGCCACGGGCGGCACGCTCAATGCCGCCGCCCAGACCGTCCTCGACGAGGGCGCGAACGAGGTCTTCGCGGTCGCCACCCACGGCCTGTTCTCGGGCAACGCGTTCGAGATCCTCAAGGAAGGGCCGCTGTCCGGGATCGTCGTCACCGACACGGTCCCGCTCGAGGACGGCGTCCCCGACATGATCACGCAGCTCACCTGCGCGGACGTCCTCGAGGACTCGATCCGGCGCATCTTCACCGACGACTCGGTCTCCGAGATCTTCGCCGGCGAGAACCAGCTGTTCTAGCCGCACATACGCGTGCGTATGACCCAAGCGGGTTAGCTCCGTTCCACGCGGGTACGCAAGGACGAGCCCACGAGGAGGGAGATATGGCGAGCACGAAGCGCGCCGGTAGCGCGAAGGGTCGCGGATCGACCAAGGCAAGCGGTCGCAAGCAGGCCAAGACCACCAAGGCGGCAGGTAGCCGTAGGTCGGCCGGCGGCCGCAAGTCGACCAGCGGTCGCAAGGCTGCAACCAGCCGTCGGTCGACGGCGTCGCGGCGGCGCGGCCGTCGGGCCAAGCAGCCCTCGACGCCGGAGAAGGTCGTGCAGGCGGTGCGCTCGGTGAAGCCGGGAATCGCGGCCGGCGCCGCGGCCAGTGTGGTCGGCGGCGTGGCGCTCGCGGTTCGGCGCCGCCGGTCGAGTGGCTTCGACGCGCGCGGCCTGGCGAAGCGATTCGGCAAGACGACGAAGAGTCTCGGCAAGACCACCAAAGAGCTCGGCAAGGAGATGCAGAACCTCGGCGACGACGCCGAGAACGTCGGCAAGACGCTCTCCTGAGCCGGGCTCAGAACGAAGGAGGCCAGGATGGCCCAGACCAAGCAGAACTCTCGGAAGTCCGGCGGTGCCCAGTCATCGGGTTCGCGCGCGAAATCGTCCGGCGGCCGCGGACAGTCTTCCGGCCGGAGGACGAAGTCGGCCGCGGCGACGAAGCGCACGCCGACGGCGACCAAGCGCGCGGCCGCCGCCACGAAGCGCACGCCGACGGCGACCAAGCGTTCGGCGGCGGCCACAAAGCGCACGCCCACCGCGACCAAGCGCTCCGGTAACGGCTCGGCGCCGAAGTCGCGCAGCGGGCGGAGCAGCGGCGGGAGCGGCGGCAGTCGCCGTCGCAGCACGAGCAGCAGCTCCAACGGGCCGGTCGCATCCGCGCGCGACAGCGTGGTGGGTGGTGCTCAGAGCGTCGCCGGCACCGTCACTGACGGTGCTCAGCAGGCCGGCCGTGCGGTTGGCTCGGCCGCGAGCGCGGCGAAGGTGCCGGCGGTCGCCGGTGGCGCCGCTCTCGCGGGTCTCGTCGGCGGCATGGCGATCGCGCGCGGTGGCCGGCGCAAGGTGCTGGGCGTTCCCGTGCCGGGCACGCGCAGGCCGTTGGTGAAGATCAAGGGCCGCGGCTCGGGCACGAAGCAGATGCTCAAGACCGGACAGCAGGTGGCCGACCTGGCCATCGAGGTGCGCCAGGCACGCCGGCAGCTCGCAACCGACCGAAAGCGATCGCCGATCGAGGTCGTGCTGGACGGGCTGACAGCCCGCCGCCCGCGCGACTCGGTCAAGTAGCCGAACATCCGTTTAGATAGCTGGGCGGCGCTTGCTGCGCGATCGGCGGTCGCCGACGACCGCCCCATGAGGAAGACATGGATCGTCGCCGCAGTCGCCGCCCTGTCAGCCGGGGTGGGCGCACCCGCCGCCAACGCCGCCTGCATCCCCAAGTCGAACCTGGAGGCGATCGTCGACGACTCGGGGTCGATGAGCTTCAGCGACCCGGACCACCTGCGCATCCGCGCGATGGAGCTGCTCATCGACACGCAGGGCAACGAGAAGCGCACGCTCGGCGCCGTCGAGTTCGGCACCGAGGCGACCCCGCTGTTCGGCCCCGGCCTGATCGGCCAGAACGCAGCGGCCTACAAGGCCTCCCTCAACGCGGCGCTGATCGACGACGGCGGCATCACCGACTACAACAAGGCGTTCGCCCTGGCCGGCACCCACAACGCCAACGCGAACGCGCGCATCTTCCTCACCGACGGCGTGCACACCGCCAGCGACCCGTACGCCAACGGCCACCAGAACGGCCCGCCGACCTACGTGATCGGGCTCGGCACCGGCGGCGAGGGCACGCCGTTCGACAACCTGCTCAAGCAGATCGCGACCGACACCGGCGGCCTGTACCGGCGCGCCGACGACGCGAGCGCGCTGCAGGCCGCGATGTTCGACGTCAACAGCGCGATCGCGTGCCAGACGCCGCCGAAGCGCTTCACCGACGGCTTCACGAAGGTGGGCCAGAAGGAAGCGCACACCGTCAAGATCCCGAGTCGCATCAACACGGCGCAGTTCGCGCTCACCTGGGCGAACTCGGCCGACGCCTTCACGATCGGCAGCTTCCGTGTGATCCGGCGCGGCAAGCTGGTCGCGAAGGGGGCCAAGGTGCGCAAGCTCAAGGTCACCCGCCGCCGCGGCGCCACCTTCACCACCGTCCGCGTGAGCGGCCTGGTGCCGGGCAAGCTGGTCTTCCGGGTGAGGGCGACGAAGCTGTCGGCCCCGGGCACCGAGGTGAGCCTGACGACTCAGGTGACGCGCCGGGCGACCCGCCGGTGACCAGCCGGGGGCTCACGCCCCCGGACCCCGCGAAGATTGGCTTGCCTAAGTGGCCCGCGCCGCGAACCTGCGCACGCGCTTCTCGCCGCGCGACTCGAAGTAGGCCCACTCCTGCTCGCCCAGCTCCGTGGCGGGCGGGTCGGCGAACCACCACTCGCGGCCGATCCGGTACCAGTTGCGGGTCGCCTCGAGCTGGCCGAGCACGGCGAGCACGCCTGACTCCATGCGGCGCCCCATCAGCTCGTTGGCCGGCAGGTTCTCGCGGCGCATGAGCCGGTAGAACTCGGAGCGCGGGTCGGCAACGGCGGCGATCGCGTCCATCACACGGCGCGAGTCGACCGTCACCTCGCGGTCCTCCATGTACCAGCCGCCGACGACCTTGACGTGCTCCATCAGCTGCTCGGCGTCGACCTTCTGCGGGTTGTTGAGGAAGCCGAGGTCGTGCAGCGCCACGCGCAGCCGCTCTGGGTCGTTGTCGAAGATCGCCTCGAGTGCGGTGATCTCGAGCTCGATCTGGTCCTTGTCGAGGTGCTTCGTCATCCCGAAGTCGAGGAAGGCGACCTTGCCGTCGGGCATGAGCAGGTAGTTGCCGGGGTGGGCGTCGGCATTGAAGTGCTGCAGGTGGAAGATCGAGCCGAAGCAGAAGCGGAAGACGATCTCGCCGAAGCGGTCGCGCGCGGCCTGAGGGAGCTGCCGGACCTCCTCGAAGCCCACGCCGTCGACCCACTCGCTGACCAGCACTCGCCGCGTCGACAGCCGTGTGACCACGTCGGGCACGTGGATGAACGGGTGGCCCCGGTAGCCGCGCGCGAACGAGCGCTGGTTCTGCGCCTCGAGCTCGTAGTCGAGCTCCTCCATGACGCGCTCCTTCAGCTCCTCGGCGGCGGCCTTCGCGTCGAGCCCGGGGGCGAGCGCCTTCGCCATCCGCAGGATCAGGCCGGCGTTCTGCATGTCGGCGGCGATCGCCTCGGCCACTCCGGGGTACTGGATCTTGACCGCCACCTGGCGGCCATCCGAGAGCACGGCGCGGTGCACCTGGCCGATCGACGCGGCCGCCGCGGCGTCGTGCTCGAGGTGCTCGAACAGCTCCTCGCACGGCTCCTCCCATTCCTCGTCGAGCACCTTGCGCACCTGCTTCCACGACATCGTCGGCGCCTGCGTGCGCAGCTGGGCGAGGTGCTCCTGGTAGAGCGCGCGGTACTCCGGCGGGAGGAACTCCGTGTCGATGAACGAGGCGAGCTGGCCGATCTTCATGGCCGCGCCCTTCATCCGGCCGAGCGTCGCGACCATCCGCTCGGCGGCCTCCAGGTGGCGCCGCTCGAGCGCGTCGGCGGCCTCCTCGGGCGAGCGCGCCAGGTTGGCCGCGCGCGTGCCCGCGTAGCGGGCGCCCTGCGTGCCCACCACCGAGCCGACCTGCGCGGTCCGGCGGATGCGGCCCTTGGGAATCGAGTTGTCGTCGCCCTGCGCCACCCAGCTTCGAGGATAGGCCCGCCGCTACACTGGCGGGCCGCATGGCAGACCGACCCACACTCGAGGTAGACCCCCGCACGGAGCGCGGCACCCGCGCCACCAGGCGCCTGCGCCACGACGGCTTCGTGCCGGGCGTGGTCTACGGCGGCCGCGGCCAGGAGGACGCCACCTCCTTCAAGGTCAACGCCCGCACCCTGCGCCACGTGCTGGTCGACGGCTCCGCGCTGATCGACCTGAAGGTCGACGGCAAGACGCTGCCGGTGATCGTCAAGGACCGCCAGCTCGACCCCGTGCGCGACGAGCTGATCCACATCGACCTGCTCGAGGTCCGCCTCGACGAGAAGATCCAGACGCAGGTCGGCGTGCACATCGAGGGCGTCGAGGAGGCGCCCGGGGTCAAGGAGGGCGGCGTGCTCGAGCAGGTCAGCCACCAGCTCAACATCGAGGCGCTGCCGACCGCCATCCCCGAGGCGATCGTCGTCGATGTGAGCGGCATGGAGATCGCCGCCACGATGCACCTCTCCGAGGTCACCGCGCCGGAGGGCGTCGAGTTCCTCGACGACCTGGAGGAGACGATCATCGCCACGGTGGTCGTGCCGACCGAGGTCGAGGAGCCCGAGGAGATCGCGGAGGAGACCGAGCTGGTCGGCGAGGACGGCGAGCCGATCGAGGCGCCCGCCGAGGAGGGCGAGGAGCCCGCCGCCGAGGGCGAGGCCGCCCCGGCCGAGGAGGCCGAGGGCTCCGAGTGAGCCTCTTCCGCCGCGGCTCCGGCCGGGTGGATTGGCTGGTCGTCGGGCTCGGGAACCCCGGCGACCGCTATGCGGGCACGCGCCACAACGTCGGCTTCGAGGTGGCTGCGTTGGCTGCCGAGCGCTGGGACCTGCCCAAGGCGAAGAAGCGATGGGCCGGCCGCTACACGGACGGGCGCACCGGCCCGGGCGGCCCGCGTGTGGGCGTGCTGCTGCCACAGACCTACATGAACGACTCGGGCAAGTCGGTCAGCCCGGCCCGCGGCGAGCTGGGCGTGGACCTCGATCACGTCGTGGTGGTACACGACGAGATCGATCTGCCGTTCGGTCGCGTGGAGTCGCGTCTAGGCGGCGGGCTGGCCGGCCACAACGGTCTGAAGGCGGTGCGCGCTGGATTGGGAAGCCCGGACTTCCGCAGGGTGAGGGTGGGCGTGGGTAGGCCCGACTCGACCGACCCCGAGATCGTCTCCGCGCACGTGCTGGGTCGCTTCAGCGAGCCCCAGGCCGAGGTGCGCGAGCTGGTGGAGCGCGCCGCGGACGAGCTCGACCGGCTGGTCAGTAACCTCAGCGAATAGGCCGCGCGGCAGCCCCGGGCGGCCGCTGCGCATGCTCAGACCGCTCCTGAAATACGCTCACGAGGACGCCAAGGTGAGCGCGCTCGCCGAGGCGGCGCGCAGCGAGCCGCAGCGCGCGTTCGTGTCGGCCAGCCTGCGCCCGTACCTGCTCGCGTCGCTGCTCGACGCCGAGCCCGAACGGCCGGCCCTGGTGGTCGCCGGCGACGACCGGGCCGCGCGCGACCTCGCCGCCGACCTGAAGGCGTTCCTGGCGCCGCGGGCGGTGCGCTTCTACCCCGCCCGTGGCATGCGCTACGAG
>JBQGCL010000021.1:0-4660 GCA_052038485.1 Thermoleophilaceae bacterium | reverse complement strand
TCGGAGATCGTGGCGTCGCCGTGGTCGGACTCACGGCTGGCGGACGAGGCGCTGACGGAGCTGGCGGTGGAGGATGGGCTGCCGCCCGGGTTCACGACGGCGGACCTGGCGGTGGTGTCGTTCGACGGCACGGCCCGCGAGCACGCGTTGGACCTGTCGCTGGCCGACGCCCGCTTCGCGCCGGACGTGCTGGAAGCGGCCGCTCGACGCGCCGTAGCCGCATGGGCGGAGGCGGTAGACGGCGACGACGCGGCCTTGCTCGAGGTGGCGACACCGGACGCGGTGGAGCAGCTGCTCTACGGCGGAGACGCCTCGGGGAAGACCCGCGTGGTGGTGCGCGGCCCGCGCGTCCGCCAAATCCGAATCGCCACGGTGGACGTGTCCGCCGAGCCCGCGACGATGACGATCGAGGTGGAGCTCGGTGGGCGGCGCTACGTGGAAGACCGGGATACGGCGGCGGTGGTGAGTGGGTCGAAAGACAGGGTCAGCAGGTTCAGCGAGACGCTGACGCTTACGCTCGCGGGTGAGTCCGACGCTCCCTGGCAGCTGGTGGAAGCAGATCCGTCGGGGCTCTCCTAACCGTTACATCGCGAGCGGTGCCGAAGGGGCCAGGGTCGCCATACGTCGCCCAGCAGCACGCTGCTTGGCTCTCCTTCCGCCACAGGATCCGGGCGCGGCTCGCGACCCTCCCTGCCGGCTTCGCCGCCCTCGCCGGGCTCGGCCCCCCTCCAGGCCGAGCGGGCCGCCGCCAAACAGGGCCCCCACGCCGAACGCGCCGTTGCACTGGAGGCCGCCGCATGACGGCGCTCACCGACAACCTCCTCGACAACAATGCCGCCTACGTGTCCGCCCCCGAGCAACGCCAGCTCCCACGCCAGCCCGCCCGCAAGCTCGCCGTCCTCGCCTGCATGGACGCCCGGCTCGACCCCGCCAAGGTGCTCGGCCTCGTCGAGGGCGACGCTCACGTCATCCGCAACGCCGGCGGCGTCGTGTCCGACGACGCCCTCAGAAGCCTCGCCATCTCCCAGAACCTCCTCGGCACCGAGGAGATCATCCTCATCCACCACACCGACTGCGGCATGCTCACCTTCACCGACGACGAGTTCGCGGAGAAGCTCGAAGCCGAGACGGGCCACAAGCCCGACTGGCCGGTCCACACCTTCGACGACCTCGACGGGAACGTGAAGGCCTCGATCGACAAGATCCGCAACAGCCCGTTCATCCCCAAGACCGACAAGGTCAAGGGCTTCGTCTACGAGGTCGAGACCGGCCGGTTGCGCGAGGTCAGCTGATCCGGAACACCGGGTGGTCTGGCGCAATCCGCTGCAAGTCCGAATCCGGCGCGTCTGGCCCGACCCCCCCGAAGAACTGCCCGACCTCCCACTTCCACCGCTTCAGGTAGGCGCGCAGCAGCGGCACCTTCTCCGAGTCGGGCAGCTCGACCGCCGAGAACTCCTCCGGAGCCCGCCGCCCCAGCAGCAGCCGCCCCGACCCCGACACCCGCAGGTTGCGCACCCACTGCGTGTGCCCGCGTGGCGCCACCAGGTAGCGCTGCCCCTCGAACGTCAGCAGGTTGACCGGCGTCCGTCTCGGCTCGCCGCTCTTGCGCCCCGGCACCTCCAGCACGCGCGATCCCCACACGCTCACGCCCGCCCGCGTCAACACGGCGACCACGCGATTGAAGACGTTCTTCGTGAACCACCCGGCCCGCTGGTAGTGCTCCATCACGCGGATTGTGGCAACGGCCGGCGCGACCCGACCGTCGCGAACGCCACCGCCCCCAGCACGATCGCCACCCCGCTCAGCTGCACCGCCGACGGCGATTCGTCCAGCAGCACCGCTCCCAGCAGCATCGTGCCGACCGGCTGGACCATCAGCACGATCGACGTCAGCACCGCCGGCAGCCGCGGCAGCGACGTCGCGATCAGCATCCAGCCCAACACCTGCGAGGACAGCGCCAGCAGCACCAGCCACGCCTGCGCCTCGAGCCCCGGCACCCAGTCGAAGTCGCCGATCACGAGACCGCCGATCGCCGCGAACACCGACGCCGACACCGTCGCGTCGAACAGCGACCCCGCCGGCGGGCGCTCGCTGCTCCCCGCCTGCCGCAGGACCAGCAGGAACAGCGAGTAGAAGAGCGCCGTCAGCAGGCCGTAGACCACGCCCAGCGCCGGGTCGTCGCCGTACGCGCCCGACCCGACCACCCCACTGATCAGCACCACGCCGATCAGCGCGATCGGGATCGACACCAGCGTTCGCGACGGCGGTCGCTCGCCCAGCACCGCCCACGCGATCACCGCCACGAGCACGACCTGCACGTTGCCGAGCACCGTCGCCAGCCCCGCGCCGACCGCCTCGATCGAGTAGTTCCAGACGATCATGTCCGCCGCGAAGATCGGCCCGGCGGCGAGGGCGAGCAGCCGGTCGCGTCGCGGGCGCGGCCCGTGGCGCCGCTGCTCGAGCCACGCCAGCAGGGCCAGCAGCGGCACCGCGTAGGCGCAGCGGAAGAAGGCCGCCGTCGCGGGCGACGTCTCGCTGACCCGCACGAGGATCGCCGAGAACGCGATCACCAGCGCGCCCAGCACCCCCGCCACCTGCGGTCGCTCGCTCACCGCCCGAGAGTACCCGCGGGTATCGTCCGGCCCAGTGGACCGCAACACCGTCCTCTGGGTTCTTGTCGTCTTCTTCGGCGCGAGTGTGATGTTCGGCTTGATCGGCAACGCCACCGAGGACGAGAGCGACGCCGTCCGGATCGGGATTCAAGCCGGAGCCGGGCTGCTGCTGATCGGCGCGATCGTCGTCTACGTGCGGAGGCAGCGCGGGTGAGGCCGATCGCCGAGCAGACGATCCTCGTGACCGGCTCGACGAGCGGGCTGGGCCAGCGCCTGGCCGAGGAGCTGGTGAAGCTCGGCGCGACCGTGATCGTGCACGGACGCGACCCCGCCAAGGTCGAGCGGGTGACGGCCGAGGTCGGCGCCGCGCGCGGCCTGGTCGCCGACCTGGCCAAGCTCGACGACGTCCGCTCGTTGGCCGACCAGATCGACGCGCTCGACACGCTCGTCAACAACGCCGGCATCGTCATCCCCGAGCGCGAGGAGAGCGCCGACGGCTACGAGCTCACGCTCGCCGTCAACTACCTCTCGCACTTCCTCCTGACCGCCCTGCTCTTGCCCAAGCTGCGCGAGCCGGCGCGCATCGTGAACATCTCATCGATCGGCCAGTACCCGCTCGACTTCGACGACCTCCAGTACGAGCGGGACTTCAACGGCTACTACGCGTACGCGAAGAGCAAGCTCGCCCAGGTCCTGTTCACCTACGAGCTGTCCGAGCGGTTGGGCGACCGCGACGTCACCGTCACCGCCCTGCATCCGGCCACGCTGATGGACACGAACATGGTGCTCGGCCCGGGTGGCACGCCGCAGAGCTCGGTCGAGGAGGGCGTGGAGGCGACCATGCGCCTGATCGCGGACCCAGCGCTCGACGGCGTGACCGGGGCCTTCTTCAACGGCAAGCGCGACTGGCGCCCCGACGCCCAGGCCAACGACCCCGAGGCCCGCCGGCGACTCTGGGAGGAAAGCGAGCGGCTCACCGGCCTGTCGTGACCCGCTGGATCGTCGACGGCATGAACGTGATCGGGTCGCGGCCGACCGGCTGGTGGCACGATCGTCCCGGCGCGATGCAGCAGCTCGTCCACGAGCTCGCGGTGCTCGACGACCCGGTGACCGTGGTCTTCGACGGCCGGCCCTTCGACGTCCAGGACGCGGGGGAGATCGACGTCCGGTTCGCCTCGCGGCCCGGGCGCAACGCGGCCGACGACGACATCGCGGCGCTGGTCGCCGCCGCCGACGACCCTGGCGGGCTGACCGTGGTCAGCTCCGATCGCGAGCTGGTCGAGCGCGTGCGCGAGCACGGCGTCGAGGTCATGGGGGCGAAACAGTTCCGGGAGCGACTTGACCATGGGTGATCCGCGCTACTCGACCGCCCTGCTCGACTGGCTCGCGTGCGCCGCCGGCGGCCGCGACGAGCCCGCCGCTCGCGCCGCGCGCGAGCTCGGCGATCCGGTGGTGCTCGCGGGCACCGCCGGGCACGTGCTCGACTTCGACGACACCTATCTGCCGGGCATCGCGCACCTGAGCGCGCCGACGGCCCCTGCGGCGCTGGTGGTGGCGGCCGGGCTCGGACGGAGCGCCGCCGACGCGCTGGCGGCGTTCGCGGACGGGTTCGAGGCGATGGGCGCGCTGACCCGCGCGAGCCATCCGGCGCTGTACGACAACGGCTGGCACCCGACCGCGGTCTGCGGCGGGGTGGGGGCCGCGGTCGCGGCGGCGGCGCTGCTGGACGCCCCGCGGCCCGACGCGGTCGCGATCGCGCTGTTGCGCGCCGCCGGGACGCGGGCCGCGTTCGGGTCGGACGGCAAGTCGCTCCAGGTGGGGCTGGCGGCCGCGTCGGGGGTGGCCGCCGCGAGGCTGGCGAAGGCGGGCGCGCGCGTGCCGCTCGAGCGCGCGGTGGCCGGGTTCGAGCAGGCAACCGGCGGGCGCTACGCGGAGCCCGCGGGCGGCGGCGAGGCGGGCGATGGCGAGCCGGCCATCGGCCACAACTGGATAAAGGCCTGGCCCTGCTGCCTCCAGACCCAAGGGGCCATCGAGGCGGCCGACACGCT
>JBQGCL010000020.1:0-3042 GCA_052038485.1 Thermoleophilaceae bacterium | reverse complement strand
GAGGACCTGCGCGCGAGCGAGGGGATGGACGCGATCGCGCGGCGTTCGCTGCCCGCGATCCGGTCGATCCTCGATCCCGGTGGGCGGGTGGCGGTCGACGGGCTCTACAGCGGCGGGGAGCTGTCCGTTCTCCGAGGCGAGCTGGGTGTTCCCGTCCTCACGCTCGCTGTCCACGCGCCGCGCTGGCTACGCAAGCAGCGGCTGGCGAGCCGGGCGGTGCGGCCGCTGACCGCCGAGGAGGTCGACACGCGCGACGAGCTCGAGGTGGCGAACCTGGACAAGGCGGCGCCGATCGCGCTGGCGGACCTGCACGTGGTCAACGACTCGTCTGTGGAAGCGCTCCGCGAGCGCGTCGAGACTGCGCTGCGCGGCTGGGCGCTCAACCAAGCGCCTTCTTGAAGTACCTGAACTCGCACCCCGTGACGAGCCCGTCGGCCTCGAACGGCTCCGACCGCTCGTAGCGGAAGCCCAGGCGCTCGTACCAAGCGGGCAGCTTGTTCGGCCGGGCTGGGTCGGTCGCGGCGAGCACCCTGACCTGGATGCCCGTGGCGCCGAGGGCGCGGGCGCGATCCTCGGCGGCGGAGATCAGGGCACTCCCCACGCCGTGGCCCCACTGGTCGGGCGCCACGGCGACGAGCCCGAGCTCTGCCGTGGCCTCGTCTAGTAGGCGCACGCGCGCGCAGCCGACCAACCGGCCGTTCAGCTCGGCACGAAGGAACCCGTCCTCGGCGAAGATGCCCGCGACCTGCTCTCGATTGGTGCGCCAGGTGCCGTCGGTCCAGAGCCTGCCCTCGGCGATCGCGTAGGCGGCATTGATCAGCTCGACGAGCGGGACGGGGTCGCCCTCCGTCACGCGTTCGATCGTCAATCCCTGCATCCCGGTAATCTCTTTCTTACGTGAACGTCAATTTGGATACGCCGCGTAGACGGCGCCCCGGCGTGGATGCCGACCACCACCATTACAAGTGGTGGGCGCTGTCGTGTACGAGCCTCGGCATGCTGCTCGCGACGGTCAACTCGGGCACGCTGATCATCGCCCTGCCCGACCTCGAGCGCAGCCTCGGGACGTCGCTCCTTCAGCTCGTCTGGGTGATCCTGGCCTACATGATCGCCTCGACCGTCCTGGTGCTGACGGCGGGGCGACTGTCCGACCTGTTCGGGCGCAAGCGCGCGTACGTGGGCGGGTTCGTGGTGTTCGCGCTGGCGTCGCTGGGAGCGGGCTTCTCCGGCTCGGGTACTGAGCTGATCCTGTGGCGGATCGTGCAGGGGGTCGGCGGGGCGTTCCTGTTCGCGAACTCGGGCGCGCTCGTCACCGACGCGTTCCCGCGCGAGCAGCTCGGCGTGGCGATGGGCACGAACACGATGGTGGCGGCGGTGGGGCTGGTGCTCGGCCCCGTGCTGGGCGGAGCGCTGGTGGAGCTGTCGTGGCACTGGGTGTTTTGGTTCAACGTGCCGTTCGCGCTGGCTGGGGCTCTCTGGGGCGGGCTGGTACTGCGAGAGCTGGCCAAGCGCGACACCGTGCGCGGGCTTGACCTGCTCGGCACCACGACGTTCATCGCCGGGCTGACCGGGCTGGTCCTGGGGATCTCGCGCGGCGGGCTGTCGGGCTGGGACGACCCGATCGTGATCGCCGGCCTGGCGGCGGCCGCTGTGCTGCTGCCGGCGTTCGTGGCGATCGAGCACCGCAGCCGCGCGCCGATGCTCGACCTGACGATCTTCCACGACCGGCTGTTCGCGGCCGCAACGGCGGCCGCCTTCATCAACGGGCTGTCGCGCTTCGCGCTGATGTTCGTGTTCGTCTTCTACTTCCAGGGGGCGCAGGGCGACGACCCGATCACGGCCGGCATCAAGCTGGCGCCGATGGCGCTCGGGATGCTGGTTTCGTCGCCGCTGGCCGGGATCGCGGCCGACCGGCGCGGGTCGAGAGCGCTGGCGGCGTGGGGAATGGCGGTCACGGCCGCGGGGCTGGCCCTGATGACCACGCTCGACGCGGCGAGCGCCTACTGGCTGACGGGCGCGCTCCTCTTCACGGTCGGGATCGGATCGGGGCTGTTCAACTCGCCGAACACGGCGGCGATGATGGGAGCGGTGGCGCCGCAGCGGCGCGGGATCGCGGCCGGAGCCCGGACGATGCTCCAGAACACCGGGGCCGTCGTGTCGATCGCGTTCGTGATGGCGATCGTGACGGCGGCGGTGCCGAAGGACGTGCTCTTCAAGATCTTCTCGGGGCTGGCGAGCGGGCTGACCGAGGCGCAGCTCGAGCCGTTCATCCACAACATGCACACGGCGCTGCTGGTGCTGGCGCTGACGTCGCTGGCCGGGGCGGGCGTTTCCCTCCTGCGGCCACGGGACACTTCGGTCAGAGCGATGGCCGAGGTGACGACATGAGCCTGCGAATCGGCGAGGTCGCCGAGCTGACGGGCACGACGCCGCGGACGATTCGCTACTACGAGGAGCTGGGGCTGCTGGCGCCATCGGCCGAGCGGCCGCCGGGAGCGCACCGGGTCTACGACGAAGCCGACGTGGACCGGCTGCGCGAGGTGCTGCGGCTGCGGCGGGTGCTGGGGCTGTCGCTGGACGAGCTGAAGGAGCTGTCGGCCGAGGAGACGGCCCGGGCGGCGCGCAAGAGGGAATGGGACGCCGGCGTCGAGGACCCGGTCCGGCGCCGGGAGATCCTGACGGAGGCCGCGCGCTACGTGGAGTTGCAGCTGGACCTGGTTCGCCGCAGGCGCGAGGAGCTGGACGACCTGGAGCGGGAGCTGATTGCCAAGCGGCGCCGAGTTCGCGGGCGTCTGCGAGAACCGGCGCGGCAGGCGTAGTAGCGCTACCTTGAACCCGTGGCGCCCCGTGCGCGGGTCCTGGCATTCGGATCGGCCGCGGCGCTCGTCGTCGCCGGCACGATCTGCGGCGTCCTGGTCGGCGGGCTGACCGGCCAGGTGATCGCGATCGCGTCGGTCACCCTCGGCCTCGGCGCGATCCTGCTGCTGCTGTTCCTCGAGGTCGGATTGAGCGAAGAGCGGGAGCTGTCGCGCGAGGAGGAGC
>JBQGCL010000019.1:0-26076 GCA_052038485.1 Thermoleophilaceae bacterium | reverse complement strand
GCAATCGGCCTCAAGGATCACCTGCCGGCCGAGTCCGAGCAGGAACGCGCGGCGCACGACGCGCTCACCGCGTTCACGACGGACGGCTTCGGCTACTTCCTGGAGCAGTCCACCCGGCCGCAGACGATCGGCTACTCGCTGCTGGACTCACCCGTCGGCCTGGCGGCCTGGATGCTCGACCACGACACGGACAGCTACTACAAGATCTCCCGCGCGTTCGTCGATGGCGAGCCCACGGGCAATCTCACCCGGGACAACGTCCTCGACAACATCACGCTGTACTGGCTGACGGGCACCGGCGCGTCGGCCGCCCGGTGGTACTGGGAATTTGGGCGGTTCCTGGCCGCCGCCGAGGCCGCCGGCCAGGCTCCGCCACCGGTCGCGGTTCCGGTCGCGTTCACGACGTTCCCCGGCGAGATCTTCGCCGTCCCGCGCAGCTGGGTCGAGGTGCCCTACCCCGGCCTCGCGTACTTCAACGAGGTCGACAGAGGCGGCCACTTCGCCGCCTGGGAGGAGCCGGAGCTCTTCTCCGCCGAGGTGCGGGCCGCATTCAGCTCACTGCGGTAACGCGACAGTCGCGGAGCTGGGCGGCCGGCTCCATGCACTTAACTATCCATCGTGGCTGTCAACGCTGCGGTCGAGCGGGGCCGCAAGTCGTATGCGACGTACGCGTGGGTCGATGCGTACGCGTGCCTCTCAGAAGCCGATCGCGCGACCCCGCTGGGGGCAAACGATCTCGAGCTGCTGGCCCGCTCGGCTTACATGCTCGGCCGCGACGACGAGTACGTCGCCGCGCTGGAGCGCGCGCACCGCGCGCAATTGGACGCCGATCAGCCGCTGCCGGCCGCGCGCAGCGCGTTCTGGATCGGGCTCCACCTGTTCCTCCAGGGTGAGCGGGCCCCCGCGACCGGCTGGTTCGCCCGCGCGCAGCGGCTGGTCGAACGCGAGGGCGGAGAGTGCGCCGAGCGCGGCTATCTGATGACCGCCGCGTGCCTTCACCAGATGGCCGCCGGCGACTACGAGACGGTGTACGCCACCGCGTCCGGGGCGCTGGAGATCGCCGAGCGCTGGGGCGACCGCGACCTGGCGGCCTTCTCGCGGATGGACCAGGGCTGCGCGCTGCTGAACCTCGGGCACACCGACGAGGGCCGGCGGCTCGTGGACGAGACGATGGTGGCGGTGACGGCTGGGGAGCTGTCGCCGGTTGCCGCGGGCCTCGTGTACTGCAACACGATCAGCTTCTGCCAGGACGCGCACGAGTTGCGCCGCGCTCGCGAGTGGACCGCGGCCCTCTCGCGCTGGTGCGAGCAGGAACCCGACATGGTCGCTCACACCGGCATCTGCCGCGTGCATCGCGCCGAGGTGATGACGCTCGGGGGCGCCTGGGAGGACGCGCTCGGCGAGCTGCGGCTGCTCCGGGAGCGCCTGGCGGGCGGGCTGGTGGGCCAGCGCGCGATGGGCGCGGCCGCGTACCAGCAGGGCGAACTGCTCCGCCTCACCGGGGATTTCGAGGCGGCCGAGGAGGCGTATCGGGAGGCGAGCCGGCTCGGGCGCGAGCCGCAGCCCGGCCTGGCGCTGCTGCGGCTGGCCCAAGGCGAAGTCGCCTCGGCGGCCGGTTCGATCCGCCGCGCCCTCGGCGAGGCCGGGGAGCCGCTGAAGCGTGGAGCGCTGCTGCCCGCGTACTTGGAGATCACCCTGACCGAGGGCGACCTCGACGCCGCTCGCGTGGCCCAGCGCGAGCTCGATGAGATCGCCGGCCGTCACCGGAGCGATGGGCTCGACGCTGCGGCCGCCCAGGCTGAGGGCGCGGTCAGGCTGGCCGAGGGGGACGCGGACGCGGCACTCACCGCGGCGCGGCGCGCCTGGAACCTGTGGCGGCAGCTCGGAGCCCCGTACGAGGCGGCGCGCGCCCGGGTCCTGGTGAGCCTGGCGTGCCGTGAGGTCGGCGATCGGGACGCCGCCGCGCTCGAGGTCGAGGCCGCGCGAGCGGCGTTCGCCGAGCTCGGGGCGGCACCGGACCTGGCAGCCCTCAGCGCGCACACCGAGCCCGGCGACACCGGCGGCCTGACGGCGCGCGAGCTGGAGGTCCTGCGCCTGGTGGCGGTCGGCAGAAGCAACCGCGAGATCGCCGCGGCGCTGACGATCAGCGAGCACACAGCCGCGCGCCACCTTCAGAACATCTTCGCCAAGCTGCACGTGTCCTCGCGCACCGCCGCGAGCGCGTTCGCGTTCGAGCACCATCTCGTCTGAGCCGCGGGCCGTGGTCAGAATTGACCACGCTGACCCGCCTCAAGTTGGTCCATCCGGGCGATGCGGGCCCGGTGGACGGCGCTTACCGTCGCGCCATGTCCACCCAATACGACGCGATCGTGATCGGCGCGCGCTGCGGCGGAGCACCGACCGCGATGTTGCTGGCCCGCGCCGGTCACCGGGTGCTGCTGGTCGACAAGGCCACCTTTCCCAGCGACACCATGTCAACCCACCTCCTCCACCCTCCCGGTGTGGCGGCGCTCCGGCGCTGGGGCGTCCTCGAGCGGCTCGAGGCGACCGGCTGCCCACCCGTGCACGTGTACGACTTCGACCTCGGTCCGCTCAGCGTGTCCGGATCGCCCCGGCCGGTCAACGGCGAGGCGCGCGCGTTCGTGCCCCGTCGCACCGTGCTCGACGCGCTGCTCGTGGACGCCGCCGTGGCGGCGGGCGCCGAGCTGCGCGAGGCGTTCCCGGTCGACGAGGTGCGGTTCGCCGACGGGCGGGTCAGCGGAATCGGCACCCGGGCCACGGGTGGCGCGCGGGTGACCGAGCGCGCGCGCGTGGTGGTGGGGGCCGACGGCATGCACTCGCTGGTGGCCAAGGCGGTTCGGCCGCGGCGCTACCACGAGGTTGCTCGCGTCACCCCCTTGTACTACGCGTACTGGAGCGGTCTCCCCGTTCACGAGTTCAAGACCTACGAACGCGCCGAGCACGGCCGCGGTTGGGCTACCACCCCGACCCATGACGGCCTGACGTGCGTGGTGCAGGGCTGGCCCCAGGCGGAGTTCGACGCCAACCGCAAGGACATCGAGGGCGCCTTCATGCGCTCCTTCGACCTGGTCCCGGAGTTCGCAGAGCGAATCCACGCCGCCACCCGCGAGACGCGTTTCGTCGGCTCTGGGAACCTGCCCGGGTTCTTCCGCCGGCCGTACGGACCCGGCTGGGCGCTCGTCGGGGACTCCGGCCACCACAAGCACCCGATCACGGGCTTCGGGATGCACGACGCGTTTCTCGACGCCGAGCTGCTCGCTTCAGCCCTCGATCACTGGTTTGCGGGACGCCGGCCGTACGAGGAGGCGCTCGCCGGCTACCAGCGCCGGCGCGACGAGCGGGCCTTGCCGTTCTATGAGCTGACCTGCGACTTCGCGAAGCTCGAGCCGCCCCCGCCCGAACTCCAAGAACTGATCGCCGCGATGCAGGGCAACCAAGCCGCAATGGACGACTTCGTGAGCGTCATGGCGGCCACGCTGCCGCCACCCGAGTTCTTTGGCCCCGAGAACACGGCGCGGATAATCGGGCGCGCGGCCGCCTAGCCGCGCACGCGGAACCCGCGCCACCGCGCGGCCAGCCCCTGGCCGTCGAGCGACTGACTGCGGCCGTTGCGGATCGGCAGCATCGTCCAGATTCCGAATCCGATGCTCACGCGCTCGGGGATCACGGTGCCGTGGGCCTGGTAGATCTTGTGACCGTCGACGCTCCAGGTCGCGGTCGAGTTGCTTCGGTCGAGCGTCACCTCGGTCGCCCGGAGCCGTGTGAAGTCGTCTTCGAAGTCCTCGTACGGCGACTCGATCACGTGATAGAACGGCTCGCCCGTCCCGCCGCCCAGGCCGAGCTGCTCGTGCAGCGCGAGCACGCGTGTGGACGTGCCGACGACGGCGAACACGCGCTGCGTAACGTCAAGGTCGAAGACGTGGAACGCGGCCAGTCCGCGCCGGTAGTCCTCCGGGTCCCCGCCGATGTTCTCGACCGCCAGGTCGACCGCAAACGTCGCCGGCCGGTCCGGCGGCACGTCCCACCGCCGGGTCGAGAAGACGAGGTACTTCGGGCTGTCGGCGGCCTGCAAGCTGTCGTGGGACAGCGAGAAGCGCGGAATCGTCACCCGCAGCTCGCCGTCGCCGACGGCCAGCTCCGCGTTGGGGTCGAGCGGGATGTGCTCGCCCGTAGGAAGCGGCAGCCGCGCCGGGGTCCAGCGCTCCGGGTCGAGGGCGGGTTCGGTCAGGTCGTCGTAGGTCGCAAAATCGGTCATGCCGGTCTGACAGCGCAGCCCGCCGTCGTGTGACAGCTAGAGGTGGCCGAGCTTGTCTGGGTTTCTGACGATGCGGACGGCCTGGATGCGCCCGTCGGCCACTTCCACGGTGAGGACCTCCCAGACGCGCACGCCCGGTACCCGCAGCAGGCGGCCACCCTGGCCGTTGACCGTCACGAACTCTGCCTCGAACTCACCGAGGTGATGGCGCATCCGCGCCACGCCGACCATGAAGTTGGCGACCAGCCCGGCGCCGACGAGCGGCATCGGCGGCGCGATCGCCTTGCCGCCGCCGTCGGCATAGAGGACGGCATCCTTGGCGAGCAGCTCCTCGAGGGCCTCGACGTCCCCTTCCTCGGACGCGGCGAGGAACCGCTGGAGCAGGGCGTCGAGCGCCTCCTCATCCGAGTCGAACCGCGGTCGGCTGGCCTCGATGTGCTTGCGCGCCCGCGAAACCAGCTGGCGCGAGTTGTCCTCCGTGCGCTCGACGATCTCGGCGATCTTGGAGTACTCGTAGCCGAAGGCCTCGCGCAGCAGGTAGGCCGCCCGCTCGACCGGGGTCAGCCGCTCCAGCAGCACGAGCAGGGCCTGCGACAGCGAATCCGAGAGCTCGGTGCGCGCGGCGGGCCCGGGCGCAGGGTCCTCGAGCAGCGGCTCCGGCAGCCAGGGCCCGACGTACGCCTCGCGACTGGCCCGCGCCGACCGCAGGACGTTGATCGATAGCCGCGTCACAACCGTCGTGATCCAGGCTGCCGGCTCGTCGATCCTGTCTTCCTGGCGGGTGAAACGCAGCAGCGCCTCCTGGGTCACGTCCTCGGCCTCCGAGACGCTGCCGAGCATCCGATAGGCCACCCCGAACCCGTGGCGCCGCAGCTCCTCGAGTTCCTCTGTGTCGATGGCCGGCTCGTTCACGCTCCGTTCAGCGACTTACCCGGTAGTGCATGTGGGTGACCCCGCCCTCCCCCTCGAGCACCCGGGTCCGCTCGAGCTCGATCTGCTCGGCCGCCATGCCCTCGAACAGCCGGCGCCCCTGCCCGAACAGCACCGGCACGACATGCAGCTCGAGCTCGTCGAGGATCCCGGCGGCGAGCGCCAGCTGCGCGGTCGCGGCGCCGTGGACCAGCACGTTCCTGTCGCCCGCGGCCCGCCGGGCCTCGGTGAAGGCCGTCGCCACGTCGTCGACGTAGGTGACCAGCGGCCACCCGCTGATGTCGATGCCGGGCTCGCGGCGGCTGTACACCCAGATCGGGACGCCGTCGTGGTGGTCACCGCCCCACCCCTCCGCCGGCTCGAACGTCCCCCGGCCGGCAACGGTCGCACCGGTGGACAGGAACTCGTCGATGATCTGGCGGTTGGCGCCGCCCGCCATCGTCGTCCACTCGTGCAGGCGGTGCCCGCCGTCGCCGAGCCCGTTGCCCGGCCCTTCGTTGGGCCCCGCGATGAAACCGTCGAGGGACATCGACATGTAAAGAACCGTTGCGCTCATGTCGGCAGCTTGACCTACCTGCTGGCCACGTAGATCACGTCTGGCGGCAGTTCGAGGCGCGGGACGTCGATCGCTTGCACCTCACGGAAGCCGGCCTGGAGGTCGGCCTTCAGCGCGGCGGATGGCGCGTGGGACCAGACGGTCAGCCTGCCGCCCGGGCGCAGACGGGCGCGGAGCCGTGCGAGGCCGTCGCGGCTGTAGAGCCGGGCGTTGCCCTCGTGGACGAGCCAATCGGGCCCGTTGTCGACGTCCAGGCAGATCGCATCGACTCGACCGTCGGTCCGCGCGAGGTACGCCGCGAAGTCGTCGATCACGATCTCGAGCCGTGGGTCGTCGAGGTCGAGCCCCGTGACGGGGCGCAGTGTCGTGCCGGCCCAATCGACGATCGTCACCTCCAGCTCGACGACCGTCACCGCCCGGACCTCGGGACGCGACAGCGCCTCCGCCGCCGAGAACCCGAACCCGAGCCCGCCGATCAGCACCTCCGCCGCACCACCGTCGGGAAGCGCCCGGCGGACCAGCTCCCGCTCCGATCGCCCGTCGCGCGAGTCCATCAGGAAGACGCCGTTGGAGATCAGCTCGAACGCGTCGTCCACGCGGCGCAGCAGCAGCTCGCCGTGCGGGGTGGAGCGTCGGTCGAGGTAATCCGTAATCCCTACGGACCCTAATCGGCGAGCTGTCCCGATGACGACCGACCGCGGCGGACATACGGTCCTCCCATGAGTCCGACCGGAACGATCTCCGTCCCTCTGGGGCACAGGTTCGAATCGCCCGAATTCGGGAAGGCGACCGTGCTCGACGCGATGAGGATGGGAGTCATCTCATGCAGCGTGGACTCCTCGCTGCGCGAGATCTCCCGCGCGATGGCGACCTATCGCATCCACTCGGTGGTCATCACCGCGTTCGAAGACGACCAGCCCTGGGGCATCGTCACGGACGTCGACTTGACCGCCGCCGCGGGCAAGGACCTCGATCGGCTGACCGCACGCGACATCTGGCACACCCGGCTTGTGACGATCGAGCCCGACGAGCCGCTGAGCCGCGCCGTCCAGCTGATGACCGGGCAGGGTGTGACGCACCTCGTCGTGGTGCAGCCCAAGGGCGGCAGGCCGGTGGGCGTCCTCTCGACGCTCGACATCGTCGGCGTGCTCGCCTGGTGACCGGCCGCTAGCGACGCCGACCGGGGCCGGCGTGCTCCTGGAGGTAGCCGGCCGCGCGCAGCTGCTGGACGACCTCGCGCTCGTGGCGCTCGAAGTCGCCGCGGCGCGACTCGAGCGCTCGCCCGACGGTCTCTCCCTCCCGCTCGGCGCGCCTTATCGCGAGCAGCTGCCGATGCATCGCGTCCCGGCGCACAGACGCCTCGTCGGGCTCCCCCGGCATCGTCGCGGCCTCACTTTCGGGGGCGAGCGAGATCGCGACCGGCACCCCGTTCGGGTGCCACTCGAGGCCGGGCCTCACGCGCTGGTCGTCCGACGCCAGGAAGGGGGCGAGGTAGCGGCCGGCGGCGTGGCCGGGCGGCCACCACAGGCAGTGGGTGATCGGCTCGCCTGGGCGCACCCAGGGCGAGCCGCGCTCGCCGGCGAAGTGCGGCGGCAGCATGAGCAGGCCGTAGAGGACCGGCGACCAGGGCCGCGGGTCGACGTCCGCACCGGCGGCAGCGGCGATCGCCTCGGCGACCGCGGCGCCCTGGGCGGCGGCGAGCGCGCTGTGCTTGAGGACCAGCGGCGTGGCATCGCCGGCGGCGTACAGCCGCTCCTCGCCGCCGGCGCGGCCGTGCGCGTCAACCGGGATGAACCCGTGCGCGTCGTGAGGAGTGCCGGGGATCGCCGGCCCTTGGACGACCGGCAGAAATTGCGCGCGGTCGACGGTTACCGAGCCGCGGACCCCGAGGTCGATGTCCAGGCCCCCGCCGCCCCTGGCCCGACCGCCTCGAGACACCCGCGCGACCATCGAGGAGAATGCGTCGCCGTCCTCCGCCGGCCCGCGTTCGGGGAGCCGCGCGTCGACGCCGGCGATCAGCTCGACCTGCGCGTGCCCGAGCTCGGCGGCGATCGCCTCGGATGCGGCCTCGCCGAAGGCCTCCAGCGGTGCCCGCTCGGCCGTGATCAGCGATACCTTCGCGCCCGCGCCGCTACGGGCCGCCGCAAGCGATGCCACGAGCGCGAGCTCGTACGCGTCCACCGGCCACGCAGCTCGCGGCGGGACCACCAGCGCGAGCGTCCTCACGGCACCCTGCTCGATCTCCTCGAGGATGCGAGCGAAGCGCCGCGTGGCGTCCGGGCCGCGGCTCCAGGTGAGCTCTCGCCGCCCGCGCGGCGGGTGGGGCCCGACGGCCACGACCACCACGTCGTACCCGATGAAGTTCCCGTCCTCGGTCAGCAGCCGTCCGCGCGCGTGGTCGACCTGGGCGAGCCGGTCGCGGACGAGGCTCGCCCCCAACCCGCGGGCGAGCTCGTCGAGCGGCCGGCTGCGCTCGTCGAGGAAGGCAAACGGCGTCGCCATCGACAGCGGCCGGTACGAGAAGGTCCGGTCCGGCGCCAGCAGGGTGGTCTCAACTCGGTCACCGGCCAGCGCGCGCAGCCCGGCGAGCGCCTCGAGGGCCGCAATGCCACCACCGGCGACGACGACGCGCATCACTTGCCGAGTTTGCACGATCCGGCGGGAGGGGGCCGGCCGGCAAACCGGCCGGCCCCCTCCAGTCCTACTTCGCCGGGGTGATCTCGGTCTTGCGCTTGCTGATCTCGGCGGACATCGCCCGCAGGTTCTCGGGCGAGCGCTGCGCGCGCACGGCCAGCACGCCGAGCTCGCGGCGCACGTCGTCGCTGGCTCTGTCGAGCGTGCTGCGCCAGTCGGCGATCTGGTCCTGCGCCTCGCTGCCGGCGTCCTTGAGTGCCTCGCGGGTGCGTTCGATTGCCGAGTCGATGCCGCCGCGGATGTCCCCTCCGGCACGCTCGCGGGCCTTGGTCAGCTCGTCGAGGGCCTCCTGGAGATAGTCCGCCGGCGTCTTACCGTCACGAGTCGCCGGCTTCCGGGCGGACTTCGTCGCGGCCATTCGCGACCTCCTTCGGTGGTTGGATCGGGCAGCCGAGTCTGTTCTCGGCGGGGCCACGGCGCATCCGTGCGAACCTGCGTGCCGGACTCGGCTTTCCCGCAGTCAGGCGCCGCTGGCGATGGCGGCGACGTCCTCGCCGGCGCTGGCGCCGGTGATGGCCGCCACGATCTCGGCCTTGTTCGTGGCGACGGCATCGAAGGTCCCGGCGACACGCCCGAGGCGCAGGACGCAGATGCGGTCCGCCACCGCGAAGACGTTCTCGAGGTTGTGGCTGATCACGACCACGCCCTTCTCGTCGTCGCGCATACGCTTGATCAGCCCGAGTACCTGCGCGGTCTGGCGGATGCCCAGTGCGGCCGTCGGCTCGTCGAGGATCACCACTGCCGGGTCGCCAAGCATCGCGCGGGCGATCGCAACCTGCTGGCGCTGTCCACCCGACAGCCTGCCGACCTGCGCACGCACGTTGGGGATCGTGACCGCAAGGTGCGCGAGCAGCTGGTGCGCGCGCTGCTCCATCTCGGTCTCGTCGAGCTTGCGCGCCAGGTGACCCGGCCCCGCGACCAGTTCCTCCTGGCCGAGGAACAGGTTGGCGACCACGTCGAGGTTGTCGCACAGCGCGAGGTCCTGGTAGACGGTGGCGATGCCGAGCGCGACGGCGTCGTTCGGGCTGTTGATGCCGACCTCGCGGCCCTCGAAGAAGTACCGGCCCGAGTCCGACAGCTGGGTGCCCGCGATCGCCTTGATCAGCGTGGACTTGCCGGCGCCGTTGTCGCCCACCAGCGCAACGACCTCCCCCGCGTGGAGGGCGAAGTCGACGTCTTGGAGCGCCTGAACCGGGCCAAAACGCTTGCATATCCCCTTGGCCTCGAGCAGGGGCGCAGCGTCCGCGATCGCCTTGGGTCCCGCCATCGTGAGCGGAGCTTGCCGTCGCGACAGGGCGTTCGGCATCCGGCCGAACCCCGGCATCGTCTCGGTGTTTTCCCGCGCCCCGATCCGGCCTCACTGCGGTCGCCAACGGGTGCCACCGGGCGTAGCGTGCGCGCCATGACCGAGAACACAGGAGGCCCACTCGCCCCGGTCGAGGGGAGCTACCTCACCCCGTCACTCGAGCACGCCCGAGTAGCGGATGCCATGCGCGTCGGCGTCATCAGCTGCCCGCCGGAGGCGTCGATGGAGGCGGTGGCGCGGATCATGGTGACCAACCACGTCCACGCGGTCATGGTCACCGGCTTGGCCGGCGGTACGCCGTGGGGAGTTGTGACGGACGGCGATCTGCTCGCCGCCGCCACGGGCGCCGCCGACCGGCTGGCCGGCTCTTGCGCCACCACCGACCCGGTGACGGTCGCCCCGAGCGAGCGCTTGCAGGCGGCCGTCGAGCTCATGGAGCGGCATCGCGTCACCCACCTTCTGGTCGTCGATCCAGAGACCGAGCACCCCATCGGCGTCCTGTCGAGCCTCGACGTGGCCGGCATCGTCGCCTGGGGGCGCGGCTAGCCTGGGTGCCGATCGCCCGCCTCGCTTGATCGACCTTCACTGTCACATCCTGCCGGCCCTCGACGACGGCGCGCTCGACTTGGACGACGCCGTCGAGATGGCGCGTCAGGCGGCGGCCGACGGCATCGGCGTCATCTGCGCGACACCCCACATCCGGCACGACCACGATGTGGCGATCGGCGAGCTGCCCGGTCGCGTGAGCGAGCTGGCCGCCGAGCTGGGCCGTCGCGGCGTCGATGTCCGGCTCGCGACCGGGGCGGAGGTGGCGGAGTCCGCGGTCGCGGGACTCGACGACCGCGAGCTGCTCGCCGCGAGCCTGGGCGGCTCTGGGCGCTGGATCCTGCTCGAGCCGGCGCCGGGCCCCTTGTCGCAGTCACTCGACGCCGCTGTGGGCGAGCTCGACAGTCGCGGCTTTCGCAGCGTGATCGCCCACCCCGAGCGGCACGCGCACGCCGACCTGCGCGGGCATCTCGCCCGGCTGGTCGAGCAGGGGGCCCTGGTTCAAGTCACAGCGGCCTTCCTGGAGCACGAGCACGCGGCGCCGGTGATCGTCGACCTGGCCGATCACGGGCTCGTCCACGTGCTCGGCAGCGACGCCCACAGCTCCCGAGGGGGCCGGCCGGTGGTGCTGTCGCGCGGGCTCGCGGCCCTGCGTGCCGCGCCTTCGCTGGCGAACCATCTCGACTGGGTCGCCGGCGCCGCCCCGGCGGCCATCCTGGCCGGTGAGGACGTGCGCCCGCCGTTCGGCACGGCGGTCTAGAGGGCGCGCAGCTCGACGCGCCCGGCGAGCTCGTCGATCACGGGCCGCCGTGCGCTGCCGAGGCCATGGCGCAGGAAGCAGGCCGCGCCGGCCGCGGCCCCCAGCACCAGGGCGCGCTCGAAGTCCGCATCCTCGGCCAGCACCGCGGCCATGGCGCCCAGCATCGAGTCGCCGCAACCCTCGCGGAAGCCCCGCTCCAGCCGCGGCGGCACGAGCGTCCAGGCGCTGTCGCCATTCAGCGCCAGCGCCGGCTCGCCGCCACTCGTGATCACAACCGCGCCCGCGCCCCGCTCGAGCAGGAGCTCCGCGGCCGGGCGCAGCCGGGCGCCGTCGACGGGGCCGCTCACGTATTCCGCCAGCTCCCAGTCGTTGATCTTCACCAAGTCGGGACGCCCCTGAAGGGCGCCGTCGAGCCGCGGGCTGGAGAGATCCACCAGCACAGGCACTCCGTTCGCGCGCGCGTCGGCGACCAGGCTCCCGTAGACGTCCAGGGGCAGCAGGTCGCCCGGCCACGGGTTGCACACCGCGAGCGCCTGGCTGTTGAGCGCCGCGGCGCAGCTGATCGAGAACAGGTCGTCGAGCTCGTGGCGCGAGGGTGGCCCGCTCCAGGCGCTGGCCAGTACGTCGCGGCTGCCGCTGCGCCGGTCGACCACGGAGCAACCCGAGGACGCCGCGGTCGCGACCAGTCGCCGCTCTCCCGGGAGCCGGTCGAGCAGCGGCCGCAGCAGCTCCGCTGGCTCGCCGCCGGCAAAGCCGCAGAGGATCGGCTCGGCGCCCAGCTCCGCCGCCATACGAGCCACCCACACGCCCTGCCCGGCGGCATGGAGGTGGACGTCGTCCTCCGCCCCACGCCGCTCGATCGTGATGTTGAGCAGGGGGTTCGGCGCGAAGACCGTGACTCTGGCCACGGCACGAGCGTACGCGCACGGGCGGCCCACTTTCTCAGTAGTCGCTACGGAGGCGAATCGGCAAGCCGTCCCGATGGCGGGCGCGAGCCCCGCGGCGTAGGGTTTCTCGGGACATGTTCCAGGTCCGCATCCACGGGCGCGGCGGCCAGGGTGTTGTGACTGCTGCGGAGCTGCTCTCCGTGGCCGCGTTCGCCGAGGGTCGCCACGCGCAGGCGTTCCCGAGCTTCGGCTCGGAGCGGATGGGCGCGCCGGTGGTGTCCTTCTGCCGGATCGACGACAAGCCGATCCGAGTGCGGGAGCCGATCGTCGCGCCGGACGCGCTGATCATCCAGGACCCCACGCTGCTGCACCAGGCGGACCTGTTCGCCGGGCTTGGGAGCGAGGCCTACATGCTCATCAACACGTCGCGCAGCTTCGACGAGCTGGGTCTGGCCGAGTTCGTCGAGGGGTTCCGCGACGAGCGCCTGCTCACCGTCCCGGCGACCGAGCTCGCCCGCGAGCACCTCGGCAGGCCGCTGCCCAACGCTGTGTTGCTGGGGGGCTTCGCGGCGCTGACCGGCATCGTGTCCATCGATTCCGTCGAAGGGGCGATCCGGGACCGCTTCCCAGCGGGCGTGGCTGACCGAAACGTCGCCGCGGCCCGAGCTGCCCACGAGTTCGTCGCTCACGAGCGGGAGGAGCTGAGCGGTGCTTCGGCAGCTTGAAGGCTCGCGCGCCGTCGCGGACGCCGTGGCCGCCTGCCGGCCCGAGGTGATCTGCGCCTACCCGATCTCGCCCCAGACCCACATCGTCGAGGGCCTGTCGCGAATCGTGAAGTCCGGGCGGCTGTCGCCGTGCGAGTTCATCAACGTCGAGTCCGAGTTCGCGGCGATGTCGGTGGCGATCGGCGCCTCGGCCGCCGGTGCCCGCACCTACACGGCGACGGCCAGCCAGGGGCTGCTCTACATGGTCGAGGCCGTCTACAACGCGGCCGGGCTGGGACTGCCTGTGGTGATGACCCTGGCCAACCGCGCGCTCGGACCGCCGATCAACATCTGGAACGACCACAGCGACTCGATGTCGCAGCGCGACTCCGGCTGGATCCAGCTCTACGCGGAGGACAACCAGGAGGCGGTCGACATGCACATCCAGGCCTACCGGCTGGCCGAGAGCCTGTCGCTGCCGGTGATGGTCTGCATGGACGGCTTCATCCTCACCCACGCGTGCGAGCGGGTCGATCTCCCCACACAGGAGCAGGTCGACGCCTTCCTACCACCGTTCGAGCCGCGCATGGTGCTCGACCCAAGCGACCCGATGACGATCGGCGCGATGGTCGGCCCCGACGCGTTCAGCGAGGTCCGCTATCTCATGCACGCCAAGCAGCGCCGTGCGCTCGAGACGATCCCCGAGCTCGCCGCCGACTTCGAGGAGGCGTTCGGACGGCCGTCCGGCGGGCTGCTGCGCGGCTACCGCGCCGACGACGCCGAGACGATCGTCGTGGCCCTCGGCTCGGTGCTCGGCACGATCGACGACGTCATCGACGAGATGCGCGACCAGGGCGTCTCGATCGGCAGCCTCGGAATCAAGTGCTTCCGGCCCTATCCGCTCGAGGCGGTGAGGGAGGCGCTCCAGGGCGCGAAGCGGGTCGTCGTCGTTGAGAAGGCGCTCGCCGTGGGCGTCGGCGGGATAGTCGGGCAGAACGTGCGCTTGGCGCTGTCCGGGCTGCCGCTGCCGGTCTACGACGTCGTCGCAGGTCTCGGCGGCCGCCCCGTCACGAAGGCGTCGCTGCACGAGCTGCTCTCCGGCGCCGTCGACGACGAGCTCGAGGGCCTCACCTTCCTCGACGTGGACTGGGCCCTGATCGAGAAGGAGTTGGTCTGATGCCCGTCCAGCAGATCAAGTACTACCAGGCGGGCAGCTTCGTAGTGGGCAACCGCCTGCTCGACCCCGACCAGCGCAGCGTCCAGGCGGAGCTGGGACGCTCGAACTCGCTCACGTCGGGCCATCGTGCCTGCCAGGGCTGCGGCGAGGCGCTCGGCGCGCGCTATGTGCTCGACGCGGCCATGCGCGCCAGCGAGGGGCAGCTGGTCGCCGCGAACGCCACCGGCTGCCTGGAGGTCTTCTCCACGCCCTTCCCCGAGACGGCCTGGCAGCTGCCCTGGATCCACTCGCTGTTCGGCAACGCGCCGGCGGTGGCGACCGGCGTCGCCGCCGCGCTCAAGGTCAAGGGGCGCGACGACGTGCGGGTGATCGGCCAGGGCGGCGACGGCGGCACGGTGGACATCGGCTTCGCCTGCCTGTCCGGCATGTTCGAGCGCAACGACGACGTGCTGTTCGTGTGCTACGACAACGAGGCCTACATGAACACCGGCGTCCAGCGCTCCGGCGCCACGCCGCCCGCGGCCCGCACGATGACCACCCAGACCGTAGGCGATGAGCCCGGCAACCCGTTCGGGCAGGGCAAGAACGTGCCGCTGATCGCGATGGCGCACGAGATCCCCTACGTCGCCACCGCCACCGTGGCCGACCTGCGCGACCTGGAGTACAAGGTCGAGCGCGCGATGGAGATGCGCGGCGCGCGCTACCTGCACGTGCTCGTCACCTGCCCGCTCGGCTGGGGCTGCAACTCGAAGGACTCGATCAAGATCGCCCGCCTCGCCAAGGAGACCGGGCTGTTTCCCGTGTTCGAGGCCGAGCACGGCGAGGTGACGGCGGTGTCGAAGATCCGCCGGCGTGAGCCGGTCGAGGCCTACCTCGAGCCGCAGAAGCGGTTCGCGCACCTGTTCGGCGAGCACGGACGGCCCGACCTCGTCACCCGCATCCAGGCGATCGCCGATCGCAACATCGAGCGGTTTGGGCTGCTCGAGGAGGAGCCGGACTGATGGGCAAGCCGTTTGCGATCACGCTCGACGTCGGCTCCAGCCTCGCCAACAAGACCGGCAGCTGGCGCACCGAGCGGCCGGAGTACATGCACGGCCTGCCGCCTTGCAGCCACGCCTGTCCGGCCGGCGAGAGCGTGCAGCAGTGGCTCTACAACGCCGAGGAGGGCGACTACGAGGGCGCCTGGCGGAAGATCATGGAGGACAACCCCCTGCCCGCCGTGATGGGGCGCGTCTGCTACCACCCCTGTGAGACGAGCTGCAACCGAGCTCAGCTCGACGAGGCCGTCGGGATCAACTCGATCGAGCGCTTCCTGGGCGACGAAGCGATCAAGCAGGGCTGGTCGGTTGATCCTGTGGCCAAGCCCACCGGCAAGCGCGTGCTCGTCGTCGGCGCCGGGCCCTCGGGTCTGTCGGCCGCCTACCAGCTGACCCGGCTCGGCCACTCCGTGACGATCCACGACGCGGGCCCGCTGCCCGGGGGCATGATGCGCTTCGGGATCCCGACCTACCGGCTGCCGCGCGAGGTGCTCGACGCCGAGATCGAGCGCATCGTCGCCATGGGCGTGACGCTCCACCTCGACAGCAAGATCACCAACGTGGCCGACGCGATGGCGGACGGCGGCTTCGACGCCGCCTTCCTCGCGGTCGGGGCGCACATCGGCAAGCGCGCGTACGTTCCCGCGGGCGAGGCCGCGCGCATCCTGGACGCCGTCTCGGTCCTGCGGAGCATGGAGGGCGCGGACAAGCCGCTGCTCGGGCGCCGGGTCGCGGTCTACGGCGGCGGCAACACCGCCATGGACGTGGCGCGCACGGCCAAGCGGCTGGGCGCGACCGATGCGGTGGTCGTCTACCGGCGCACGCGCGAGCGCATGCCCGCCCACGACTTCGAGGTCGAGGAGGCGCTCGAGGAGGGCGTCTTGATGAAGTGGCTGTCCACGGTGAAGCGCGCCGACGAGGGCAAGCTGATGCTGGAGCGGATGGAGCTCGACGAGAGCGGCTTTCCCCAGCCCACCGGTGAGCTCGAGGAGCTCGAGGCCGACTCGCTCGTGCTGGCGCTCGGCCAGGAGGCCGACCTGTCGCTGCTCGAGGGCGTCGACGGCATCGAGGTCGAGGAGGGCGTCGTCAAGGTCGGCCCCGACCTCATGACCGGGCATCCCGGCATCTTCGCCGGCGGCGACATGGTCCCCGCGGAGCGCACCGTCACGGTCGGGATCGGGCACGGCAAGCGAGCGGCGTTCTCGATCGACGCGTGGCTGCGCGGTGCCCGCTACGAGCCGCCCGCCGAGGCACAGCTGGCCAGCTTCGAGACGCTCAACACCTGGTACTACTCGGACGCGCCCCGCACGATTCGACCCCAGCTCGAGCTTGCCCGGCGGCGCTCCACGTTCGAGGAGGTCGTCGGCGGCCTGGACGAGTCGAACGCCCTCTTCGAGGCACGCCGCTGCCTCTCGTGCGGCAATTGCTTCGCCTGCGACAACTGCTATGGCGTCTGCCCCGACAACGCGGTCATCAAGCTCGACCCGCCCGGCCCCTACCGCTACGAGATCGACCTCGACTACTGCAAGGGGTGCGGCCTGTGCGCCGAGGAGTGCCCGGCCGGGGCGATCGCGATGCACCCCGAGCGGATCTAGCGCAGGTGATCCCGGGCGAACGCCTCGAGCAGCTCGGCCGGAGCCTGGCTGTCGGCGCCGTGGAAGCCACGGCTGGTGGCGGCGAGGTCGCCTAGCGCCTCGGCCAGCAGCCTCGCCCTCAGCCGGAGCCGATTCGGGACCGGCTCGGCGGAGCCGCGGTCGGCGAGGTCGAGCAGGTACGGAGCCGTCGCGGCAAGCGAGAAGCGCGGGTCGGCCTCCACGAAGTAGTACGTCACCGGGAAGTTGACCAAGTCACGCTCGACCGCGATCAGGCGCGACGTGAGCTCCGCCAGCACGCGCTCCGCGCTCTCCGGGTCCAAGTCGATCAGGCTCACCCCGGTGTCCTCCTCCTCGCGGCGGAGCAGGCTGACCTCGTAGGCGAGCGAGCGTCGCCGCGACAGCACCGGGTAGACGAGCAGCAGCCACGAGACGCTCGCGCTGAGCAGCCCGAACCCGAGCAGCGCTTCGAGCGGCGTGATGATCCGCAGCCACTCGGTCCGTGGCGTGAGGTCACCGAACCCGAGCGTGGTGAGCGTCACCAGCGAGATGTTCAGCGCGTGCACGGCGTCCCCGCCCTCCACCCCGGGGGCCACCCGGAAGCTGTCGTCGACGTGCGGGAGGAACACGAGCGCCCAGCCCACGACCAGCAGCGCCGCCCAGGTCGTGATCACGACGATCATCCCGAGCGGGCCCGCCAGCGCCAGCGCACGCGGGTTGCGTCCGAACAGCCTGCGCATGACCAGCCAGACGGCACGCGTCGCGACCCTGCCCAGGTACGCCGTGCCCTCGGGATGGAAGAGCGTGTCGAAGATGTCCCGGCACGCGAACGCGATCAGCGCCACCCCCGCGACGGTCGCGAGCGCGGTCATGGGGCGACCGCGCGGGCCAGGCGAGCGTCCAGCGCGGCCTCCACCTCGTCGACCACGTCGACCAGCTCGCGATCGGTGCGGACCTGGAGATGACGGTCGGGCTCCACCTCGTCGAGCGGCTCGAGCTCCGCGAGCTGGCTCACGGCGATGGCCTCGGTCGCGTCGGAGGTGTGCCCGGGCTCCCGCTCGCGCCGTCGGGCTCGCTCGGCGATCACGGCGGCCGGCGCGCGGCATTCGATGTAGACCGGCGCCGGCCCGCCGGAGCCGTAGCCCCTCCGGAACGCGGCTCGGTGGTCGCTCAGCCGGAAGGTGGCGTCGACCACGGCGCCGCCGTCCGCGGACGCCGCCGCCGCCCGCGCGCCGAGCTCGGCGTACGTCCGAAGGCTGGCCCGCTGCGAATACTCGGCCCGCGGTGCCGGCTGGTGCGGCTCGAGGCCGGCGAGCTGCTTGCGCACGACGTCGGAGCTCAGGTGGGGCAGGCCGGCGGCGGCGGCCAGCTCGTGCGCCAGCCAGGTCTTGCCGGTCGCTGCCGCGCCGCAGATCACCAGCACGACCGGCCGGCGGGCACGCCAGGACAGCCGCTCGGCGAGCGAGGCGAGCGAGCGGGCATGGTCGAGATCGCCCCGCAGACAGGCCACCTTGGCACGCACCCAGGCGCGGTAGGTCGCGTAGAAGGCGAGCAGCGAGTCTCCGCCGTCGTCCCCGCCCGCCGAGCGGTACTCGTCCACCAGCGCCGTCGCCAGGTCGGGCCGCCCGGCCTCTGCCAGCTCCATCACGAGGAAGGCGAGATCGGCGGCCACGTCGATCCGGCGGAGGCCGGGGTCGAACTCGACCGGATCGAACACCTCGACGTGCCCGTCCTCGAGTAGGACGTGCTCGGCGCGGAGGTCGCCGTGGCAGTCCCGAACGTGAGCGGCCCGCGCGGCAAGGTCCTGGTGACGGCCGTGAACGAACGCCACGGCGAAACGGTGGGCGGCCGCGAGGCGCGGGTTGCCGATCTCGTCCTCGAACCCGATCATCGTCGTGAAGTTCTCGCTGACCGTCGCCGCGACCTGCACGGGACCGAAGCTGTCCGGCGGCGCGGGCTCGGCGTCCGCGTGGAACCTCGCGATGCGACGGGCGAGCGCACGGATGCCCGCCTCGCCGACGGCGCCGCGCTGGAGGCGCGCCGCCAGCGTGTCCGCCTCGTCGAAGCGGCGCATCTCCACCACGAGCTCGCCGTCGACGTCGCGCAGCCCGTGGTAGAGGTCCGGCGCCAGCCGCCGGCCGAGTCGCACCTCCTCCTCCGCGAAGTGGCGCCTGCGCTCGCGACTGCCGTAGTCGAGGAAGGGAAACACGACCTCCTTGCGCAGCTTCAGCGCCCGATCGCCGTCGAGGAACACCCAGGAGATGTGCGTCTCGCGCACCTCCACCCCCGGTCTCGCCATGGCCGCGGCGATCTGGCCGGGTGTCCTGCTCATCGCGACTTCGTCAGGCCGCTGAGCCCACCGGCGCGAGCACTCGCTCGGCGAGCTCGCCCAGCCGGTTGGCGTAGCCCCACTCGTTGTCGTACCAGGCGAGCACCTTCACGCAGGTCCCGTCGATGACGCTCGTGAAACCGGCGTCGAGAATCGACGAGAACGGCGAGCCGACGATGTCCGCCGACACGAGCGGGTCCTCGCTGTAGGACAGGATGCCCTCGAGCGGGCCGCCGCCGGCCGCCGTGGCGAAGGCGGCGTTGACCTCATCGACCGTGGTCGGCCGTTCCACCTCGACGGTGAGGTCCACCACCGACCCCGTCGGCACCGGGACGCGCATCGCGTATCCGTGCAGCTTGCCGTCGAGCTCCGGTATGACGAGCCCGAGCGCCTTGGCCGCCCCCGTGGACGTAGGGATCATGTTCACCGCCGCCGCGCGCGCTCGGCGCAGGTCCTTGTGCGGGCCGTCCTGGAGGTTCTGGTCGGCCGTGTAGGCGTGGATCGTCGCCATCAGCCCGTGTTTGATGCCGAGCTCGGAGTGCAGCACCTTCGCCACCGGCGCCAGGCAGTTCGTGGTGCAGGAGGCGTTCGAGATGATGTGGTGCGCGTCGGGGTCGTAGACCTCCTCGAAGTTCACGCCCAACGCGACGGTCACATCCGGCTCCTTGGCGGGCGCCGACACGATGGTCTTGCTCGCACCAGCCTCGAGGTGCTTCGACGCGCCCTCTCGGGTGCGGAAGCGTCCGGTCGACTCGATCGCGACGTCCACCCCGAGCTCCTGCCAGGGCAGCTGCGCGGGATCCGGCTCGGCGTAGACGGCGATCGAACGGCCGTCGATGCGCAGCCCGGAGTCGCCGGCCTCCACCTCCCCGGGAAAGTGGCCGAAGACCGAGTCGCGACGCAGCAGCTGCGCCAGCGTTCCGGCGTCCGTGAGGTCGTTGATCGCGACCACCTCGAAATCGGCGCCCCGCTCGTAAGCGGCTCGCAGCATGCAGCGCCCGGTCCTGCCGAAGCCATTGATCGCAACTCGTGTCGGCACGATGTCTCCCTTCGCAAGATGTGCCCAACGCATTCAGCCGCACCGGCGCGACGGCTGCATCAGGGCTTTCCCGCACCCTCGAACGGGGTTCTGCGGATGCCGGGCGAAGCGGCGCGCTCGATCATCGCGCGGTGACCGACGGGGAGGCGGCGAATTCACCCGGGCTCGAAATCGCGAGCGCTCACGCGACCGTCCACGTCCCCGTGGCGATGCCGGGTCAGAGCGCGGCGCAGGTGCGCCACGAGCTCGCCGGCAAGTCCTTCGACTGCGCCGACGACGTGGCGGTTCTCGACGGTCGCCGGCTGATCGGGATCCTCCCGATCGAGAGGCTGATCGCGGCGGCGCCCGACGAGCCTGTCGAGCGGCTGATGGATGCGGATCCGCCCGCCGTCGCGCCGGGCGACGACGCGGAGCGCGTCGTGTGGCAGATGGTCGACAAGGGCGAATCGAGTGTGGCCGTCGTCAACGGCGGCGGCGAGTTCAGAGGGCTCGTGCCTCCGCACCGGATGCTGGCGGTGCTGCTCGCGGAGCACGACCAGGACGTCGCGCGTCTGGGCGGCTACCTGGCCGGCACCCGCGACGCGCGTCACGCCGCCAAGGAAGCGATCGGCAAGCGACTCTGGCACCGGCTCCCGTGGCTGCTGCTGGGCCTGATCGGGGCGATGCTGTCCACCGCGATCGTCGGAGCCTTCGAGGAGCAGCTCCAGGAGCAGGTCCTGCTGGCGGTGTTCGTGCCGGCGGTGGTTTACATGGCCGACGCGGTCGGCACCCAGACCGAGGCGGTGCTGATCCGCGGCCTGGCGGTGGGCGTGGGCATCGGCGACGTCCTGCGCCGGGAGGCGGCGAGCGGCGCGCTGATCGGACTGCTGATCGCGGCCGTCTTCTTCCCCTTCGCCCTGTTCGTCTGGGGCGACGGCGACGTGGCGATCGCCGTCGCGCTGGCTCTGTTGGCCAGCTGCTCGATCGCGACGCTCGTGGCGATGCTGCTGCCCTGGCTGTTCCAGCGGCTGGGCCTCGACCCGGCTTTCGGCTCGGGGCCGCTCGCCACCGTCCTCCAGGACCTGCTCTCGATCGCGGTCTACTTCGCGATCGCGGTTCCGATCGCGGCGTGACCGCTCAGGGCCGGATCGGCGCCGCGTCCTGGATCTTCAGCGGTGCGATCGGCACGCCGTCGCTCCAGCGCCCGTTCGAGCGGTGCGCGCGAGTGTCTCCGAGCGCGTAGCGGCAGTCCGTTCGGTCGAGGGCGCAGTCGCGCAACGCGTCCCAGACCTTCCAGCAGAAGTTCCAGTCGTACGCGTCGGCCTGGCCCTTGCGCGCGGCGCAGACCCCGTGCCGCGCGGACAGGGCGGGCTCACCGTGCGCGTCGGGACTGACCAGGACCAGATCCTTGTTGCGCTTCGGGATGCGTCCAAGCTTCGGGAAGATCGCGTTGCAGCTGCCGTCCGCCTTGTTCGGCTCGGAGATCACGCCCTCCGCGCCCGAGTGACACTCGAGCTTGACCGTCGACGAGATGCCGGCCAGCGAGTCGTCCAGCGCCGGCTCGCCGAACCCGTTCAGGCCGCCGTCGTGCGGGTCGTCGAGGAAGATCGCGCGCGGCTTGGGCAGGTGGAGCGCGCGGTGGCGGTTGGCGAGGTTGGTCGTGACGATCCCGCCGAAGGAGAAGCCGAAGTAGCTCGTCCTGCTCGGCTGCGGCTGCACCCGGCTCGGCCGCGCGCGCAGGTACGCCAGCGCGCCGCGGATGCCCTTCGTCGCCGAGGCGATGCACGGCTCGATGTCGAACGGTCCCGGGCAGGGCGTCGCGACCGCGGTCTGCCAGCGCGGGTAGATCACGATGCTGCCCTTGCGCACGGTGTGCCGGATGAACCCGTACATCTGGTCGTAGCCGGCGAACTCGTAGTAACCGTGCATCACGACCGTGACCGGTGCTTTGCGGGGTCGCGGCCGAACCGGCTCGAAGACGTACCAGGCGTCGGCACCGGTCCCGCCGGAGCCGACGCGCCAGCCGCGGTGCGAGTAGTCCCTGCCGCCCGGCCCCGACTTGGGCTGCGGCGGCTGCGAGATCGCCGCAGCCGCGGATGCCGGCAGCGCGAGCACCACCGCCAGCAGCGCGAGCACCCTCACGCCGGCGGACTGTAGTCGGCCCTCAGGCCGTGTGCAGCTGCTCGGCGAAGCGGTCCAGGTAGAGGGGCCAGCCCTGGTCCCCGTGCACGCCGTCGCGAACGCCCTCCCAGCCGTCGCCGTGGCGGTCGAGGTTGCGGTGCTCGAGCTCGACGCGGGTCCGGTCGGGGGCCTCGGCGATGAAGCGCACCTCGACCTCGCTGGTCTTGTCGGGATCGGTCTCGATCTGCCACTGCGGGCTGATGTCCCAGCTGAACACGACCCGGTTGGGCGGCTCGAAGGCGAGCACGCGCGCCCAGCGGCACTCGCTGCCGTCCACGCCGCGGTCGTAGATGTTGCCGCCCACGTGGGTCTCGAAGACGGTCTCCTCGATGTCGACCGCCAGCAGGTTGTGGTCGCGCGGCTTGAACGTGCCGAAGCCGTCGGTGAAGACCGAGAAGGCGCGCTCGATGGGCGCTTCGACGACGACCGAGTTGGTGACGGAGGTTTCCGACGCCTGCGTGCTCATGTGCTCTCCTTCATCTGTTGCTCGACGGCCGCCTTGAAGCCCGCCAGCGCCTGGTCCCAGAAGTGGTCGAGGTAGGCGCGCAGGTCACGCAGCCCGTCCGGATCGACCCGGTAGACGCGCCGCGTGCCGACCGCCTCGTCGACCACCAGCCGCGCGTCCTTCAGCACCCTCAGGTGCTGAGAGACCGCCGGCCTGCTGACCGGCAGCTCCCCGGCGAGCTCACCGACCGCACGCGGGCGATCGGCGAGACGCTCGAAGATGGCTCGCCTGGTCGGGTCGCCGAGAGCGGTCAATCCGGCAGTTCGGTAAGTCTGCACGAACCGTAAGATCTCACTTACGTACGGCCTTGTCAAGCCCGGTTAGGCTGGCATCTGCCTCTGCAAACCCGACGCAAAGGAGGGGCAATGCACGCACGTGTCGTCAGGTTCACCGACGTAACGCCGGACCGGATCGCCGAGGTCGTCCGCCGGGTCGAGGAGTCCGACGGGCCGCCGCCGGGCGTGGACTCGACCGGGATGCAGCTGCTGGTCGACGAGGCGCAGGGCACCGCCGTGTTCATCGGGTACTTCGACTCCGAGGAGAAGCTGCGCGAGGCCGAGGCGATCCTCGGCCAGATGGACGCCTCCGAGACGCCCGGCACGCGCGCGTCCGTGGATCAGTGCGAGGTGAAGATCGAGCGCTCGGCCTGACGGGCGGTGCGGCTGGCCGCACTCCAACATGCCAGTTACCCGCCTGTCCGGCGGGAGTCGTGGGTGGCAAGGTGGCGACATGGAGCCGTCTCACATCCACATCAACGCGATCGACCTGCGAGGCCGCCTGATCCAGCTCCATGCGGAGCGTTCGGAGACGGCCGCGACCGGGCTCGCCGAGATCCCGTCCTACATGGCCGACCTCCAGGAGGAGATCGAGGCCACGCGCCAGCTCTACGTGCTCACCGCGGTCACCGAGATCGCCGAGCTGCGCGCCGAGCTGTTCGGCGCCCAGCACGGGTGATGGCCGTCCGGCGCGCCGAAGCCGCCGACGCCGAGTCGATCGCCCGGCTGCTCGACGCCTTCAACCGCGAGTACGACGAGGAGACCCCGGGCCCGGACTGGCTCGCGGGGCGCGTGCGGGAGCTGCTCGCGGCTGGCGAGCTCGCCGTCCTGCTCGCCGGCGACGGCCCGGACGGCCTCGCCGTGCTGCGCTTCCGCCCAAGCCTCTGGTCCGGCGCTCTCGAGGCCTACCTCGCCGAGCTGTACGTGACCCCGGAGCGCCGCGGCCACGGGCTCGGCCGCGCCCTGATGGAGTCGGCCATCGAGCTGGCCCGCGCCCACGGCGCCGACTACATGGACCTCGGCACCGGCGACGACGACACCGCCGCCCGCGCCCTCTACGAGAGCCTCGGATTCGACAACCGCGGCGGCAAGCCGGCCGGCCCGGTCAACTACTTCTACGAGCGCCAGCTATAACCGCCGGGTGACCGCAGGCCAGACGCAGCGCTACGTGCCCGCGGCCGGGCGCGCCGGGCTGACCGGGCTGTACGACCCGATCGTCGCGCTCACGATGCGCGAGGCGCGCTGGCGCCCGGCGCTGCTCGAGCGGGTGACCGAGCGAGTCGCGTCGTCGGGCACCGTGGTCGACGTCGGCTCCGGCACGGGCTCGTTCGCGCTCGCGCTCGCCGCCGCTCGGCCCGACCTGAACGTGGCGGGCGTCGACGGCGATCCCGACGTGCTCGGCCGCGCCCGCGCGAAGCGCGGCGCCGAGGCGGTCGACTGGCGCGAGGGCCTCGCCGGGGACCTCCCCTTCGCCCCGGAAACCGTGGACGCGGTCACGATGTCGCTGCTGCTCCACCACCTCGGGCCCGACGCAAAGAGGTGGGCGCTGACCGACGTGCACCGCGTACTGCGTCCGGGCGGCTGGCTTCACGTGGCCGACTGGGGCCGTCCGCGCGGCCTCCTCCCCCGCGCCGGCTTCACGGCGCTGCGGGTCCTCGACGGCCTCGAGGGCACGCGCGACCACGCGGCCGGCCGGCTCAGCGAGCTGATCGCGGAAGCGGGCTTCGAGCAGCCCACCACCTGGAAGCGGCTGCCGACGGTCTGGGGGACGCTCGAGCTGATCGCGGCGCGCCGCGCCTAACGAGTAGTTGTCCACGTGAGATTGCGGCCTTGGCACGAGGCGCTCGCCCACGGCGCGAGCTACGTTGCGGCCATGAGGCATTCGATGAAGATGATGTGGGCTTGCGCCGCCGTCTTCGTGGTGGTTGTGGGCCTCAGCCTGGCCGGCGCCAACGTCGCGGTCGCCCTGTTCGCACTGCCGTGCATGCTCATGATGGGCGCGATGGTGTGGATGATGGTGCGCGGGATGCGCGGGCACACCTAGGCTCAGCCGCGCCGCATCAGGCGCCCGACGGCAGCCATCAACTCGTCGGTGAGCTGCTCGGGCGTGCCTTCCCCGTGCCCCTCGATCATGCAGTGGCGCGCGTGACCGTCGAGCAGACCGAGCGCGACCTTGTCGAGCGCCGCCTGGATCGCGGAGATCTGGGTCAGGACGTCGATGCAGTAGCGGTCGTCCTCGACCATTCCCTCGACCCCGCGCACCTGCCCCTCGATGCGGCGCAGCCGGGTCAGCAGCTGGTCCTTGGTAGCCGTGTATCCGCGAGTGGTTGTCGTGGCCATGCGCGAAGGATAGCTGTACCCGGAGGGGGTATGACCCAAGGGTATCGTTCGCCCCCGTGACCGCGACGCACACGTTCGTGTTCGCCGACCTCGCCGGCTACACGGCCCTGACCGAGGCCCACGGCGACGAGGAGGCCGCCGACGCGGCTGCCGACTTCTGCGGCTTCGTCCGCACGCTGCTCGGCGGGCACGGCGCCGAGGAGGTCAAGACGATCGGCGACGCGATGCTGATCAGGGTGCCCGACGCCTCCCAGGCGGCCGGGCTGGCCGAGCGCATCGTCTGCGAGCACGGGACGAAGCACCGCGCGCTGGCCGTTCGCGTGGGAATGCACACCGGACCGGCCGTCCAGCGCGGTGGCGACTGGTTCGGCGCCGCGGTGAATCTGGCCTCGCGGGTCGCCGACGTGGCCGGCGCCGGCGAGGTGATCTGCACGGACGCCACCCGCGAGGAGATCGGACCCGCCGTGCCGCTGCGCGACAGGGGCCCGGCGACGTTCAAGAACGTCAGCGAGCCCGTGTGCCTCTACGAGTTCGTGCTGGCGGGCCGCGCCAGCCCCGCCCTCCCCGTGGACCCCGTCTGTCACATGGCGGTCGACCCCGAGCACGCCGCAGAGCGGCGCACGCACGACGGCGTCACGCACTACTTCTGCTCGGAGCGCTGCGCCGAGGTCTGGAGCCCCGGGTAGCTGACCGCGCTCAACGCCGCCAGCCCGATGAACCCCGTCTCGAGCGCGAGCGAGACCAGCCCGCTCAACTCCCACTCGCTCTCGTGGAAGCCCGGCAGGCCGACGGTTCGCGACAGCAGGAAACCGATCGCCATCCCTGCCGAGATCGCCACGCCGAGCGCCCAGGAGATCGGGTCGCCGCCGCGCCAGAGGCGTGCCGCGACCAACGCCCCGGCCCCCGCCCCGAGCAGGAACAGAACCCCGACATAGGCCTCCTCGCCGAGGTACTCCGGTGCGA
>JBQGCL010000018.1:0-13473 GCA_052038485.1 Thermoleophilaceae bacterium | reverse complement strand
CCGACGGCACAGCTCGGCGGCGACGACGCCGGCACGGGCGCGCCGATCTCGCTGGGCGCGGTGATGCGGGTGCGCCACGGCGACGAGACCTACACGATGCGCCCGTCGCGCAACTACTACTCGACCGCGGACCCGTCGAAGGGCGTGATCTCACGCTTCTTCGAGGGCGAGGCCAACAGCGAGGTCGACGTCCGCTGGGGCCTGCGCCGCGACTTCTGGCTGGCGGTCCGCCCAGACCTGGTCTCGCTCCAGAAGCCGATCGAGCGGGCCGACCGCAAGTTCGCCAACTCGCCCGGCCAGGTGCAGGCGATCGTGATCAGGGCGCTGACCGAGCTCTACCGCCAGGACCCGCCGCCGGCGGCGTTCCGGGCGATCGTCTCCCCGCTCGTCTCCTGGATCTGGATCGGCGGAGCGATCGCGGTCTTCGGCGCCCTCCTGGCCGCCTGGCCCTCCCCCGAAGCGCGGCTGCGCCGGGTCCGCAGCCTCTACGCGGCCCGACTCGGCCGCGAGCTGGCACGAAGTTGACGTTAACGCCGCTATAGGGGGCAAAGGTCAACCTCGTGGAATACGGGCTCGCATTGATCCTCCTGGCAGCCTTGGTTGCCGTCGTTCTCATAAGGCCGCTGACGCGGCCCGGAGCCGAAGAGCGGCTGGAGCACAGCCGTTTGGAGGAACTCCGTGCGGCCAAGGAGGCCAAATACAGAGAGATAAAGGACGCCGAGCTCGACCGCGAGATGGGCAAGCTCTCGCAGGACGACTGGCGTGCCGTCGACCGCGACCTCCGCGGGGAGGCCATCGAGATCCTGCGGGAGCTGGATCGCCTCGAGGGCCGCTAGATCTTCAGCAGCACGAACACGTTCGCGACGAAGATCAGCGCGAACGCGATCGTCCAGCGGTTGAGGTTGCGCTCCACCAGTGAGCCGCCGCCGAACGGGCCCGCGCCGGTGCCCACGCCGAACGCGCCGGACAGCCCGGAGTCCTTGCCCGAGTGCAGCAGGATCAGCACGATCAGGACCACGCAGAGGATGATCTGCACGCCGTTGAGGATCGCTTCCACGGCCGAGAAGGGTAGCTCAGCCGCCGCGGCTCAGCCGGTTGTGCCCGTGAACCGCACCGACGCGGCCCGCAGCGCGGGGGACACCACGCCGGTCGCGAAGCGGCGGCTGTAGAACTCCGCGGGGCTGGTCAGCTCGCTGTCCGTGGTCAGGTCCTCCACGCGCGCGAGGATGCCCAGCACGGAGTCGGTCAGCCGCAGGTTGCGCAGCGGACGGGTCACCCGGCCGTCCTCGATCAGGAAGGTGCCGTCGCGGGTCACCGCCGTGATCAGCGTCTCCTTCGGCCGAACCACGTTCTCGTACCAGAAGCGGGTCACGTATACGCCCCGCTCGACCGGCGCGCACAGCTCGTCGGTGCCGGCGGCGTCGCCGGCCGCCAGCACGAGGTTGGTGGGCCTCGGCCCGTCAGGGTGGCCGCCGGGCGCCAGCGCGTGGCCGGTCGACTCGCCCTTCGCCAGCGCCGCGCTACGTAGGTCGTGCACCACCGCGCTCGCCACGCCACCCTCGATCAGCGCGAGCTCCCGCTTCGGCGTCCCCTCCGCGTCGAAGCCGCGCGGCAGCGTGTCGGGATGGTGGGGCGAGTCGGCGAGGTTGACGGTCGGTGCGGCCACGCGCTCGCCGAGCCGGTCGACCAGCGCGCCGCGGCCCTCCGCGAAGGCGAGCCCGTTCAGCGCCGTGTCGCCGAGCAGCTCGAGCAGCGACCCAACCGCGCGCGGCTCCATGACCACCGGGTACTCGCCCGGAGGCAGCTCCGCGGGCTCGCCCGGGACGAGCGCCTTGGCGGCCGCCCGCTCGGCGAGCGGCTCCGCCTCGAGTGCCCCGGCGCCCCCGCGCACGCTCGAGGCGTAGCCCGAGCGGCCGTCCGGGCCGATGCAGATCACCTTCATCGTCGCGTCGGTGGTGCGCTCGACCGCGCCGCCGCCGTGGTTGGTGGCCACGGCGTGCTCGTCCTCGCCGACGGTCCACACGCCGTGCGCCTCGAGCCGGTGGCGCTCGGCGACCCCGAACGTCGCGGCGAGCGCGTCACCGCCCAGGGCCGGGTCGAGCTCGGCGGTGGCGGCGTCGTGCCCGTGGTGGTCGCCCGCGGGTTGCGCGGCCGCGAAGTCCGGGTGCTCGCCCGTGGCCCCGGTGGCCGCCGCGGCCGCGGCGGCGCCGAGCGCGCGGGCCGCGCAGGCGCTCAGCGACTCGGGATCGGTCTCGTTGGTTGCCGCGCGGCCGAGGTGCCCGTCGACGAGCACGGCCAGCTCGACGGTCAGGTCGTCGATCGCCGTGGCCTGGGTCGGCCGGTTGGCAGCGAACCGCAGCATCAGCGAGCGCTCGCGACTGACGTGGGCGAGCACGTCCCCGGTCGGTGCGGCAGCGACCGCGGCCTCGGCCACATCGAGCGCGTTCAAGCCACTCCCACCTCCACGTCGCGGAAGCGCGCCGGCGCGGCGCCGTGCGAGACGTGGGCGGTCTGGCCGGGCTCGCCCTTGCCGCAGTCGAGCACGGCGTGCAGCTTCCAGTCGGAGGCGGAGCAGATCGCGTCGCAGCTCGCCCAGAACCGCGGCGTGACGCCCGCGTAGCTCGGGTTGCGGACCATCCGGCCGAGCTCGCCGTTCGTGATCTCCCAGCCCGCCTCGCCTTCGAACTGGAAGTGCAGGCGGCGGTCGTCGATCGACCAGGAGCGGTTGGTGTCGATCAGCACCCCGCGCTCGGTGTCGGCGATCAGATCGGCGAGCGTGCCCGCGTCGCCGGGCTCGAGGCTGACGTTGGTCATGCGGACGATGGGTTGGCGCGCGAAGCCGTCGGCGCGCATGCAGCCGCCGGAGTGGTCGAGCCCGATCTCGGCGGCGGTCTCGCGCGAGGACAGGAAGCCGGTGAGCACGCCCTCTCGCACGATCGGCACCGTGTGGCTCTCCACGCCCTCGTCGTCCCAGCGGTAGCTGCCGAGCCCGCGCGCCAGGGTGGCGTCGGCGGTCACGTTCATCTGCTCGGAGCCGAAGCGCAGCGAGCCGATCGCGTCGGCGCCGACGAAGCTGGTGCCCGCGTAGGACGCCTCCCAGCCGAGGACGCGGTCGAGCTCGCCCGCGTGGCCGACCGACTCGTGGATCTGGATCCCGACCTGCTCGCCGGCGAGGATCAGCGTGGTCGGGCCGGACGGGCACTGGGGCGCACGCAGCAGCGCGACGGCCTCGGAGGACACCCGCGGCGCCTCACCGGGCAGGTCGAGCGCGAGAAATCCCTCGTAGCCGGCCTGCTCCATGTGGTCGCCGTGGGAGGTCGGGTAGGAGCGGGTGTGGCTCTCCTCGCCGTGGACGGCGACCGCCGCCACGCCGCCGCCGCACTCGGTGAGGACCTGCTCGTAGAAGGCGCCCTCGGTCGAGGCGAACTGCTGGTCGATCCGCAGGGCCTGGAAGCGAGCGAGCGTGAGCGCCACCTCGCGCTCGGAGCGCAGTCCCTCCTCGGCGGCCGCCAGCACGGCGAGCTTCTCCTCGAGCGGCACCTCGAACGGGTCGCGCTCGGCCGGGCTGGCGTAGCTGCCGACGGCCGGCGTCTCGGCCGTCAGCGCGGCGCCGTGGACGAGCGGCTGGGCCGCGGCCACGGCGAGGGCGCGCTCGAGCGCGCCCTCGGCGGCCGCCTTGGAGGTACCGCGCACGGCTGCGAAGCCCCACGCGCCGCCGACCCGCACGCGCACGCCGATGCCCTCGGTGACGTCGCTGTCGATCCGGTCGACCACGCCGTTGTGGGTGGACAGGCGCTCGGACTGGGTGCGCACGAAACGAGCGTCCGCGTATTCCGCACGCGTACGCGCAGCGTTCATCAGCTCCTGAAGCAGATCGCGCACCCCTGTGAGCGCCAGCCTACCCTCACTGGTCAGTACGCTGCACACCATGTGCCGCAACATCCGCACCCTCTACAACTTCGAGCCGCCAGCCACCGAGGACGAGGTTCGCGCCGCCGCCGAGCAGTACGTCCGCAAGATCAGCGGCTTCTCAAAGCCGTCTCAGGCGAACGCCGACGCGTTCGCTCGCGCGGTCGACGAGGTGGCCGCCGCGTCGGCGCGGCTGCTCGACCAGCTGGTCACCAACGCGCCGCCCAAGGACCGCGAGGCCGAGGCCGCCAAGGCACGCGCCCGGGCGGCCGAGCGGTACGGGACGCAGGCCGCCTAGCCCGAAGCGTCCGGCTTGGCCGGGCGCGCAGGGATTGGTATCCGTTCGCTGGCGAGCAACAAGTTGCGCACCTCGCGCACGGCCACGGGCAGCGTGGTCGTGTCGAACACGTGACCGACGCGGATCTCGGCGAGCGTTTGGAGGGTGCGCTCGGTCGCCGGGTTGGTCTGGATCCAGGCGTCGGGGCTGCGGTCGGGCTGACGCAGCACCTCGGCGGTGAGGCTGCGGTGCAGGCTGTAGAGGTCGTCGCGTAGCGCGGCGCGGGCGAGCGCCCGCCAGCGGTCGTCGCGGGGGAGCGACACGATCCGGTCGCGCAGCCAGTGCAGCTCGAGCCGCTCGCCGAGCCGGAAGTGGACGGCCGCGACCTCCTCCACGGGCAGCTCCGCGTCGGTGGCCACCTCAACCACGTCGAAGGTCGAGAACATCGTCGCCAGCCCCGCCACGCGCTGGGCCAAGCCGGGCGGCACGCCCGCCTGCTCGAGCTCGTCGGCCTGCACCATCAGCGGCTCCACGTCGGAGGGGCCGAGCAGCCGCATGATCGCGTCCCGAAGCGCCGCCGCGCCGGGCGAGAAGAAATGCACGGTCGCGCCGATGTCGAGTGGCCGGCTGCGGTGGGCGAGCAGCCAGCGCGCCCCGCGCTCCACGAGCCGCCGCCCCTCGAGCAGCATCTTGAGCTGGACCTGGGAGGAGACCTGGTTGTCGAGCGCCTCGATCTCCGCCCACTGCTTGCGCATGTCGAAGATGTCGCGGCCGGCCGCGTACGCGCGCGCGATCTCGGACACCGGAGCGCCGCTCTCCTCGTGGAGCCGGAACGCGAACGTGATACCGCCGCCGTGCTCCATGTTGTTGATCACCTGCGTCGCGATGATCTCCCGGCGCAGCCGGTGCGCCCGGATCTGCTCGGCGAAGCGCTGCGGCAGCGGCGCGGGGAAGTAGCGGTCGAGCTCGGCACCCAGGTGGGGGTCCTCGGGCAGGTCCGAGTCGAGCAGCTCGGCGTACATGTGGATCTTGCTGTAGGCGAGCGCCACGGCCAGCTCGGGGCGCGTCATCCCGCCGCCCTCGCGGTTGCGCTCGGCCAGCTGCTCGTTGCGCGGCAGCGCCTCCAGGTCGCGGTCGAGCTTGCGCGAGTGCTCGAGCGAGTCGAGGAAGCGGATGTGCACGTCGACCATCCCGGACGCCTGCGCCTCGGACAGCGACAGCGTCTCGGTCTGCTCGCGGTTGTCCTTGAGGACGAGCTCGCCGACCGTCCCCGTCATCGCGACCAGCAGCTCGTCGCGCTGCTTGCGGGTCAGGTCGCCGTCCGCGACCACCTGGTCGAGCAGCACCTTGATGTTGACCTCGCGGTCGGAGCAGTCGACGCCGCCGGAGTTGTCGATCGCGTCGTTGTTGATGCGCCCGCCGCGCAGCGCGTACTCGATCCGCGCGCGCTGGGTGAGCCCGAGGTTGCCGCCCTCGCCGACCACTCGGCAGCGCAGCTCGGACGCGTCGATGCGGACGGCGTCGTTGGTCTTGTCGCCGGCGTCGGCGTGGACCTCCGAGCTCGCCTTGACGTAGGTGCCGATGCCGCCGTTCCAGAGCAGGTCCACCGGCGCGGCCAGCAGCGCACGGATCAGCTCGTTGGGCGGGAGGGCCTCGCCGCGCAGGCCGAGCGCGGATCGGACCTGGGGCGACAGCGGGATCGACTTGGCCGAGCGTGAGAACACACCGCCGCCCTCGGAGATCAGCTCGCGGTCGTAGTCGTCCCAGGAGGAGCGGTCGAGCCCGAACAGGCGCTGGCGCTCCTCCCAGCCGCGTTCCGCGTCGGGCTCCGGGTCGAGGAACACGTGGCGGTGGTCGAAGGCGGCGAGCAGCCGGATGTGCTTCGACAGCAGCATGCCGTTGCCGAACACGTCGCCGGACATGTCGCCGATCCCGACCACCGTGAAGTCCTGCTCCTTGACGTCGTGGCCGAGCTCGCGGAAGTGGCGCTTGACCGACTCCCAGGCGCCGCGCGCGGTGATGCCCATCTTCTTGTGGTCGTAGCCGCTCGAGCCGCCCGAGGCGAACGCGTCGCCGAGCCAGAAGCCGTGCTCCGCGGCGACCTCGTTGGCGACGTCGGACAGGGTCGCGGTGCCCTTGTCGGCAGCCACGACGAGGTACGTGTCGTCCTCGTCGTAGCGGATCACGTTCGGCGGCGGCCGAATCTCGTCGCCGGCGATGTTGTCGGTCAGGTCGAGCAGGCCGTTGATGAACGTGCGGTAGCAGGCCTCGACCTCCGCGAGCAGCGCGTCGCGGTCGTCGCCGGGCGGTGGGTCCTTGAGCACGAACCCGCCCTTGGCGCCGACCGGCACGATCACTGCGTTCTTGACCATCTGCGCCTTCATCAGGCCGAGCACCTCGGTGCGGAAGTCCTCGCGCCGGTCCGACCAGCGGATGCCGCCGCGAGCCACCTTGCCGCCGCGCAGGTGCACGCCCTCGGTCCGCGGCGAGTAGACGAAGATCTCGTAGCGCGGGCGGGGGAGCGGCAGCCAGCTGAGCTGCTCGGGGTCGAGCTTGAACGACAGGTAGCTCTTGCGCGACCCGTCCGCCTCGCGCTGGAAGAAGTTGGTCCGCAGCGTGGCCCGGACGACGTCGAGGAAGCTGCGCAGGATGCGGTCCTGGTCGAGGCTCTCGACGGCGTCGATCTGGCTCGAGATCTCCCCCGCCAGCTCCTCCGCGTGAGCCGCGTCGGCCGACTCGGGGTCGAAGCGGGCGAGCACGAGGTCCAGCAGCAGGCGCGCGACATGGGGGTGCGACACGAGCGCCTGCTCCACGTAGTGGTCGCTGAAGGTCGTCCCGGCCTGCCGCAGGTAGCGGGCGATCGCCCGCAGCACGGTCGTCTCGCGCCAGCTCAGGCCGGCGCGCAGAACGAGCCGGTTGTAGCCGTCGCTCTCGACCTCGCCGCGCCAGGCGCGGACGAAGGCGTCCTGGAACGCATCGCGGACGCGGTCTGTCTCGAGCTCCCCGTCGGCCGCGTAGGTCAGCCCGAAGTCGTAGATCCGCACGACCTCCTGGTCGCGCGGGTGGATCGCGTAGGGCCGCTCGTCGGCGACCTCGACGCCCATGGCCTCGAACAGCGGCAGCAGGTCCGACAGCGCCAGCGGCGGACCGGCCCGGAAGACCTTCGCGCGCAGCGCTCCCTGGGGCGCCTCGAGCGGCCGGTAGAGGCGCAGCGAGAGGTCGTCGGGCTGATCGAGGTCCTCGATGCGGGCAATGTCGGCGAGCGCCGAGCGCGGCACCCAGTCCGCGCGGTACCCGGCCGGAAATGCGTCGCCGTAGCGGCGGAACAGCGCCGCGGCGCGCTCCTCGCCGTACTCCTCGAGCAGCGCCTCCTCGAGGTCATCGCCCCAGGAGCGGGTTGCGGCGACCAGCATGGTCTCGGTCTGGTGCTCGTCGAGGGCGGGCAGCTCACCCGGCTCCACGTAGGCGAGGTAGTGCAGGCGCACCAGCACCGACTCGGACACGCGCGTCGTGTAGTCGATGCTGGTGGCGTTGGTCGCGCGCTTGAGGATCCTCTCGATGCGGCCGCGGTTCTCGGTGTTGAAGCGGTCGCGCGGCACGAACACGAGGCAGGAGATGAAGCGGTCGAACGTGTCGCGGCGGAAGAACAGCCGCACGCGCTGGCGGGCGCCGAGGTGCAGGATCCCGAGCGCGATCCGGTAGAGGTCGTCGACGGAGATCTGGAACAGCTCGTCGCGCGGATAGCTCTCGAGGATCTCGAGGAGCGCCTTCTCGTCGTGGCTGTCGGCCGGGAAGGCGGTGCGCTGGAGGACCGCGTCGACCTTGCGCCTCAGGATCGGGATCTCATGGGGGCTGGCGTGGTAGGCGGTGTGGGTGAACAGGCCGAGGAAGCGGCGCTCACCGATCACCGTGCCGGCGGCGTCGAAGCGCTTGACGCCGACGTAGTCGAGGAACGAGGGTCGGTGCACGGTCGCGCGCGAGTTCGCCTTGGTCAGGTTGAGCAGGTACGGCTCGAGCGCGCGGGCGCGGACGGCGGCCGGCAGGTTCGCGAAGCCGCGCGAGCTGTCGTCGCCCTTGCGCAGGATGCCCAGCCCCGAGCCCGCCACGGACGCCAGGGCGAGCTCGGCGCCCTCGCCGGCCAGCTCGTAGTCGCGGTAGCCGAGGAAGACGAAGTTGTGGTCCTCGAGCCAGACGAGGAACTCGCGCGTCTCGGCGATCTCGTCGGCGTCGAGCGGGGGCGGATCGGTGCCGAGCTCGGCGACGATGTCGAGCGCCTTGTCGCGCATCGCGCGCCAGTCCGTCACCGCGGCGCGGACCTCGTCGACCACGCGCGCGAGCTGGGTCTCCAGGCGCTCCAGCTCGGCCGGGTCGGTCTGGCGCGCGACCTCTGCGTGGATGACCGACTCGGCGAGCGTCCCCTCGGCCTCGGCGCCGTGGGGGAGCACCTCGAGCAGGTTGCCGGCGTCGTCGCGGCGCACCTGGATGACCGGATGGATGATCACGTGCACGCCGAAGCCGTGCTCGTTCAGCTCCATGCCGATCGAATCGATCAGGAACGGCATGTCGTCGGTGACGATCTCGACCGCCGTGTGCGGCGACTCCCAGCCGTGCACCTCGAACTCGGGGTTGTAGATGCGGACCTTGGTCTGGCCCGGCATGCGGCGCCGGGCCAGATCGAAGTGCGACAGGGCGGCGCCGTACAGGTCGAGCTCGCGCCGCTCGGCGATGTCCTCGGCCGGGACCCACCGGTAATACTGGCGCGCGAACGCCTCCGCCCGGGTCGCGTCCTCTCCGCTCAGATGCTCTCGGAGACGCGAGCAGACGGTGTCAATCAGCGTCTCGTCGACATCCAGCGCGTGCGCCACGGTCCTGCGGCGAGTCTACGCCTCCCGTGCGCGGATTCGCTACCAGATGTAGCTCTCGACCACCCTGGCGACCTGATCGGCGGGAACGGGGCCCACTCGCAGCTCCCAGATGCGTCCGTCCTGGGAGTTGCCGGGGTGCGCCTCGATCCCGGCCTCGACCAGCATGCGCCGGACGACGACCGCGCGCAGGATGCACTCGCGGCCGTGCCAGCGGACGTCGATGCCGTAGTAGCCGTCTTCCGTCGGCCAGACCGTGAGCCGGTCGGGGCGGATGGCCGGCTCGGCTGCTCCGCGGCGGAAGCGAGGGCTGGCCTGCGCCTCCGTCGTCATCAGCAGTCGCCGGAAGCGATTGCCGGACGGGGCTGCTGGGCCTGCGGACGCTGGGCCGGGAACAGCACCAGGCGGATGCGCCGGCGGCGCTGCCGCGTGTAGTGCGGCTGGCGTGGGCGTTCGTCGGTCTGGATCGCCTTGGCGGCGTAGTAGAAGGGAGCGGCGTAGCTCATCGCGGAGGGCCTTTCGGGTTCGGGCGCGTGGGCGCCGGGTCGGGGGACAGCCTTCCGGAGTCGCCAGGCGTTATGTGAGGCCTTCGTCACAGAATCCCGCCGCTAGGATCGTGGTTGATGACCACTACCTCGGCACACGTCGACGGGCAGGCCACGCTGCCGGCCAGTCTGCGCCTGGGTCCGGTGCATCTGACCGTCACCGACCTCGACCGCTCGATCCCGTTCTACGAGACGGCGATCGGGTTGGAGTTGGCGCGTCGGGACGGGTCGTCGGCGGCGCTGGGGGCGGGTGGCGAGGACCTGCTCGTGCTCGTCGAGGAGCCGGACGCCCGCCGCGCGGGACGGCACGCCGGGCTCTACCACTACGCGCTGCTGCATCCGTCGCGGCTCGAGCTGGCTAGGGCGGCCCAGCGTCTGATCGACACGCGCGTGCCGGTCAGCGGGGCCTCCGACCACAAGATCTCGGAGGCGATCTACCTCCCCGACCCGGACGGCAACGGGATCGAGCTCGCCGCCGATCGCGGGCGCGAGCACTGGGGCGACCTGAGCGACCCGACCGCGTTGGGCGGCCCGAAGCCGCTCGACATGGTCAGCCTGATGGCGCTCGTGGAGGGTTCTCCGACTGTCGCACAGGCCTCTCCCGAGCTGCGGATGGGGCATGTGCACCTGCACGTCGGCGACATCGAGGGCGCGCTCGACTTCTGGCGCGACCTGATCGGCTTCGAGGTGATGACGCTCTTCCCGAGCGCCGCGTTCATTGCGGCCGGCGGGTACCACCATCACCTGGGTCTGAACACCTGGCGCGGCGAGGGCGTGCCTCCCATGCCCGCCGGCGCGGTGGGGATGAGGCGCTGGACGATCGTGCTCGACTCGGCCGCCGCCGTCGGCGAGGTGCGCGCGCGGCTGGAGCGGGCGGGGGCGCCCGTGGAGGACCAGCCGGACGGGTTCCTCACGCGCGACCCGTGGAACAACGCGGTCATGCTCACCGGGGGCTCGCGCCTCCGGACCCCCACGGGCGCCTGGCCGGCCGCTGGCGGCTCGGCGTGATCGCCGTGACCGGCGCCACGGGCGTGCTCGGCGGGCGCGTGGCTGCCGGGCTGGCCGCGGCCGGCGCCGAGCAGCGCCTCGTGACCCGCGACCCCTCGCGAGCGCCGGCTCTCGACGGGGCCGAGGTCGTCGGCGGCGCGGAGTATGCCGACGGTGAGTCGATGCGGCGCGCCTTCGACGGCGCCGACACGGTCTTCCTCGTCTCGGCGGGCGAGGACATCGACCGTATGAGGCTGCACCGCAACGCGGTCGACGCGGCGGTGGCGGCGGGCGTGGAGCGGATCGTCTACACGTCGTTTGCGGGGGCGCGAGCCGACACGGTCTTCACGTTCGGGCGCGACCACTTCAACACCGAGGAGCACATCAAGGCGACCGGGGTGGGGTGGACGTTCCTGCGCGACAACATCTACCTCGACTTCATGCCGTTCTTCGCCGGCGACGACGGGGTCATCCGCGGCCCCGCGGGCGACGGCCGGGCGGCCGTGGTGGCGCGCGACGACATCGCCCGCGCGGCGGTGGCGGTGCTGACGGGCGACGGGCACTCGGGCGCCGCGTATGAGATGACCGGGCCGGAGGCGCTGACTCTGTACGAAGCGGCCGAGCAGGTGGCCGCGGTCGCGGGGCGACCGATCACGTACGTGCCCGAGACCATTGAAGAGGCCCGGGCATCACGGGCGCCGAGCGGGGCGCCCGACTGGGAGATCGAGGGCTGGGTCACCTCGTACGTCGCGATCGCGGTCGGCGAGCTGGAGAACGTGAGCGGCGACATCGAGCGGCTCACGGGCCAGGCGCCGATGACGCTCGCGCAGTTCCTCCGGGACAACCCCGCGAGCTACGCGCATCTGCTGCCGGGCTAGGCGCCCGGCCTTCACGCGCGGCCCTCACGCGCCGGCCTTTCGCGCCGGCCCTTCGCGCCGACCTTTCGCGCCGGCCTATCGCGCCGGCCCTTCGCGCCGGCCCTTCGCGCCGGCCTTTCGCGCCGGCCCTTCGCGCCGGCCCGCTTGCGCCGGCCCCGCGCGCGCTCGGCGCCTACAGCTCGGGCAGGTTCACGCCGGCCTCCATACGGAGGCTGTCGCGGAGCGGCAGCCGGCGCGGCTTGCTGCGGTCGAGGACCGGGCGTCCGCCGCTGATGCGCGCGGAGCGCCACTTCGCCTTGCCCACGCCCTCGGCGGTCATGTCGAGCTCGAGGATGCCGGTGGTGGTGGTCTGTGGCGACTGGCCGTCGAATACGAAGTTGCCGAGCGAGTACGCGACGATCGCGGCGCCCTGGCGGCGGACCGGCTGGAGGGTGTGGGGGTGGGCGCCGATCACCACCTGCGCGCCGGCGCGGACGGCGACGTCGGCGAGCGCGCGCTGCTGGGCGGTCTCGAGCGTCTGCTTCTCGATGCCCCAGTGGAAGGTGGCGACGACGACGTCGGCCTCGCGGCGCGCCGCCTGGACGGCCTGCGCGATCGCGGCCGGCTTGGCCCAGGCGGTGCCGGGCTGGCCGGGCGCCGCGGCGAACTCGAGCGGAGCGATCTCGGAGAAGCCGACGAAGGCGATCCGGAGGCCGAGCCGGTTGACGACCTGCGGGGTGAGCGCGCGGCGAAGGTCGGGGCCGGCGCCGACCGCCTTCATGCCGAGTCGCTCGACGCGGCGGACGGTGTCGATCGTCGCCTGCGGGCCGTAGTCGCCGACGTGGTTGTTGGCGAGGTTGAGGACGTCGATGCCCGAGCCGTTGCGGAGGGCGGCAAGGGCGGCGGGGGTGCCGCGGAAGTTGTACTGCTTGGGGAAGGCCACGCCGCCGGTGGAGACGGCGGACTCGAGGTTGCCGAAGGCGAGGTCGGCCCCCCGCAGGGCGCGGCCGGTGCTCTGCCAGGCGTTGGTGGGGACACCGTCGAGGTTGATGTCGCCGACGGCGAGCAGGCGAAGCGGGCGGACCGTGACGGCAACCGGCTTGGTCGCGGCGCCGCCGAGAACGCGAGCACGAGCCTCGATCTGACCGGGACGCTGGAGGACGCGGCCGCGGACCACGAAGTGACCGTCGTCGTCGGCGGTGGCCTTGGCGAAGGGGTGCCAAGCGGTCTCGCCGGTGCGCGACTCGAGCAGCACCTGAGCGCCGTCCGGAGCATTCTGACCGCGGAGGGTGAGCCAACCACCAGGAGCAACTGCCTCTTGCGCGGTCGTGGCCTTGAAGCCGCCACCGAAGCCGGGAAGCCCACCGGAGCCAAGCGAAGCGGCAATCGCGACGACGACCCCCACCGCGGAAGCGAGGGCGAGCAGAGCGGTGGCGCGATCGCGGGGCGTAGACGGCGAACCCAGGTCGGCGGCCGCGGGCCGTGCCTCACCGGGGGGCACCTCAGCCGGCGGCTCCTCAGCCGGCGGCTCCGGCACAGGCCGCTTGAACGGCGGCAAAGAGGGCGGCGGAGCGTGGGCCGGCCCCTCGAGGAGCGCTTCGGGCGGGGCCTCTTCGCGGAGCGCTTCGCGCGGGGCCTCTTCGCGGAAGGCTTCGGGTGCGGCCTCCTCGCGGAGGGCCTCTTCGCGGAGCGCTTCGGGCGGGGCCTCTTCGCGGAGGGCTTCGGGCGTGGGCTCCTCGCGGGGCGCCTCCGGCGCGGCCTCTTCGCGGAGGGCCTCGGGGGCCGGTGCCTCTCTGACCGCTCCGCCCGCCGGGGTCGCCGTTTTCAGCGGGCTCGCCGGAGGTGTCGGGATCGAGAGGCGGCTGATCCTGATTTCGTGGGGTTGCGGGTCGGGTGCGACGACGTGGCCGTTCTCCCGGGCGCGGCGGCGGGCGCGGGACTCTTCGCGGAGTCGTTCGCGCTGCTCCGGCGTGCGGTTGCTGGCCGCGGGGTTGCGGCGGCGGGCCGCCGGCGTCTGCGGGCGGAGGGCCAGGTCG
>JBQGCL010000017.1:0-5776 GCA_052038485.1 Thermoleophilaceae bacterium | reverse complement strand
CCGATAGCGGACAGTCTGAGGGTGGAGGTCGAGCGCACGCGCCATCGCGGCCGCGTTGCCGCCCTCGCGAACGTATGCGAGCGCCGTCTCAGCCATGCGCCGCCGGGCCTTCGGGGTGAGCTCGGCAAGCGGGGCCAAGCGTCGCGCCGCGATCCGATCCACGACGGCGCGCCCCTCGAGCAGCAGCAGGTCGACGAGAACGTCGTCGGCGCGGAGGGGCGTGGGGGGCGCCGCGGCGCCCGGCGGCGGAGCGCCCGCTTGCGCGACGCCCGCGAGCGAGCCCGCTTCGGCCGCGCCCACTGAAAGCGCGCCCGCTTCCGCCGCGCGCAGCGCCGCGCGCGCAAGCGTCCACGAAGCCGCGGCCTCAGCGAGGGACACGCTCGGGCCAAGTGCGGCACGACGCTCGGCGATCGCTGCTTCCAGCTCGGCCGCTCGGCCCGGGCCCTCGGGGTCCGGCACCACCGCGCATCCCTCGCCGTCGAGTGCCGCCACCAGCGCGTCGGCCGGCAGCCGGCGGGCGAGTCGCTCCAGCTCCTCCTCCGCGCACGCGATCGCCGCCGCCGTTCGGGGCACGCGCCAGCCGACCGCCGCCGCGGCCGCGCGGACATCGGCGTCATCCGCCGGCGGGTCGCGCAGCAGCAGGATCACGAGCTCCCGCTGGCGCCGCCGTCGCTCGCCCTCCAGGCGGCTGCGCGCCTCCGCGTAACCCTCCACCGAGTCCGCCGACAGCTCCTCGATGAATGCGAAGATCGACTCGGCGAGCAGGCCCTGAACCTCGGTATCGACCCCCGCGCGCCGGGCCGCCGCAGCGAGCCGCCGCCACGCCACTCGCGCGCCGACTCGGTAGGCCGACTGGAGCGAGTCGAGCGTTCGGCCCTGGCGGAGCTCGCCGCGCCCGAGCGCCACGTACACGTCGCGGCCCGGCCCGCGCGCCCCGCTCGGGCTCCGGATCAGCTCCACGAACTGCCGCAGCGCCTCGCTCACGCCGGTCCGCACCCCGCGCCCGAACGATCCCTCCAGCGGACGCGCGTATTCGGGCACCTCCAGCGCGATCGTCGCGAGGATCTCGTCGGTGATCGCGTCGAGCTCGGGCTCGATCACGTCGGCGAGGCTGGTTGGCAGCCCCTGCCAAGGCTCTTTTGTCAGTTGAGTGAGCAAAAATCTGTGAAGATTCGTGCTGCGAACAAGCGGATAGCGAAGCTCAATGATGACAGGCTTCCCGGTCATGAGCACTCTCGAGAGGCGCGTCAACCTGCTCGCGGTCGCGATCCCCTTCGTCGCCACGATCGCCGCGATCGTGCTGCTCTGGAACAGCGTGGTGAGCGCCACCGACCTGGCGATTCTCGCCGTCATGTACGTCCTCACCGGCCTCGGCATCACGGTCGGGTTCCACCGCATGCTCACCCATCGCTCCTTCCAGGCGCCCAAGCCGGTCGAGTACGCGTTCGCGGTGCTCGGCTCGATGGCCGTGCAGGGCCCGGTGATGGCCTGGGTGGCCGACCACCGCAAGCACCACGCGCACGCCGACCAGGAGGGCGACCCGCACAGCCCGCACGTCGGCCACGGCGACGGCGTAGGCGGCGTGCTGCGCGGCCTCTGGCACGCGCACGTCGGCTGGCTCCTGTCGGACCAGGGCCAGGCCAGCGCGCGCAAGTACGCGCCCGACCTCTACGAGGATCGCGGCATGCGCCTGATCAACCGCCGCTTCCCCGTGCTCGTGCTGCTGAGCCTCGCGCTGCCCGCGCTCGCGGGCTGGGCGCTGACCGGCGGCTCCCTGGCCGGCGCCGCCACCGGCCTGCTCTGGGGCGGCCTGGTGCGCATCTTCTTCGTCCACCACATCACCTGGAGCGTCAACTCGGTCTGCCACTTCCTGGGCACGCGCCGCTTCGAGACCGACGACCACTCCACCAACGTGGCCTGGCTGTCGGTGCTCTCGTTCGGCGAGTCCTGGCACCACAACCACCACGCCTTCCCGCGTTCGGCGGCCCATGGCCTGCGCCGGTGGGAGCGGGCGCTCGACCCGTCCGCCTACGTGATCAAGGCGATGGAGATGGTCGGCCTGGCGCGCAACGTCGTGCGCATCACGCCCGAGCGCCAGCAGCAGCGCCAGACCGCGGCCGCGGCCCTGCGCGCCGCACCCCGCGACGCCTAGCTCTTCGGCTTGCGCGGCCGGGGCGGGTTCGCCTTGCGCTCGGCCGGCGTCATCTTGCGGATCGTGAGCTGGCCCTTGTCGACCTGCTCCTTGATGTCCGCCAGCTTCTCCTGGCGTTTCTCGTCCGCTCGCTCTTTCGGCGTCGCCATGACCTGCACCCTATGACCCAGGGCGGCGGCGCGCGACCGGGAGCCTGCTAGCGTCAGTGACGCGGGTGGCGTCGTCGCCCGCGAGGTTCTCGTCTCCTGAGCGACGGTGGCCTCTGAGCTGCCGTTCAGCTAGGAGCAAGATGTCTCAGCAGTCCTTCGCCGATCTCGGCGTGTCAGATGCGGTCGCGCGCGCCCTTGCGGCGCGCGGCGTGACCGCACCCTTCGACGTCCAGCGATCCGTCGTTCCCGACGTGCTCGCCGGACACGACGTGCTCGTGCAGTCGCCGACCGGGTCGGGCAAGACCCTGGCCTTCGGCGTGCCGCTCGTGGATCGCGTCCAGGCCGAGGACCGAAGGGCGGCCGCCCTGGTGCTCGTCCCGACGCGCGAGCTGGCCGGCCAGGTCGCCGACGAGCTGCGCGACCTGGCCCGGGCCCGGGCGCTGTCGCTGGCCGCCGTCTACGGCGGCGCCGGCATCGAGCGCCAGGCGAAGCTGGCCCGGAGGGCACACATCCTGGTGGCCACACCCGGCCGCCTCGAGGACCTCGTGCAGCGCGGCGCCATCCGACTCGATTCCATCCGCGTGCTCGTGCTCGACGAGGCGGACCGGATGCTCGACATGGGCTTCCGCCCGGCCGTCGAGCGCATCGTCGCGCTGACGCCGGCCGACCGCCAGACGCTGTTCTTCTCGGCGACGCTCGAGGGCGCCGCCGGGCGCGTCGCCGCCGCCTTCACGCGCGACCCACGGCGGCACGAGCGGCGCGCCAGCGAGCGCGCCAAGGGCCGCGTGGAGCATCGCTTCGTCGCCGTGGCGCACGAGTCGAAGCTCGACTCGCTGGTCAACGAGCTCGCGACCCGCGAGCGCGGTCGCACGCTCGTCTTCGTGCGCACCACGCGCGGGGCCGACCGGCTCGTCACGCGCCTGTCCCGCCACGGCGTGCACGCGCTGGCGATCCACGGCAACCGCTCGCAGAGCCAGCGCGAGAAGGCGCTGGCCCGCTTTCACGACGGCGCGATCGACACGCTCGTCGCCACGGACGTGGCGGCGCGCGGCATCGACGTGGATGACGTGACGCACGTGATCAACTTCGACGCCCCCGAGGATCGCGACACCTACGTCCACCGCGTCGGCCGCACCGGCCGCGCCGGGCGCCACGGGATCGGCATTACGCTGGTGACCGGGGAGCAGAGCCAGGTGGTCGGCAAGATCGCATCGGACCTGCGGCTCCACGCGCAGTTCGCGCAAAGCGGGATGAGCGAGGCGGGCGGGCGCATGCACAGCCGCCCGGGTGGCGCCAAGCACCCGCACCGTCAGCGCCGGCGGCAGCGCAGCTCGCGCGGGTAGCGGACCGCTAGTCGCGCACGTCGAGCACGACCTTGCCGGTCGCTCCGCGGCCGTCGAGCAGCTCGAGCGCGTCGGCCGCCTGCTCGAATGGGAAGCGGGCGCCCACGATCGGGCGCACGAAGCCGGCGTCGACGAGCTCGTTGACGGCCGCGCCGATCTCCTGGTTGATGCCGGGCTTGCCGAGCACGAACGCGCCCCAGCCGGCGCCGACCACCTCGGTGTTGTTGAGCAGCAGCCGGTTGACCTTCACCTCGGGGATCGAGCCGCCGGTGAAACCGACCACGACCACGCGGCCGCCCTCGCGCAGCGCCCGCAGGCTGTCGGTGAAGCGGTCGCCGCCAACCGGGTCGATCACCACGTCCACGCCGCCGCCCGAGAGCTCCTTGGCCTCGTCCTTCCACGGCCCGTCCGAGCGGACGACCTCGTCGGCGCCGGCCTCGCGCGCCACCCGCGCCTTCTCCTCGCTCGACACGACCCCGATCGTGCGCGCGCCGAGGCCCTTGGCCACCTGCAGCGTCGCGGTCCCGACCCCGCCGGCGGCGCCGTGCACGAGCACCGTCTCGCCGTCGGCCAGGCGCCCGCGCAGCTTCAGCGCGAAGTAGGCCGTGTGGTAGTTCATGACCAGCGCCGCGCCCTGGGCGAAGTCGAGCACGTCCGAGAGCGGGAAGGTGAGGAAGTCAGGCGCCACGACGACCTCCGCGAACCCGCCGGTCATGCAGCACGCGGCCACGCGCTCCCCCTCGGCCAGCCCCGAGCCGTCGGGCGCGCTGCGCACCACGCCGGCGACGTCGGTCCCGGGCACGAACGGCAGCTCCGGCTTGTACTGGTACTCCCCGCGCGTCTGGAGCAGCTCCGGGAACGCCACTCCCGCCGCGTGCACGTCGATCACCACGCCGGCGCCGGGCGTCAGCGGATGATCGGCCGGTGGATCGGGCAGGTCCGCGATCGACAGGGCCGACCGCGGACCGCTCAACTCCGTGATCTGAAGCGCCCGCATCGCGGCGCGCAACCTACTTGATGAACAGGATCTCCGAGTACTTCGGCAGCGGCCAGAGGTCGTCCGCGACGATCTTCTCGAGCTCGTCACCGACCTCGCGGACGCCCGCCAGCGCCTCCAACTGGCTGTCGCGGGCATACCTGGCCAGCTCCAGCCCCTCGATCCCGTCCGGGTACGAGTTGGCCGCCTCGAGCACGCCGATCGCCTGGACGAACGAGGAGGTCAGCGAGCGTGCCTCCGCGGCCAGCTCGGTCATGCCGGCCGCCTCGGCGAGCGCGACGTGCCGGAGCGCCGCCGGCAGCAGCATCGTCTTCGCGATCTGCGCGGCCGTCTCGGCCTCGATGTTCGCGCGGATGATGTACTGCTCGAGCCAGACCTCGTAGCGCGACTCGAGCTCGCGGTGCGTCAGCACCTCGTACTTCTCGAAGGCCGCGACGGTCGGCTCGGTCAGCACCTCGGGCAGCGCGTCCGGCGTCGTGCGCAGGTTCTTGAGCCCGCGCGACTCCGCCTCGGTGTGCCACTCGTCGGTGTAGTTGTCGCCGGCGAAGATCACGCGCCTGTGCTCGCTGTAGGAGTCCCTGACGACCCCGGTGAGCGCCTCGTCGATCTCGGTGCCGCCCTTGACCTTCGCCTCCAGCTTGTCGGCGAGGTCGTCGATCGCCTCGGCGACGATCGTGTTCAGCACGGTGTTCGGGAACGACAGCGACATGCTCGACCCGAGCGCGCGGAACTCGAACTTGTTGCCGGTGAAGGCGAAGGGCGACGTGCGGTTGCGGTCACCGCCGTGCATCGGCAGCGGCGGGAGCACGGGCGTGCCCAGCCCCAGCACCGAGGCCGGGGTGTGCGGGTCGCCCTCGCCGGAGGCGATCGCCTCGAACACCTTCTCGAGCTCGCCGCCGAGGAAGATCGAGATGATCGCCGGCGGCGCCTCGTTGGCGCCCAGGCGGTGGTCCTGCCCGATGTTCGCCACCGACGCCCGCAGCAGGCCCTGGTGCTTGTCCACCGCCTGGATGACGGCGGCGCAGAAGAACAGGAAGTGCAGGTTGTCGGCGGGCGTGTCGCCAGGCTCGAGCAGGTTGTGCCCGGTATCCGTGCCCATCGACCAGTTGTTGTGCTTGCCCGAGCCGTTGACGCC
>JBQGCL010000016.1:0-16040 GCA_052038485.1 Thermoleophilaceae bacterium | reverse complement strand
GGGCTTGGATGCTGCGGCGGACCGGCAGGCTCCGGAGAGGTTGAATGCTCCGGGGGGCTTGGATGCTGGGGCGGACCGGCAAGCTCCGGCGAGGTCGAATGCTCCGGCGGACTTGGATGCTCCGGCGAAGTCGGGTGTGAGGGCGAGGTCTTCGGCTCCGGCGGTCCGGCATGGTTGGGCCGACCGGCCTCCGTAGGCCGCCCGCGATCATCGGGCGGCCAGACCTCCTCAGGCGCCTCGGCCGCTGCAGGCGGACCCGCCTGCTCCGGCGGACCCGCATGGTGTGGCGGACCCGCAGCCTCGGGCTTGGCGCCATGCGGGGACGGACCTGCCGGCGTGGCGTGCGTCTGCTGCGGAAGCGATGGCTTGGCGTTCTGCGGCGCCGTGTCGGCGCCTCCTGATGGGGGTGTGCTCTCCGGTCGGCCGGCGCTCTCCGGTCGCGCGGCGCCCTCCGGCCGCGCGGGACTCGCCGGTCGCACGGCAGTCTGCGGTTGCGCGGCGCTCTTCGGTTGCGCGGCGCCCTCTTCCGAGGCGGCGCTTTGGGGGGTGCCGGGCAGATCCTTCGCCACGTCCTCGGACGGGGTCGGAGTGTCGTCGCTTGGCTTCGCCCCTGGCTCCTTCCCGGGTGGGTCCTTGCCGGGGCTGGCTGGGTCACCGACGGCCGCGTTATCGACGGCCGCGTCATCGACGGCCGCGTGGTCGGCGGCCAGGTTCGTAGAGCGGTCAGGCGCAGGCGCGGCTTGCTGCGGGGCACTGCTCTGAGCGAGCGCGTCTGGCCCGGTGGTCATCAGCGCCAAGATCAGCAGCGCGGATCTCACGGCTGCGGCACGCCAGAACGGCGAGCGCAAGCGGCCACGGCGGCCCCGGCGCGGGGCCCCTCCCCCGGTTCGCCCTGACAGCGTCGGCGCAGCTGATTCGTCCGTACCCATTCGAGGCGTACCCGTCGTCCGGTCACGGTCGAGATGCTGAGTGGGTTATGCGCGGTTTACGCTCGAGCCAAGCGCGTAAACAACTCGGATTTCCGCAAATTGCGGGCTTTCGTGCTGGAAAACGCACGAACTTCCACGCAGATTCCGTGCCGATGCCGACTGAGGCTTCTTGGCTCGACGGTCGCCGGTATTCCATCCCGTTCGCCACGCTCGATCGCGAGCACGCTGAGGTCGCGCACGCGTTGCACGACGCGTTCGACCGGGTTCTTCGTCGTAGCGCGTTCGTCCTTGGCGAGGAAGTCCGCCGCTTCGAGGAGGCCTGGGCACGCATGTGCGGCGTGTCCGAGTGCGTGGGTGTGGGCTCCGGCACGGCAGCGCTTGCGATCGCCATGCGCGCGGCCGGGATCGATCGCGGTGACGAGGTGATCGTCCCGGCCCACACGTACATCGCCTCGGCGCTGGCCGTCATTCACGCGGGCGCCGTGCCGGTCGTTTGCGACGTCGAGGATGGAACCGGTCTGACGGACGTGGACGCGGCCGAGGCCGCGATCGGGCCGCGGACCGTCGCGATCCTGGTTGTCCACCTCCACGGCCAGCTGTGCGACATGCCGGCGTTCGAGCGGCTGGCTGCCCGGCGTGGCCTAGCCCTCCTCGAGGACGCCGCGCAAGCACACGGCGCCGCAGGGTACGGGCGCCGTGCCGGTGGCTTCGGGCTCGCTGCCGGCTTCTCGTTCTATCCGAGCAAGAACCTCGGCGCGCTCGGCGACGCGGGTGCCATCTGCACCGACGACGCCGAGCTCGCGAGGAAGGCTCGGCGGATCCGAAACCTCGGCCAGGAGCGCAAGGGCGACCACCTGGTGCCGGGGGTCAACGAACGCCTCGACGGACTGCAAGCCGCGTTCCTGAACGTCAAGTTGAGCGGGCTGGACGCCGCGAACGCGACCCGCCGGCGGCATGCGCTCACCTACCGCGGTCTGCTCGAGGGGCGGGTGCGCCTCCTGGAGGAGCGGCCCGAGACACCCTGCGTCTTCCATCTGTTCCCGGTGCGTGTTCCGGAGCGCGACGCGGTCGCCGCGAGCTTGCGGGCGGCCGGAGTCGCGACCGGCGTGCACTACTCGCCCCCGCTGCACCGCCAGCCTGCACTGCGTGGGCTGACCGTGGAGTCGGGCGAGCTGCCCAACGCAGAGGCCTGGGCCCGCGAGGAGCTCTCCTTGCCGATGTCCCCCAGCCTGAGACGCGCCGAGATCGAAGCCGCCGCGCGCGAGTGTGCGGCGGCGGTGGAGGTTGCGGCGCTCGAGAGGAAGCTGGAGCTTGAGCCCGTCTGAGCCATCGGTCGGCACCGGACCCCTGAACGTGGGCGTGATCGGTCTGGGCTACTGGGGCCCGAACCTGCTGCGCGTCCTCGCCGATGACGCGGCGGTGAACGTCCGGTCGATCTGCGACCGCGATCGCGAACGCCTTGTTCGCTTCCACCGTCGCTACCCCGCCACCGATCCGACAACCCGCTTCGAGGAGGTCCTCGAAGACCCGGACGTGGACGCCGTCGTGATCGCCACCCCGCTCTTCACGCACTTCGATCTCGCGTCGGCGAGCCTCGCCGCCGGCAAGCACGTATTCGTGGAGAAGCCGCTCGCCCCCTCCTGTGCGCTCGCGGACGAGCTGATCGAGCACGCGGGCCGAGCCGGGTGCGTGCTCATGTGCGGGCACACCTTCCTCTACAGCCCGCCGGTGCGGACCGTGAAGCGACTGGTCGAAGACGGAACTCTGGGCGAGCTCTACTTCATCTCCGCGAGCCGGGTCAACCTCGGCCCCTACCGCCGCGACGTCAGCGTCGTGTGGGACCTGGCCCCCCACGACTTCTCGATGTTGCTGTCGTGGGTACGCGAGCCGCCGGTCGTCATGCGCGCCACCGGGCGAGACGCGCTGAGCCGTGGGATCGCCGACGTGGCCTTCATCACGATGACCTTCGCGTCGGGGGTCGTCGCGAATGTGGAGCTGAGCTGGCTGGCACCGAGCAAGCTTCGCCGGACCGTCCTGGTGGGCAGCGAGAAGATGGTCGTCTACGACGACTGCGCCACCGAGCCGATCCGGCTCTTCGACCAGGGGATCGTGCTCGGCCCGCCAGAGAGCTTCGGGCAGTTCCAGCTCTCGTACCGCACGGGCGACGTGGTCTCGCCCCGGCTCGACTCCTGTGAGCCGCTCGTCGCGGAGCTCGCCGACTTCACGCGGGCGGCGAGGCGGAACGATCCGATGACGGATCAGCTCCATCTGGCGCGCGAGGTGGTCAGGATGACCGAGGCCGCCGAGCTGTCCCTCACCGAGGGCGGGACTGAGATCGAGCTCGGGCCCTCGCCGACCGTGTCGGCTGCGGCAGTGGCGGAGCCGGCCGCATGACGTACCGGATCGCCAGACGCGCGGTCGACGTGGTCGTTGCGTCGGTGGCCCTCGTGCTGCTGCTGCCGCTGCTGCTGGCCATTGGCCTCGCGATAGCGCTGAGCTCGCGCGGGGCGCCGCTGTTCCGCCAGCGACGCGTCGGCCGATTCGGCGACGAGTTCCGGATGTGGAAGTTCAGGACGATGGTCGCCGAAGCCGAGCTCCGCCGTGCCGAGCTGGTCGCTCAGAGCACGGAGAGCGAGTGGCTTCACCTCGAACACGATCCGAGGGTCACCGCGGTGGGCCGGGTCCTGCGGCGGACGAGCCTCGACGAGCTCCCGCAGCTGCTGAACGTCGTTTGGGGGGAGATGAGCCTCGTTGGGCCCCGCCCGCTTCCACCCGTGGAGCAGGCAGGCCTCCCGGCCTGGTCCCGCGTCCGGCTGGACGTGAGGCCGGGGCTCACGGGGCTCTGGCAGGTCCGCGGCCGGACCGAGCTCGACGTCCAGGCGATGCTCCGCCTCGACTGCGAGTACGTCCGCGACCAGTCCTGGCAGACAGACCTCCGGATCCTGCTCCTCACCGTGCCCGCGGTCCTGACCGGGAGGGGCGCGAATTGATCGCGGACCGCAACAACGACGAGCGGTACTACCTCGAGGAGCGTTACGCACGGCCGCGCTCGAGGCGTGCCCTGAACCTCTTCTACCGGGTCAAGCCGCTCATTCCGCGGCGGTTGCAGATCGCGCTCCGCCGGGCCCGAGCGCGACGGCTGCTGCGTCGCCACGCCATCGACGGCCGCTTCCCGCACTGGCCGATCGAGACGGTGCTGGTCGAGCGACAAGAGACCGTGGCGCCCCTGGACAACTGGCCCGCCGGCCACCGGTTCGCCTATGTCCTGACCCACGACGTGGAGCGGGCCGGGGGCCTGGCGGGCATCGAGCCGCTGCTGGCGCTCGAGGCCGAGCACGGCATGGTTTCCGCCTGGTTCATCGTCGGCGACGACTACCCCGTGGAGCCGGCGCTGTTGGACACTCTGCGTGCGGCCGGCTGCGAGGTCGCGCTCCACGGGCTGCACCACGACGGGCGCCTGTTCGAAAGCCGCCACCGTTTCGAGCGCGAGCTGCCGGCAATCCACCGCCTCATGCGCGAGTGGGGCGCAGACGGTTTCCGCTCGCCGGCGGCTCACCGGAACGCCGACTGGATGCCGGAGCTCCGCTGCAGCTACGACTCGTCCTTCCACGACACGGACCCGTTCGACGCGCAACCCGGCGGGTGCTGCTCGATCCTGCCGTACTTCCTCGAGGACCTGGTGGAGCTGCCGATCACGCTCCCCCACGACTTCACCGTCTTCGAGCTGCTGCGCGCGCCAGACATCACGCTGTGGCGGGAGAAGGCGGGCTGGATCGCAGCTCACGGCGGGCTCGTCAACGTGCTCGTGCACCCGGACTACGCGCAGACGCCCGAACGCCTACAGCACTACCGGGAGCTCCTCGAGGTCCTCGCCGAGCTCCCGGGCGGCTGGCACGCGCTCCCGCGCGACGTCGCCGCGTGGTGGCGCCGTCGCGCGGCGGTGAAGAACGCAAAGAGAGAGGACGGATCGATCGTGATCCCGATCGACGAGGAAGAGCATGCACGAAGCTGAACCGACAGACACCCCGGCCAACGGCTTGTCGATGTACTGGGCCACCCTGAGGCGACGGTGGCGCTTGGCCGTGGCGATCGTCGCCGCCGCCGTCATCGCGGGAGTCGTCGTCGGCACGTTGATGCCGACGTCGTACCAGGCGACCTCCAAGGTCCTCATCGGCCAGCGCGACCAGCTCGACGCCCTGCTTGGAGCGAGCGGCTACCAGGCAGACCCCGAGCGCGCGATCAACACCAACGTCGCGATGGTCACGCTCCCGCCGGTCGTCCAGGACGTGCGGCGGAGGCTTGGCCTGCGCGCCGGCACCGGCGAGCTGCTCGGCAAGGTGAGTGCTCAGATCGACCGCAACTCGAACGTCGTCTCGATCACCGTCGAGGACGACTCTCCACAGTCGGCGGCGCGGCTCGCCAACGCGTTCGCGCTTGCCTATCGCAACTTCGCCGCGCGCTCCGCGCGGGCGAGTCTCGACGAGGCGGTGGCGGCGGCACGCGAGCGGGCCTCGCAGCTGCCATCGGGGCCGGACCGCGATGCGCTCGACGGCGAGATCCGCCGGCTCCAGGCCGCCGGCGCGTTCGCGACCAGCGGGGTGCAAGTGGTCGAGCCGGCCACGGCGGCGTCGGCGACGGCCACCGGGGGCGTCAAGGCAAAGAGCCTGATCGCCGGCTTCCTCGGCCTGGTGGCGGCCGCTGTCGCGATCGTGGTGCTCGCGCGCACCGACCGGACCGTCCACGACGAGGAGCAGCTCGAGCAGCTACTCGGGCTGCCGGTGCTCGGAACCGTGCCCGTGACGATCGGGACCAGGAAGGACATCGCCGCCCGTGATGCGTTCGCCGCGCTCGTCCTCGCGCTCGGCGTTGGCGGCGCCCCGCCGCGCACCTCCACGTGGAACGGCAGGGGGGGCTACGTCCTGCTCATCACGTCCCCGGGCGCGGGCGACGGCGCGACCACGGTGGCCCTCGGCCTTGCCCGGGCGTTCCGCGAGATGGGGCGCCGCACACTCGCGATCGAGGCCGATTTCCGGACCGCGGGCTTCACCCGCCAGCTCGACCTGGAGCCCACCAGTGGGCTCGCTGGAATCCTCGCGGCGGAGCGCGGGCTCGACGACGAACTGCTCGAGCTGCCGCTGGGAGTCGGTGGCGGCGTCCCCGGCGGGAAGCTCGACACAGGGCCGCGCGCTCAGCTGCCGCAGCCGCTGCTGGCCGGGCCGCGGATGACGAGACTCCTGGAGGAGGCGAGGACGCGCGCCGACGTGGTCGTGGTTGCAGGCGCCCCAACCGACGAGTTCAGCGACTCGCTCGCCATCGCAGCCCAGGCCGATGCGGCCCTGCTCGTCGGCCGCATGGGCGTGACCCGCCGGGACGGGCTGGAGCGGGCGCGCCGCGCCTTCGAGCAGCTCGGGGTCCACGTCGCCGGGACGGTCGCGACCGCGGAGACGCCGGCGCGGCGCAGCGGCCTGCCGGCCTACCGCCCACCGCGCACGGACGTCGTCCACGCGCAAGCAGCGACCCCGGCGAACGGCTCCACCCGCGAAACCCCGGAGGTGATCCGCCCGTGACCAACGGTAGACCGCTCGACGTCGCAGTGATCGGCGCCGGGCCCTACGGCCTCGCCTGCACAGCCCATCTGCGCGACGTCGGTGCCAACGTCCACACGCTCGGCGAGCCGATGGAGCTGTGGGAGCGGCAGATGCCGATCGGCATGTTCCTGCGCTCGTCGTGGGAGGCCTCCTCGATTTCGGATCCGGCCGGCGAGCTGACGCTGGACGGCTATGAAGAGGAGCACGACGTGCGCCTGGACCGGCCCGTGCCGCTGGGGGACTACCTGCGCTACGCGCGCTGGTACCAGCGTCAGGCCGCCCCAGGCGTCGATCGCCGGCGCGCCACACGGGTCGAGCGGGTCGCCGGCGGCTTCTACGTCCACGTCGACGACGGCGAGCGGCTTCGGGCGCGGCGCGTCGTGATCGCCACCGGCCCGGCGGCTTACGTGCGGCGGCCCGCGGAGTTCGCGCAGCTCGAGGCTCCGCTGGTGCGGCACAGCTCGGAGCTGCGCGGGCTGGAGGAGTTCGCCGGCCGACGTACCGCCGTGATCGGCTGCGGGCAGAGCGCAATCGAGCTGACGGCCCTGATCGGCGAGGCGGGCGGCGACGTCGAGGTGATCGCCCGGGCCGGCGGCATCCGCTGGCTACGCCGGAGCGGCTGGCTCCACGCACGCGACGGGGCCCTGCGCCGCCTGCTGTATCCCCCGACGGACGTGGGTCCGGTGGGGCTCAGCTGGCTGGTCGCCAAGCCGAACGCCTTCAGACGCGTTCCCACCCGGCTCGGCGACCGAATCGCATATCGCTGCATCCGCCCGGCGGCCACCTCCTGGCTCATGCAGCGGACCGCGAGTGCACGGGTGACGCTGGGGCGCTCGGTGGCGTCCGCGGCGGTGCGCGGAGACCGGACGGTCACGCTCGAGCTCGACGACGGCACCGTGCGCGAAGTCGACCGAGTCGTGCTCGCCACCGGCTTCGACGTCCGTGCCGATCGGCATCCGCTGCTCGGCGCGGAGCTGCTCACAGATCTGCGGACGCGCGGCGGCGCGCCGCTGCTCGCGGGCGGCTTCGAGTCGAGCGTCCCGGGCCTGCACTTCGTCGGCGCCTTCGCAGCGGCGAGCTTCGGCCCCGTCATGCGGTTCGTCTCCGGAACGCCGTTCACGGGCCGTGCGTTGGGCGCTCACGTCCGCGACGCGCGTCCACCGACGCTCGTGCGCGCCCAACCCGCGTCCGCAACCGCCTGAGCAGGATGCGCTCGGGAGCGCTCGTCACTGGAGCCAGCTACCGGGCATTGGCGGTCGTACGCAGCCTGGGGCGACGCGGTGTTCGCGTTCGGGTCGTCCGCAGCGACGAGCACGCGCTCGCGCAAACGTCACGCTACGCCCGCGGCAGGCTGAGCTGGCCGGCGGACGCCGACGACGATCGTCGGGTCCGCTACCTGCTCGACCTGGCCAATCGCGAGCGGCTGCGCGACTGGGTCCTGATCCCCACGCACGACGAGGAGGCCGCGCTGATCGCCCGGCATCGCGACGCGCTCGCATGCAGCTATCGCGTGACAACCCCCGCCTGGAAGACGCTGCGCGCCGCCTACGACAAGCGCTTCACCCACGCCGTCGGCGCCGAGCTCGGCCTGGATCAGCCGTGGACACTGTTCCCGGACGGAGAGGCGGCGCTGGAGCAGGCGGTGGGCCGCTTCCCGGTGGTGGTCAAACCCGCCTACAAGCCCTGCGTGAACCGCCTGACCGTCGACAAGGCTTGGCGTGCCGACGACCCGGGGGCGCTGCACCGGCTCTATCGCGAGGCCTGTTCGCTGGTGGACCCGCGGATCCTGATGATCCAGCAGCTCGTGGCCGGCAACGGCGATTCGCAGCTCTCCTATGCCGCGCTCTGCTCGAACGGCGAGGTCGTGGCTTCACTCGCCGCGTGCCGGCGGCGTCAGTACCCGATGGACTTCGGGCGCGCGAGCACCCACGTCGAGACGATCGACGACCCGGAGCTCGAGCGCGACGCTGCGCGGCTGCTCACGGCGCTGCGCTTCACGGGGATAGTGGAGGTCGAGTTCAAGCGGGACCCGGTCACCGGCGCCAACCTGCTGCTCGACATCAATCCGCGCGCGTGGGGATGGCAGTCGCTGGGGGCCCGCGCCGGCGTCGATTTCCCGTACCTGCTCTGGAGGCTGGCGACTGGAGACCGCGTTCCGCGAACTCGCGCCGTCCCGGGCGTGCGCTGGCTGCGCGGTAGCACCGACGTGCTCGCGGTAGCGGGCGAGCTGGCCGGGGGTCGGCTCTCGCTGCGCGACTACGCACGCTCCCTACGCAAGCCGCTCGAGTTCGCGGTATTCGCGCCCGACGATCCGCTGCCGTCGCTGGCGGGCCCGGCGCTGACCCTCCGTCTCGTGGCGCGCCGGGTAGCCGCCGGAAGGCCCGTCTAGGAGCCGCGATGGGGGCCGCGGTCACCATCGACCCCCTGGCCGATCAGCGCTGGCGCACGCTGTTGAGCGGGGCCCCCGAGGGCTCGGTCTTTCACCACCCGGCCTGGCTGGCGCTGCTGCAGACGAGCTACCGGTACCAGCTCTGCGCGTGCTGCATCGAGGCGCACGACGGGCGGCTCGTCGCCGGGCTGCCGGTGGCCACCGTCGCGAGCCGGCTGACAGGTCGACGCCTGGTCGCGCTGCCCTTCTCGGATCTTTGCCCCGCCGCCGTCGCGCGGGACGCGCCGCCCTACGCGCACGCGGCGCTGGGCAAGGCCCTCACCGACCTCCAGCGCTCGCGCGACCTCCCACTGGAGATCCGCGCCCCAAGCGACGTGGTGCCGGGAGCCTCGCTCGGCGAGCGATTCCACCATCACGTCCTTGCACTGGAGCGGGATCCAGCCGCCGTGCAAGCGCGGTTCAGCCGCCCGCAAGCGCTCCGGGGCGTCCGCCGCGCGTTGCGCGAGGGCCTGCGCGCCGAGGTGCGGACCGACGGCGCCGCTCTCGCCCGGTTCTATCGCCTCCACATGGCGACCCGCCGCCGGCTCGGCGTGCCCACGCAGCCGCGCCGGTTCATCCTGGGGCTGGAGGACCTGTTCGACCAGGGGCTCGGATTCGTGCTGCTGGTTCGCGCAGCCGGTGAGGACGCGGCAGCGGCGGTGTTCCTCACGTCGCACGACGTTCTCACCTACAAGTACGGCGCCTCGGACCCACGCTCGCTCGCGGCGCGTCCAAACAACCTGCTGTTCATGGAAGCGATCCGCTGGGGATGCGAGCACGGGTTCCGGACGCTCGACCTCGGCAGGACTCACTGGGGACAGGACGGCCTACGCAGCTTCAAGCTGGCATGGGGCGCCGAGGAGCGCGAGCTGCGCTACCGCCACCTCGGCCGCGCCTCTCCGCGCGATGCGCGGGTAGGCGGCGGGCTGGCGGCACTGATCCGGCGCAGCCCACCGGTTGCGAGCCGGCTGATCGGCGAGGTCCTCTATCGCCATGCCGGTTGAGGCGCTGCGCGCGATCCCCTGGACGCTGCTGACCTACGCGCTCAGCCGCGTGGTCACGGTTCTGACCACGCTCGCCCTGGCGCGGCTGCTCGCGCCCACCGACTTCGGGCTGTTCGCCATGGCGATCCTCGGCATGGAGGTCCTGAGCGTGTTCTCGGGGCTCTGGCTCGCCTCGACGCTGATCGTGCGCGCCGACCTGGACCGGCGAGCCGAGGGCACCGTGCTCACTCTCGTCACGGCCGTGAGCGCGCTGCTCGCCGTCGCGCTGATCGCCGTGTCGCCGGCGCTGGCCGCGTTCTTCGGCGAGCCGCGCCTGACCGGCATCATCGGGCTGCTCGCCGCGGTGCTGCTGGTCAGCGGCGTCAACTGGTTCTACGAGACGCTGCTCCAGCGCGAGCTGGCCTTCCGCCGCCGCTTCGCCTGCCTGATGGCGCGGACACTGACGTTCTCGGCCGTGGCGCTCTGCCTGGCGATCGCGGGCGCGGGAGTCTGGAGCCTCGTAGCCGCGTACCTCGCCGGGTATGTGGTCAGCGGCGTCGCGCTGCTGGCGCTCGCGCCCTACCGCGTGCGGCCGGCGTTCGACCGCCGGGAGGCGAAGAGGGTCGTACGCAGCGGCCGCGGCTTTCTGGCGCAGGACCTGAGCGTGTTCCTGGGCCAGAACGCGGACTACCTGGCCGTCGGACGGGTCCTCGGCCCGGCGCAGCTCGGCTTCTACGCGATGGCGTTCCGCCAGGCGGAGCTGCCCAACTACGCGATCGCGGACCCGGTTGGAAAGGTCACGTTCCCGGCGTTCGCGCAGATGCACCAGCAAGGCGAGGACGTTCGTCCGGCGTTTCTGAACACGCTGCGGCTGATGGCCCTGGCGACCGTGCCCGCCGCGGTCATCCTCAGCGCCGCGGCCATGCCGTTCGCCACCGCTCTGTTCGGATCGGATTGGGCGCCGATGGCAGGGCCGCTCGCCGTGCTCGGCGTGTGGGCGGCGCTGCGCCCGATGCAGGTGACGATCGGGCAGCTCCTCAATTCGCTCGGGCACGCGGACTCCTACGGCCGCATCGCGCTGCTCCTGCTCGGCCCGCTGGTGATCGGCACCTTCGCCGCAGCGACCCTGGGCGGCATCACGGCGGTCGCGTGGGCCCTGCTCGCGCACCTGGCCCTCATGTGCGTTCTGCTGGCGCGCGTCGTCGCGCTACATGCGGGGATCCCCGTCGCAGACCAGGCGCGCGCCGTCTGGCCCCTCGCTGCCGCCGGCGCGCTGAGCTGGGGGGTGACGCGCGCGGTGGTGAACGCCGCGGACGCAGTGCCGGCGACCGTCGCGCTCGCGGCGGCGGTGGCGAGCTGCCTGGGCGCTTACCTGACGGCGGTGGCGCTGCTGGCCCCGGGGCTGCTGTCGGACGCGCTGAGAGGGGCGGGCCGCGCGCTCGGCGTCGGGCCCGCGGCGCGCGCCGCGGTCGCGCCCACGCTCGCCGTGGCGGGCGCGGCCGTCCTGGGCGCGCTGGCGGCGGCAGACCCGAAGCTCGCCGTCGCCCTCGTCGCCGGCGTCCTGCTGCTGGCCCTGCCTTTTGCAGCCCCCGTCGCGCACCTGGTGCTGTTGTTGCTGATCACGGCGATCGTTCCCTTCGACGTCCAGAACAGCTTCGCGTTCGGCGGCGGGCAGGGCAGCCCGGGCGTGCTGTTGTCCGACGTTCTGCTGCTGGGGGGCATCGCGCGCGCCGCGCTCGTGCTGCTGGACACGCGGCTGGAGCGGCGGCCCCGCTGGGCACTCGCGGTCGTCTCGGTCCTCATGACCGCCGCCGTCCTCCAGATGCTGCACGGGCTCAACGCAGGTGCCGACGCCGGCACCGGCGGCACGGAGCTGCGCGTGCTACTCGGACTGGGTGCGCTCGTGATCGCGCTTCCTATCTTGGCCGAGCCATCCCAGCGCGCCGCGCTCTTCAAGGGGCTGATCATCGTGGGGCTCGCCGTCGGGCTGTGGGGACTGGTGCAGTGGACGATCGACATGCCGTTCCTGGCGTCGCAGGACGCCGGCGTACGCGAGGGCGTCCGCTTCACCTCCGCGGGGCGCGGTCAAATCCAGGGCGGCCTGTTCGCCTTCCCCGTGGCCGTGGTGATGGGCGTCGCGGCGCTGCTCTCCGAGCAGCTGCGGTCCGGCTCCACCCGCGCGCTGCTCGCGCTCGTGGTGGTCCTGAACGGGATCGACCTCGTCCTGACCTATGAGCGCACCTTCTGGGTGGGGACGCTGCTGGCCCTTGCGGTGCTCGCGGTGCGAACCGGCCGCGAGCAGCGGGTGCGAGCCGTGGCCGTCGGCGGCGTGCTGATCGCGCTCGTGCTCGGCGGCATGGCGGTGGCCGCTCCCCGGGATCTGACGGCCGCAGGGGAGCGCCTGGCGTCGATCGGCCAATACGGCACCGACCTGTCGGTCCGCTACCGGTTGACCGAGTCGCGCCACGTGCTGGAGCAGATCCATTCCCGGCCTCTGCTTGGCTCTGGCTTGGGCGCCACCATCCTCTGGGGCCGCCCGTACGAAGGCGTGCGCCCCTCGGAGGAGTCGTTCGCGCACAACGGCTACCTCTGGCTGGCGTGGAAGCTCGGCCTCCCCACGGCCGCGCTGCTGGTCCTCCTGCTCGGCGTAGCGGTGCTGTGGCGCCGCCCGCGCGGACCGACCGTGCTCGAGGCGTTGCGGGGGGGTGCCCAGGCTGCGTTGCTGTTGCTGCTCCTGGCCACCTTCACCTTCCCGGCCTTCGAGGCGCTCGGCATCACGGCGGTGATGGGCGTGCTGGCTGCGCTCGCGTTCGCACCACGGGAGACGTCCGCGCCGGGGAGAACGTGATGCGCGTCTGCCTCATCCGCCAGGGCTTCTTCCCACTCGACACGCGCGTCCGCCGCGAGGTCCATGCCCTCGCTGCCGCCGGACACGAGGTGGACGTGATCTGCGTGCGCCGGCCCGGGCAGCGCCGCCGCGAGCGACTCGACGCGGTCACCGTCTACCGACTGCCGCTGCCGCTGGAGCGCGGCGACGGGCACGGGCGGTACCTGCTCCAGTACGGCACCTTCGCCCTCGCCGCCGCGGCGCTCTGCGGCCTCTTGCACCTGCGCCGCCGCTGGGAGGTCGTCCAGGTCAACTCCATGCCGGACGCGCTCGTATTCGCGGCCATCGTCCCGCGCCTGATGGGCGCGCGCGTGGTGCTCGACCTGCACGAGTGCATGCCCGAGTTCTTCGCGGTGAAGTTCGACGTCGGGCCCGCTCATCCGGTCCTGCGACTGTTGGCCGCGGCCGAGCAGCTGAGCATCCGCTTCGCGGACCGCGTCATCACCTGCACCGACCAGATGCGCGAGACGTTCGTCCGCCGCGGCGCCGACCCCGCCAAGATCGAGGTCGTCCTCAACTCGGCCGACGAGCGCATCTTCGACGCCGGGCGCCACCCCCCCGCCCCCCGGCGGCCCGGCCGCTTCACCGTGCTGTGCCACGGCGCGATCGAGCTCAGCTACGGCATCGACACGCTGATCCGCGCGGCTGCGCTCCTGCGCGAGCACATACCCGAGCTGCGCGTCGAGATCTTCGGCGACGGCACCTACCGCCGGGACGTGAGGGCGCTCTGCGACGAGCTTGGTCTCGACGGTTCGGTGCGCGTGAGCGACGGCTGGGCGCCGATCGACGAACTCGTGGCAGCGATCGCCGACGCGGACGTCGGCATCGTCGCGATGCGCCGCAACGCCTTCCGCGACCTTACCCACTGCAACAAGATGTTCGACTTCGTTGCGATGCGACGTCCGGTGGTCGTGTCCCGAACGCGCGCCGTGGAGTCGTACTTCGCCGACTCCTGCTTCGCGATGTTCGAGTCGGGCGACGAGCGCGATCTCGCGCGCGCTATCCGATCGCTCTACGACGATCCGGCGCTCGCCGGGCAGCTGGTCGCCAACGCCGCAGAGGCGAGCGAGCCCTATCGCTGGTCACGGCAGCGTGAGCGCTACCTGCGCGCCGTCGAGGGGGCCGGCGCGTGACGGCCAGGACCCCGGTCCTGGCGGTCGCGCCGTGCAACGCGTACCTGCTCGCGCTGCTGGCAGCGGCCGCCTGGGGCCACCGCGCGCGGCCCCCCGCGGCGCCGCAAGCCGGGCAGCTGCGCTTCGCCGTCGTGATTCCGGCCCACGACGAGGAGGCGTCTCTTGGTGGTGCGCTGAGCTCGCTGGCGGCCCTCGACTACCCGGACGCGCTGGTGGAGATCGTCGTGATCGCGCACAACTGCCGCGACGCCACGGCGCAGCTGGCCTCGGGCGCGGGCGCGACGGTGTGGGAGCACCGCGGCGAGCGCGGCAAGGGAGCCGCCCTCGCGTGGGGCCTGGCTCGAGTGGTCGCCGAGCGGCCGCGGGTCGACGCGGTCTTCGTGCTCGACGCCGACTGCCGCGTCGCGCCGAACCTGCTGTCCGCAGTCGACGCGCGGCTGCGCGACGGCGTAACCGCCGTGCAGACGGCATACGAGGTGTCCAATCCGGATGCATCGCCGACCGCCGCGCTGCGCTGGGCCAGCTTTGCGCTGATCAACCGCGTCCGGCCGCTCGGCAAGGCCACGTTGGGACTATCGGCCGGCCTGCTGGGCACGGGGATGGCATTCCGGCGCGACCTGTTGGCCACTCGACCCTGGACCGCTCGCTCCCTGGTCGAGGACCAGGAGTACCACTTGGATCTCGTGTCCGTCGGAACCCGAGTCGGTTTCGCGCCGGAGACCTGTGTCCGCTCGCCCATGCCCACCTCGCTGCGCCGCTCACGCAGCCAGCAGCTTCGCTGGGACGCCGGTCGTGGGGCGTTGATCCGGAGGTGGAGCCCGCAACTGCTGGGGGCCGGCGTGCGAAACCGCGATCCGGCGCGCCTGCACGCGGCCCTGGAGCCGCTGGTGCCGCCGCAGTCGGTGCTGCTCGCCGCAAATGCGGTCAGCGCCGCGCTCGCGCTGCGCGGGTCGCGGCGTGTCCGCTGGGCCGGCGCGGCGAACCTGGCGGGACAGCTGGCCTTCGTAGCCGGCGGGCTTGCACTCGCGCGTGCTCCGCGTGCGGCCTGGCGGGCGTTGGCGTTCGCACCCGTGCTCGCGGCTTGGAAGCTGGTCCTGCTGAGCCGGCTATGGCTCGGCGGAGCGCCTCGCGACTGGGTACGGACCGGTCGCGAGCCGCTGCCCGCTCAGCCGGACAAGCGCCGTCGCAGCCGCTCGAGCTGTGTACGCCGGACGTAGGCGCGCAGCTCCGGCTCGGCGCGCGGGGCGCCGCGCAGAGCGGCCAGCGCCCACCCGGCCACGTAGGAGAGCCCGCCGACGACACGCGGGCGATCCGGCAGCTGCCGGAGCCCCATCGCCACCGCATAGAGCGGGTGCTCGCCATACGCGTAGGCGCAGGCACCCCAGCGCCGGTTCGCCCGAAGCGCGCCGTCGCGGGCGCCCATGCGGCGCAGGTGCACCACCGGATCCTCGCCCGGGGAGCCCCCCGCCGTGCGCCAGCCGCGCATGCGTGCGCGTACCTCGTCGATGGTGTCCCACCCGAGGATCGGCGGGATCGGCGCGATCTCCTCGAAGCACTCCCGCCGGTAGAACTTCACGGCGCCTTCGACGTGCTCGGGACGGGTGCGGTGCGAGACGTCGTGCCCCGCCTCGTCGAGCGACCGGAGCCGTGGCCCGGCGATGCCGAGCCTGGGGTCCTCGCGAAAGCGAGTCTCTACCGACGCCAGCGTCTCCGGGGGCAGGCTCAGGTCTGCGTCGAGCTTTCCAACCAGGTCCCACGGCTCATCGAGGGTGGCGAGCGCCCACCTGAACGACCGCAGCTCGGCCGCCGTGGCGAGCCGGTCGGCCTCGGCCGGTCGTACCGGCCGCCGCAGCACGCTCGCGTGGGCGTTCAGCGCCGCGAACCGCTCGGCCAGCTCCAGTGAGCCATCCCGCGACCCGTCGTCGACGAGGAGCAGTCGATCGGGAGGACGTGTCTGCGCGGCCAGCGAGTCCAACAATGTCGGCAGTACGCGCTCCTCATCGAGGAAGGACACGATCGCAACGACCCGCAGAGGGCCAGTCTAATGGGCCGGCCTGGATTCGAACCAGGGACCGACGGATTATGAGTCCGC
>JBQGCL010000015.1:0-15906 GCA_052038485.1 Thermoleophilaceae bacterium | reverse complement strand
CGCCCCTAGAGCGGGTCGGCGCGAAACGTGCTGTTCTGGGGGCGGCCGTAGAGGCGGACCATGCAGGCCGGCACGCGCGCGAACTGGGTTGCGGGCGGGAACTTGGCCCGGTACGCGGTCGGCGACAGCTCGAACGTGCGCGTGAAGCTGGTCGTGAACGAGCCGATGCTCTGCAGCCCGACGTCGAGGCAGATCTCGGCAACCGAGCGGTCGGTGGTGCGGAGCAGGGCGGCGGCCCGTTCCAGTCGCCGCGTCAGCAGGTACGAGTGCGGCGGCTCGCCGAACGCGCGCCGGAACTCGCGGCTGAAGTGGGCGCGCGAGAGGCCTGCGGCCTTGGCGAGGTCGTCGACGTCGAGCGGCTCGAAGTAGCGCGCGTCGGCGAGGTCCTTGGCGCGGAGCAGATGGCGGGCTGGGGGGACGAAGGCCACGCGTTGAGTATGCCGATGGCTATCCTCTCCGGCCGATGGCCGTCCCCAAGCAGAGACAGTCGCATTCGCGGACGAACAAGCGCCGCTCCCAGCACAAGATCACCGCTCCCAGCCTGAGCCACTGCCCGCGCTGCCATGCGCCGCGCCTGCCGCACCGGGTTTGCCCCAACTGCGGAACCTACGCGGGCCGTGAGGTGATCGCCCAGACGCCAGGCACGGCCGACGACGAGTAGCGTGATCGCGGTCGACGCCAACGGCGCCGACCAGGGTCCGGCCGCCGTCGCGGAGGGCGTCCGCCGCTCGGGCCTGCCGGTCATGCTGTTCGGCCCCAAGGGCGAGCTCCAGGACGCCGGCGACATGGCCGAGCTCGTCGACGCGCCCGAGACGATCAAGGCGGGCGACGAGCCCGTGGCCGCCGTGCGGTCGCGCAAGGACGCCTCGATCGTCCAGGCCGCCGCGGCCGTCGGGGCCGGGCGCGCCGACGCGCTCGTGTCGGCGGGCTCGACCGGCCCGACGCTCGCAGCCGGCACGATCGAGATCAAGCGCATCCGCGGCGTGTTCCGCCCGGCGCTGGCCGTGCTGCTGCCCGTGCCGGACGGCCCCGTGCTGCTGCTCGATGCCGGCGCCAGCGTGCAGGCGCGTCCCGAGCACCTCGTGCAGTTCGCCTACATGGGCGCGTGCTTCATGGAGGCGTGCGTGGGCACCGAGCGCCCGCGCGTCGGGCTGCTGTCGGTGGGCGAGGAGTCGGGCAAGGGCACGCCCGAGGTGGTGGCCGCCCACGACCGGCTCGCCGAGGGCACGCTCAACTTCGCCGGCAACGTCGAGGGCTTCGACCTGCCGCGCGCGACCGTCGACGTGGTCGTGGCCGACGGCTTCGCCGGGAACGTCGCGCTCAAGGTGCTCGAGGCCACGGTCAAGGCGTTGACCGGGGCGATCTCCGAGCGTGTGCGCTCGGGCCCGGTGTCGAGCACCGGCGGCATGCTGATTCGCGGCAAGCTGCGCGGCCTGCGCGACGAGCTCGACCCCGAGGGGGTCGGCGGCGCGATCCTGCTCGGCCTGCGCAAGCCGGTGGTCGTGGCACACGGCAGCTTCGGGCCGCGCGGGATCGAGAACGCGGTCCGGCTGGCGCGCCGGGCGGTCGACGAGGACATGGTCGGGCGCACGGCGGAAGCGCTCGAGGCCGCCGGGGCGTTGCGGTCCGCACCCGCTGGTAGCGTCGTCGGCGCGACGTCCGAGACGACGGGCGACGCCTAGCCTTCTGACGAAAGCATCGATGGAACGAGACGAGGTACTCGACCGCATTCGCGAACACCTCGCCACCGAGCTGGAGGTGGACGCCGGCCGCATCGGCGAGGACACCCGCTTCCGCGAGGACCTGGAGGCGGATTCGCTGGACCTGGTCGAGCTCGTCGTCGAGCTGGAGGACAGCTACGGGGTACGGATACCCGACGAGGAGGCGGTCAAGATCCTGACGGTCGGCCAGGCCGCGGACTTTGTCGCGGCTCATGCCACGGGGATCGAAAGCTGAATCGCTCGCCGAGTTGCTGGCGGAGCTGCCGGAGGACCTGCGGCGGCAGGCCTTCACTCACGCGTCGTGGGTCGAGCACCGCTCCGACTCCTACGAGCGGCTCGCGTTCCTGGGGGACGTGGTCCTGAGCCTCGCGGTCTCCACCCACCTCTACCCGCGCTTCGAGCGCCACGGCGCCGGCCGGCTCACCAAGGTGCGCGCCCAGGCCGTCAGCGGCGCCTCCTGCGCGCGTGTGGCGCAGGGGCTGGAGGTTCCCGACTCGCTGCGTGCGGCCGCCCCCGGGGGGACGACCGGCCGCAGCGCCGAGATGCTGGTCGCGTCCGAGCGCGTGCTCGCCTCGATCTGCGAGGCGATCATCGGCGCCGCCTACCTCGCGTTGGGCTTCGAGCGCACGGCGCCCGCGGTGGTCGAGTCGTTCGCGGCCGAGATCGAGGAGGCGCTCGAGCACCCGGTCGACTACAAGTCGGTGCTCCAGGAGCGACTCGCGCGGCGCGCCGAGGTCGTCACCTACGAGACCGTCGCCGAGGAGGGCCCGGCCCACGACCGCAGCTTCATCGCGATCGCCCAGGTCGACGGGCAGGAGCTCGGCCGCGGGGAGGGAAAGACGAAGAAGGGAGCCGAGCAGGAAGCCGCGCTGCACGCTCTTGATGCTCTGGACGAGGTGGCCCCCTAGGTGCACCTGCGATCGATATCGATGAAGGGCTTCAAGTCCTTCCCCGACCGGACCAAGCTCGAGTTCGGCACCGGCGTGTCGGTCGTGGTCGGCCCGAACGGCTCGGGCAAGTCGAACATCACCGACGCCGTCCTGTGGGCGCTCGGCGAGCAGTCGCCGCTGGCCGTGCGCGGCCAGGTGATGAAGGACGTGATCTTCGCCGGCGGCCACGGCGTGCAGGGCTCGAAGTCGGCCGAGGTCGAGGTCGTGATCGACAACACCGACGGCGGGCTCGAGACGAGCTTCTCCGAGATCTCGATCGTGCGGCGGCTCAACCGCGACGGTGAGGGCGAGTACCGGCTCAACGGGGCGCGCTGTCGTCTCGTGGACGTGATCGAGGTGCTGTCCGACTCGGGCCTCGGCAAGGAGATGCACTCGGTCGTCTCGCAGGGCAAGGTCGAGCAGATCGTCCTGTCGCGGCCGCGCGAGCGGCGCCTGCTGATCGAGGAGGCCGCCGGGCTCGGCAAGCACCGCAAGCGCCGCCGGCGCGCCCAGCTGAAGCTGGAGCGGACCGAGGACAACCTCGGCGGCGCGCTCGACTTCGAGCGCGAGGCGCGCTCGCGGCTGCGGCCGCTGAAGCGCCAGGCCGAGGCGGCCGAGCTGCACGAGCGGCTGGAGCGCCAGACGCTGGAGGCGCGCTACGCGCTCGCACGCGACGACGCCCGCGAGGCCCGCGCCTCACTGGCCGGCGCCGAGGAGCGCGCGCGGTCGGCGCGGGCGCAGCGCGACGAGGCCGAAGGGCTGCTCTCCGAGGTCGCCAAGCGGCGCGAGCAGGCGGAGCAGGCGTTCGCCGAGCAGACCCGCGAGCGCGAGCGCATCCAGTCCGGGCTGTTCTCGGCGCGCTCGGCGGCGGAGCGGATCGCGATGCGGCTCGAGCGCGTGCGCGAGCAGGGCCAGGCGGCGACCGAGCGCGGGGCGCGGCGGGCGCGCGAGCTGGAGCTGCTGGAAGCCGAGGTCGCCCGCGACGCCGCCGGCGAAAGCGGACCGCTGCCCGACGAGCGGCTGCCGCGCCCGCCCGAGGAGGACGGAGGTTCGACCCGCGCGGCCTGGGACGCGCTCACTCCGTCCGACCGGATCCGCGCGCTCGAACGCGAGATCGAGCGGCTCGAGACCGACCGCCAGGCGCGGATGCGCGACGAGATCGAGAGCCTCGACCGTGAGCTGGAGCGGGCCCGTGGGGAGCACGCGCGCCTCGGGGAGGCGGCCGCGGCCGCCCAGCAGGCGTTGGCGGCGGCCGAGGCCGAGATGGACGGCGCCCGAGTGGCGCGCCGCGAGGCAGAGCGCGCCGTGGAGGCCGCCCGCGCCCGCGCGGCCCAGGCGGGCGCCGATCTCGCGGTCGTCAACCAGTTCCTGCGCACCGCCGCCACGGCCCCCGACGGCTCGGCGACGCTGGCGGAGTCACTCGACGTGGCGCCCGGCTACGAGCTTGCGCTGGCCGCCGCTTTGGGGCCGCGCCTCTCTGCCGCGCTCGTGGACGACCTCGCGGCGGGAGAGCGCGTCCTGGACAAGGCCGGCGACAAGGGGGCGAGCGCATTGCTCGCGCCAGGCGGCCGCGATCGGGAAGCGGCCGCGTCCGGCGGAGCCGCTTCCAGGGGCGCCGCTTCCGGCGGGGGCGCTTCCGCGCCGGCCGGCGCCACGCGGCTGCTCGACCAGATCAGCGCCGAGCCTGCCGTCGCGGCGCTTGCCGAGCGCCTGCTTGGGCGCGTCTGGGTCGTCGACTCGCTCTCTGCTCTCCCCGACGACTTCACCGGGCTTGCGGTGACCCGCTCCGGCCGCCGGCTCGACGGCGCCACCGGCGAGCTCTCGCAGGCGCCGTCCGGCGGGGCCGAGCGCGTGCTCGAGGAACGTCGCCGCCGCGACGAGCTGGTCGCTGCCTCCGAGCGGGCCGTCGCCGAGGAGGCCGAGGCGAACGGTGCGGCCGAGCAGGCCGCCGGGGCGATCGCACGGGCCGACGCCGCCCGCGACGAGGCCGACGCGGCCCATCGCCGCGCAGCCCGCGAGCTCGCCGAGGCCGCCGAGGAGGTCAGCCGCACCGAGTGGGTGATCGCGCGCCGCCGCGAGGCGCCCGACGAGGGCCCGGGCGCGGTCCGCCGAGCGGAGCTGATCGCCGACCTGCGCGCCGAGCGCCGCCTGTCCGAGCGCATCGAGGCCGAGCGCGCGGGGCGCGCGCGCTCGCTCGAGCGGGTGCGCACCGGCATCCACCGCGATGCCGAGATCGCCCGCGACGCAGAGCGCGCCGCCGCCGCGCTGGACAAGGCCCAAAGCGCGGTCGCCGCCCGAAGGGACGCGCTCGAGACGGAGCTCCAGCAGCACGCCGCCGGCGGCGAGCAGACCGCCGAGGCGCTGCGCGCCTGCGCCCACGAGGAGGCCGAGCTCCAGGGCCGGCTTCGCGACGCGAGCGAGGCCGTCACGGGCGCCGAGGTCGCGGCCCAGCAGGTGCGCGACACCTCCGCCGAGGTAGAGCGCGACCTGGCCGGCATCGCCGCGAAGCTCGGCCTGCCCGCCGAGCCGGCCGCCGAAGAGCTGCCCGAGAACGAGCGCGAGGAGCTCGCCGTCCGCGTCGACCGCCTCAACCGCCGCCGCGAGCAGCTCGGGCCGGTCAACCCGCTCGCCAAGCAGGAGTACGACGACGCCGTCGCGCACGTCGAGGAGCTCGAGGAGCAGCGCGCCGACCTCGAGGCCGCGCTGGCCGAGCTCGAGGGGCTGATCGCCGAGACCGACAAGCGCATCCGCGAGAGCTTCGAGCAGACGTTCGAGGCGGCCGCCAAGAACTTCGAGGAGGTCGTGGAGCACCTGTTCCCGGGCGGCCGGGGCCGGCTGCGCCTGGTGCAGAGCGAAGGCCCGCGCCCGGTGATCGCCGGCGAGGAGGCGCCCGAGGGCGAGGAGGAGACCTCCCCGCTGCCCGAGGAGGACGAGCAGCCCGAGGCCGGCGTGGAGATCGAAGTCACGCCGCCGGGCAAGTCCACCAAGCGCCTGTCGCTGTTGTCGGGCGGCGAGAAGTCGCTCGTCGCGCTGGCGTTCATGTTCGCGGTCTTCCTGGCGCGCCCGTGCCCGTTCTACATCCTCGACGAGGTCGAGGCGGCGCTCGACGACATCAACATCGACCGCTTCCTCCAGCTGGTCCGCCGCTACTCCGACCGCGCCCAGTTCATCGTCGTGACGCACCAGAAGCGCACGATGGACGCCGCCGACACGCTCTACGGCGTGAGCATGGGCGGCGACGGCATCTCGCGCGTGATCTCGCGCAAGCTGGGCGACGCCGGCATTGACGAAGTGGCAGCCTAGGCTGCGTGACACGTAGCTGGCAGGAGCTGTTCGTCACCGGCGACGGCGCGCCGCCGCCGCCCGAGCCCGAGGACGATCCCGAGCGTCGCGGCTTCTTCCGGCGCCTGCGCGACAACATGTCGAAGACGCGCCAGGCGCTCGGGGCGGAGCTCCAGGCGACCGTCTTCCAGTCGCTCGACGACGAGACCTTCGAGCGGCTCGAGGAGGCGCTCATCTACGCCGACGTCGGCGCCCCGACGACGGCCGCGATCGTCGAGCGGCTCGAGCGCGAGGCCGAGGAGGGCACGCTCGCCGACGGCGAGGACCTGACCCGGCGCCTGCGCGAGCTGCTGGCCGAGACCGCCCGCGTGGACGGCGACACGATCGCGCTGACCGAGAACCCCACGGTGATCTTCGTGGTCGGGGTCAACGGCAGCGGCAAGACCACCACGATCGGCAAGATCGCCTGGCACCTCCAGCAGGAGCTCGGGCGCTCCGTCCTGCTGGCGGCCGGCGACACCTTCCGGGCGGCCGCGGCCGAGCAGCTGACCCTCTGGGCGGAGCGGGCCGACTGCGAGATCGTGCGCGGAGCCGAGGGCTCCGACCCCGGGGCCGTCGCGTTCGACGCGATCGAGGCGGCCAAGGCGCGCGGCCACGACGTGGTGATCGTCGACACCGCGGGGCGGCTCCACACCCAGCAGCACCTGATGGACGAGCTGCGCAAGGTGCGCAAGGTGATCGAGCGCCAGGCGCCCGGCGCGCCGCACGAGACGCTGCTCACGATCGACGCCACCACCGGCCAGAACGGGCTGCGCCAGGCGCTGCTGTTCCGCGAGGCGGTCGACGTGACCGGGATCGCGCTGACGAAGCTCGACGGCACCGCCAAGGGCGGGATCGCCCTCGCGATCGCGCAGGAGCTCGGCGTGCCGGTGAAGCTGATCGGCATCGGGGAGGCGCTGGAGGACCTGCGGCCCTTCGATGCGGACGACTTCGCCCGCGCGATAATCGAGCCGTGAGCGTCGGCGACGGCACGCGGACGGTGCGGGCCGGCGTGCCCGAGGCCGAGCAGGGCGCGCCGTTCCTGCCGGGCCCGGTGCTGGCGGCGCCGTACCACCTGATGGGCGACGTCGACAGCTCGGACTGGGTCTACACGCGTTACGGCAACCCGACCTGGGCGCGCTACGAGACCGCCCTCGGCGAGCTCGAGCAGGGCGAGGTCGTGGTGTTCGCGTCCGGCATGGCGGCCGCCACCGCGCTGCTGCTGACCAACCTTTCGCCAGGCGACGCGATCGCGATGGACCAGGACTGCTACCGCGGCGTGCGCATCATCGCCGAGACCCACCTCGAGCCGCGCGGGATCGAGTTGCGCCTGGCGCCCCACGACGGCCTCGGCGACGTGCTGCCGGGCGCACGCATGCTCTGGATGGAGTCGCCCTCGAACCCGAAGCTCGAGGTCTACGACCTGGCCGCGCTGTGCGAGCAGGCCCACGCCGGCGGGACCCTCTGCGTGGTCGACAACACGACCGCCGGCCCGCTCTACCAGCGCGCGCTCGAGCTCGGCGCCGACTACGCGATGACGAGCGCCACCAAGCACTTGTCGGGGCACGCCGATCTGCTGCTCGGCTACGTGGCGGCGGGCGATCCCGAGCGCGCCCGGGCGCTGCGCGTCTGGCGCACGGAGGCCGGGCCGATCGCGGGGCCGTTCGAGGTCTGGCTGGCCCACCGTTCGCTGGCCACCTACGCGCTGCGGCTCGAGCGCGGCAGCGCGAACGCGCTCGCACTGGCCCAGCTGCTGGCCGGCCGCGACGACGTGACAGGCGTCCGCTACCCGGGCCTGCCGGGCGATCCCGGCCACGAGGTCGCCAGCCGCCAGATGCGCGGCTTCGGCACGGTGCTCGCCTTCGACCTCGGCTCGCGCGAGCGCGCCGAGAAGTTCCTGACGGCGAGCGAGCTGATCGTCGACGCGACCAGCTTCGGCGGCGTGCTGACCACCGCCGAGCGGCGCGGGCGCTGGTCGGGCGACGACGTGCCCGAGGGCTTCATCCGGTTGTCGGCCGGCTGCGAGGACACGGCCGACCTGGTGGCCGACGCGGAACACGCGCTCGCGGCGGCGTGACGCTGCTCGTCACCGGCGCCACCGGCTACCTCGGACGCGAGCTGATGCGAAGCGCGGACGCGGCCGGCGTCTCATCGGCCGACGCCGACATCCGCGATCCGGACGCCGTCGAGGCGCTGTTCGCGCGGCTGCGCCCGACCGCGGTGATCAACACCGCCTATCGCCAGGACGATCGGTCCGTCACGTTCGACGGCGCCGTCAACGTGGCCCGGGCGGCCGCCGGCGCCCGGCTCGTGCACGTCTCCACCGACGTCGTCTTCGACGGGGAGAAGGGCGCGCCGTATGTCGAGGAGGACGCGCCGACGCCGCTGACCGCCTACGGGCGCGCCAAGGCCGACGCCGAGCGCGCGGTGCTGGCGGCGCACCCCGAGGCCCTGGTGGTGCGCACCTCGCTGCTCTACGGCGGGTCGGAGCCCGGGCCGCAGGAGCGGCTCGCGGCCGACCCCGAAGCCAGCTTCTTCACCGACGAGTTCCGCTGCCCGATTCAGGTCGGCGATCTGGCCGCCGCGCTGCTCGAGCTGGTGGCCGGCGACCGTGCCGGAGTGCTGCACGTGGCCGGTGCGGACCGGCTCAGCAGAGCCCAATTCGCGGAGCTGCTCGCCGGCGCGCCGGTTCGCACGGCGAGCATCGCGGAGTCCGGTCTGGTGCGGCCGCGCGACTGCTCGCTCGCCATCGACCGGGCCCGGACGCTGCTGCATACGGATCTCCGAGGGGCGCGCGCGGTCTTGTATCCCTAGGATCGGGTGCGATGGACGAGTGGGTGCTGTGGATCATCGCGGCGGGGGTGCTCGCGGTCGGGGAGATGGTCACGCTCGGCTTCTTCCTCGGGCCGATCGCGCTCGCAGCGACTCTGGCGGCGATCGTCGCGCTCGTTGGCGGCGGCGTGGCACTCCAGTGGATCGTCTTCACGGCCGTGTCGGCCGGCTCGCTGCTCGTGTTGCGACCGATCGCACGCCGCCACATGCACATGCCCGCTCAGCTGCGCACGGGCACGGCGGCGCTGGTCGGCGCCACCGCCGTCGTGATCGACCGGGTCGACCGCGATGGCGGGACCGTGCGGCTGGCGGGCGAGGTGTGGAGCGCCCGCTCCTACGACGAGGACCATGCCTTCGAGCCCGGCACGCGGGTCGAGGTGCTCAAGATCGACGGCGCGACGGCGCTGGTTTGCGAATAGCGAAAGGACCCCCTTGGCTGCCCTGATCGTCGTCATCGTCGTAGCGGTCGTGGTGCTGATCACCGTCGGTCGCAGCATCCGCATCGTGCCCCAGGCGCGCGCCGGGATCGTGGAGCGCCTCGGTCGCTACCACCGCACGCTCGACGCGGGGCTGGCTCTGGTGGTGCCCTACGTGGACCGGGTCAAGCCGCTGCTCGACCTGCGCGAGCAGGTCGTCTCGTTCCCGCCGCAGCCGGTGATCACCGAGGACAACCTCGTCATCAACATCGACACGGTCGTCTACTTCCAAGTCACGGATCCGAAGGCCGCCACCTACGAGATCGCGGACTACATCTCGGCCATCGAGCAGCTGATCGTCACCACGCTGCGCAACGTGATCGGCGGGATGACGCTGGAGGACACGCTCACCTCGCGCGATCAGATCAGCGCCGAGCTGCGCCACGTGCTCGACGAGGCGACCGGCAGGTGGGGCATCCGCGTCAACCGCGTGGAACTGAAGGCCGTCGACCCGCCGTCGTCGATCCAGGAGGCGATGGAGAAGCAGATGCGTGCCGAGCGCGACCGGCGCGCCGCGATCCTGACGGCCGAGGGCGTCAAGCAGTCGCAGATCCTGACGGCGGAGGGTGAGAAGCAGAGCGCGATCCTCCGCGCGGAGGGCCAGCGCGAGGCGCAGATCCTCCAGGCGGAGGGTCAGTCGAAGGCCATCGAGACGGTCTTCGAGGCGATCCACCGCGGCGACGCCGACCCGAAGCTGCTCGCCTACCAGTACCTGCAGGTGCTGCCCCAGATCGCGCAGGGCGAGGCGAACAAGGTGTGGATCATCCCGAGCGAGGTGACGCAGGCGCTGTCGAACCTCGGCGCGGTGATCCCGAAGCGGGATGACGACACCCGCTGAGCTCGTCCGACAGGGCTACGCCGCGCTCGCGGAGCGCGACTTCGAGACGATGGCCGAGCTGGCGGCGCCGGACTTCGAGATGGACATGACCGGCCGCGTGCTCAACCCGGCCACCTACCGCGGCGCGGCGGGCATGCGGCAGTTCCTCGCCGAGGTCGACGAGCTGTGGGAGTTCATGGACATGAAGGTCGAGCGGCTCGTGGAGCGCGGCGACGAGGTACTCGCGCTGCTGCTCGTCGACATCAAGGGCCGCGGCAGCGGCCTGACGCTGCAGGACCGGATCGCGCAGCGCTGGACGGTGCGCGACGGCAAGCTGGTCCGGATGCGAGTGATCGCGGACCAGCAGAAGGCGCTCGCGGAGTTCGAGGCCCACTAGCCTCTGCACTGTGTTCGACGCCCTCTCCGACCGCCTCCAGGCCGCCCTCGGCGACGTCCGCTCGCGCGGCAAGCTGACCGAGGACGACGTCAACGCGGCGATGCGGCAGGTCCGCTTGGCGCTGCTCGAGGCGGACGTCAACTTCAAGGTCGTCAAGCAGTTCACCGCGGCGGTCAAGGAGCGCGCGCTCGGGCAGGACGTGCTGCAGTCGCTCAACCCCGGCCAGCAGGTCGTCAAGATCGTCTCCGACGAGCTGACCGAGCTGATGGGCGGCTCGGGGCGCGAGCTGGCGCTCGCCAAGCCGGGGCCGACCGTGATTCTGATGGCCGGGCTACAGGGCTCGGGCAAGACCACCGCCTGCGGCAAGCTGGCCCGCCACCTGCGCGAGGAGCACGGCATGGACGTCGCGCTGGCGGCCTGTGACGTGTACCGGCCGGCGGCGGTCGACCAGCTGATCAAGGTCGGCGGCCAGGCCGGCGCGCACGTCTACGAGCAGGGCACGGGGCGCGACCCGGTCGACATCGCCGAGTGGGCGCTCGACCAGGCCAAGCAGGACCGCCGGGACGCGGTGATCGTCGACACCAGCGGCCGCCTGCACGTCGACGAGGAGCTCATGAAGGAGCTCGCCGAGATCAAGAAGCGCGTCAAGCCGCACGACGTGCTGCTCGTCGTCGACGCGATGACCGGCCAGGACGCCGTCAACGTGGCCGAGCAGTTCGCCGAGGTGGCGAACTTCGACGGCGTGGTGCTGTCGAAGCTCGACGGCGACGCTCGCGGCGGCGCGGCGCTGTCGGTCAAGGCGGTCACCGGCAAGCCGATCCTGTACGCGTCGACGGGCGAGAAGCTGGGCGACTTCGAGCGCTTCCACCCCGACCGCATGGCTCAGCGCATCCTCGGGATGGGCGACGTCATGACGCTGGTCGAGAAGGCCGAGCGCCAGATGGACGAGCGCCAGGCCGCCGAGCTGGAGCGCAAGATCCGCAAGGAGCAGTTCACGCTCGACGACTTCCTCGACCAGATGAAGCAGGTCCGCCGCATGGGGCCGATCGGCAACCTGCTCAAGATGATGCCCGGGGTCGGGCAGCAGCTCGGGAACTTGAACGTGGACGAGAAGGAGCTCGACCGGCTGGAGGCGATCATCCTGTCGATGACGCCGGCCGAGCGGGCCAACCCGAAGATCATCGACGGGTCGCGGCGGCGGCGCATCGCGCGCGGGTCCGGGACGAACGTGCAGGCGGTCTCGCAGCTGGTCAAGCAGTTCACGCAGATGAAGAAGCTGATGAAGCAGGTGGCCGGCGGGAAGATGCCGTCGCTGCAACAGTTGGCCGGCGGTCGCTGACCCGCACGCGATCGCTAACCTCTTCCGTCGCTTATGTCCGTCCGAGTCCGGCTCACGCGAGTGGGCAGCAAGAAGAATCCGATCTGGCGCGTGGTCGTGGCCGACCAGCGCTCGCCCCGCGATGGGCGCTTCATCGAGACGATCGGCCACTACAACCCGCAGACGGAGCCGTCGACGATCCGGATCGACGAGGAGCGCCTCCAGCATTGGCTGGACCGCGGCGCGCAGCCGAGCGGGAGCGTCAAGCAGCTCGTGAAGGCGTACTCGAAGGGCGGCGGGGCCGCTGCCGCGCCGGTCGTGGAGCAGGAGCCGGCTGCGGAGCCCGAGCCCGCGCCGGAAGCCACGGAGCCCGACGAGGGCTAGCCAGCCGGTGGAGGAGCTGCTCGAGTACCTCGCCCGGTCGCTCGTCGACAAGCCGGAGGAGGTCACGGTCGAGGGGTTCGACGAGGAGGACGGCACGATCGTGCTGGAGCTCCACGTGGCCGAGGACGAGGCCGGCAAGGTGATCGGCCGCGGTGGGCGCACGGTCGCCGCGCTGCGCACGGTGATGAAGGCCGCCGCGGTGCGCGACGGCCACCGCGTGCTCGTCGACGTCGTCGATTGACCCTCGTGACGGCCGGCCGGGTGGGCAAGCCGCACGGCCTGGACGGGAGCTTCTACGTGGATGGCGCCACGCATCCACTGGACGCCGGCACCGAGGTCTTCCTCGGCGAGCGCCGCCACCCGGTCGCCCGCCGCGCCGGCACGGACCAGCGCCCGCTGATCCGCCTCGCGGGCCTCGACGATCCGGCATCGGCGCGCGGCGAGCCGATCCTCGTCGACGTCGCGCTCGCGGAGGGGGAGTGGCTGGCTGCGGATCTCGTCGGGCTGCACGTGCCCGGCCGGGGCCGGGTGGCACGGGTCCTCGACGCCCCGTCGTGCTCGGTGCTCGAGCTCGAGGACGGCTCGCTGATCCCGTTCATCTCGGATGCGATTCGCTCGATCGAGGGGGGCGAGATCCGCGTCGACGAGCACTTCCTCGGATGAACATCGACGTCTTCACGCTGTTTCCCGGGTGGTTCGACTGGTTTCGCGACCAGCGCCACGTGCGCAACGCGCTGTCGCTCGGCCACTCGTTCGAGACCGTCGACCTGCGCGCGACCACGCCGCTGAAGGCTGGTCAGGTGGACGACACGCCCTACGGGGGCGGGGCCGGGATGGTGATCCGGGTGGACGTGGTCGAGGCCGCGCTGGCGGCGCGCTACGGCGAGGACCGGGGCGGCCGGCGGATCGTGGCGCTGGGGGCGGGCGGGCGGCAGTTCGACGACGCGCTGGCGGCCGAGCTGGCGGGGGAGGAACGGCTGACCCTCTTGAGCGGCCGCTACGAGGGCTTCGACGAGCGGGTCAACGAGCACCTGGCGACCGACGTCGTGTCGATCGGCCCGTACGTGCTGGCAGGCGGGGAGCTCGCGGCGATGGTCGTCTGCGACGCGGTGCTGCGCAAGCTGCCCGGGGCGCTCGGGCACGAGGAGAGCGCGCTCGAGGAGTCGTTCAGCGAGGCGCTCGAGGGTGCGCCCGAGTACCCGCACTACACCCGTCCGTTCGACTGGCACGGGCACACCGTGCCGGACATCCTCCTCTCGGGGGACCACGCCAAGGTGCGCGAATGGCGGCTCGAGCAGAGCCGGGCGCGGCAGCGGAAGTCCCCCTAGCCTTCGCTACCATTCGCCGTCGCGCGACAGGCCCGTTGGCAGGTCGCGCCTCTTCTATGTCAGGCGTCATCGACAGCATCGAGCGTGCCCAACTGCGCCGTGTTCCCGTGTTCCAAGCGGGCGACCGCGTGCGCGTGCACTTCCAGGTCGTGGAGGGCACTCGCCGGCGCACGCAGGTGTTCGAGGGCGTCGTGATCAAGCGCCAGGGCACGGGCGCGCGCGAGACCTTCACGGTGCGCAAGCAGTCGTTCGGCGTGGGTGTGGAGCGGACGTTCCCGCTGCACTCGCCGAAGATCGAGAGGATCGAGGTGGCCTCGCGGGGCGACGTGCGCCGCGCCAAGCTCTACTACCTGCGCGACCGGGTCGGCCGTGGCGCACGCGTCCGCGAGCGCCGCTGGACCGGCGCCCTGGACGAGACCGCCTACGTCGAGGGGGCGATGCCCGCGGACGACGCCCCCCGGCCCGGCGAGGAGGAGCTGGCCGACGCCACGGCCGCCGCCGAGGCCGCGGAGGGTGAAGCCACGCCCGAGGGCGAGGCCGCTCCCGCCGAGGAGGCGGAGGCCGCGCCCGAGGAGGCCGCTCCCGAGGGCGAGGCCGCTCCCGCCGCCGAGGGCGACGCGCCCGCCGCTCCCGAGGGCGACGCGCCCGCAGCCCCTGAGGGCGACGAGCCCGCGCCCGAGCAGGCCGCTCCCGAGCAGGCCGCGCCCGAGGAGGTCGCTCCCGAGGGCGAGCTCGCTCCCGCCGAGGAGGCGGCGATCGAGGAGGCCGCTCCCGAGGACGAGTCCGCTTCAGCCGACGATCCGGACGAGCAGCCGTCGAGTTAGGTGTCCGTGCGTCTTCTCCCGGGGCGTAGGGCGGGGCGCACCAAGCAGAAGAGCGCTGGTGGCTCGCTCGTCGAGCTGGTCACGATCGTCGTGGTCGCGCTCGGGCTCGCGCTCGGCATCCAGGCGTTCCTCGTCAAGCCGTTCCGGATCCCGAGCGAGTCGATGGTGCCGACCCTCCAGATCGGCCAGCGCGTGCTCGTGGACCGGGTCAGCAAGCACTTCACGGACTACGACCGCGGCGACATCCTCGTCTTCAAGCCGCCCGCCGGCGCGGACACGACCAGCTGCGGCGTCCAGCACTCGGAGACGACCCCCTGCCCGACGCCCACCAAGGAGCGGTCGGACGTCAACTTCATCAAGCGCGTCGTGGGCGTCGGCGGCGACCGCATCAAGGTGCTCGGCGGGCACGTCTACGTGAACGGCAAGGAGCAGGACGAGCCGTTCGCCCACTTCAGCGACTCCTGCGACATCTGCAACCTGCCCGACGAGATCAAGGTCCCGAAGGGCTACTACTTCATGATGGGCGACAACCGCGGCGCCAGCGCGGACAGCCGCGTCTGGGGACCGATTCCCAAGGACTGGGTGATCGGCCAGGCGTTCGCCACCTACTGGCCGCCGAAGAAGATCGGCACGCTCTAAATCGGCTGACCGCCCACTTCCGCCGCCCGGCGACCTATCATCGCCGCCAAGTGGGGACGACGCCGAGCGCCGACAACGAGCAGTCGCCACCGGCCGGGCAGGCGCCCGCGCAGGGCGCTAAGCCGCGTACCCCCGCGCAGGCGAGCAACGCCGCCCGCCGCGTGGCCCGCGCCCGCCGGCGCAAGACCAGCGGCCGGCGCCTGTTCGCGTTCGACCGTGAGCTGGGCTGCCGCTACGTGGCGGGAGCCGACGAGGCCGGCCGTGGATCGCTGGCCGGACCGCTGGTGGCCGCGGCCGTGCTGTTCGACCTCGAGCGGCTGACGCTGTCGGACCGCCGCGCCCTCAGCCGCCTGAACGACTCGAAGCAGCACACCGCCGAGACGCGCGAGGAGCTCTACCCGCTGGTGCTGCGAGCCGCGGCGCGGTCGGTGATCGTGTCGCGCTGCGTGCGCGGCATCGACGCGCGCGGCCTGCACAACACGAACCTGGAGGCGCTCCGCACGGCGCTGCTGGGCGTGGCCCGCAACGAGACCGTTTGCCTGGTGGATGGTTTCAACGTCCCGGACTTCGGCTTCGAGCAGCGTGCCGTGATCGACGGGGATTGCCGCAGCGCCGCAATCGCCGCGGCATCGGTGCTCGCCAAGGTGAGCCGCGACCGCTACATGCGCAAGATCGCCGCGCGTCACCCCGAATGGGACTTCGACACCAACGTCGGCTACTCGACGCCCGAGCACCGGGCGGCGATCGCGCAGCACGGCGTTTCGCCGCTGCACCGGCTGTCGTTCCAGTCGATCGCGTACAACCAGCTGGCCCTCGAGGGCTAGAAGGCGCCCTCCAGGTGATCGAGCCGCACTAGGCGGCCCCGCCGGTCCAACTCGACCCCGAGCGCGTCGAAGCGCAGCTCGGCACGACCGCCCGCC
>JBQGCL010000014.1:0-1543 GCA_052038485.1 Thermoleophilaceae bacterium | reverse complement strand
ACGGCCGAGATGCAGCGCATCTACGCCGAGCCCGTCAAGGAGGAGCTGATCGCCCAGCGGATCGGCGAGATCAAGGAGCACGGCGTGGTGGTGGCCGCGTCGCTGACGCCGCAGCGGGTCCGCAAGTACTACGAGACGGCGCTCGAAGCCGGCCTGAACATCCTCGTCATCCAGGGCACGGTGATCTCGGCGGAGCACGTGTCCACGCGCAGCGAGCCGCTCAACCTGAAGGAGTTCATCCGCGAGGTCGACGCGCCGGTGGTGGTCGGTGGCTGCGCCTCGTACGCGACCGGGCTGCACCTGATGCGGACCGGAGCGGTCGGGGTGCTGGTGGGCGTCGGGCCGGGCGCGGCGTGTACGACGCGGGGTGTGCTGGGCATCGGGGTTCCCCAGGCGACGGCGATCGCGGACGTGGCGGCGGCACGCTCGCAGCACATGCTCGAGACCGGTGAGTACGTGAAGGTGATCGCGGACGGCGGGATGCGCAACGGCGGCGACGTGTCGAAGGCGATCGCCTGCGGGGCCGACGCGGTGATGATCGGATCGCCGCTGGCGCGGGCCTACGAGGCGCCCGGGCGCGGTTTCCACTGGGGGATGGCGACGTTCCACCCGTCCCTGCCGCGCGGCGCGCGCGTGAAGACGACGCAGAACGGATCGCTCGAGCAGATCCTGCTGGGCCCGGCCCACGAGAACGACGGGACGTTCAACCTGATGGGGTCGCTGCGGACGTCGATGGCGACCTGCGGGTACGAGGACATCCCGGCGTTCCACAAGGCCGAGGTGATGGTGGCGCCGGCCCTCCAGAGCGAGGGCAAGCAGCTCCAGCGCGAGCAGGAGGTCGGGATGGGGGCGACGTCGGCCGCGGCGGCGCCCCCGAGCGCCGACGGCGCGATGGAGAACGGCGCGAGCCACGACCCTGCGCTCGTCGTCGAGTGAGCACGTCGGAGGCAGCGGCTCCCGCCACCGCCGGTAGTCCTGCGTCCGCAACAGACGAGGTGCTGGTCCTCGACTTCGGGGGCCAGTACTCGCAGCTGATCGCGCGGCGAGTGCGCGAATGCGGCGTGTTCGCGGAGCTGCTGCCGCACCACGTGGCGCTGGAGGAGATCACGCGGCGGCAGCCGCGGGGGCTGATCCTGTCCGGGGGCCCGGCGTCCGTGTACGCCGAGGGCGCCCCGAAGCTGCGTTCCGAGCTGTTGTCCCTCGGGATTCCCGTGCTGGGGATCTGTTACGGGATGCAGGCGATGGTGCTCGAGCTGGGCGGACGGGTGGAGGGCGCGGAAGTCGGGGAGTTCGGCCGCTCGCGGCTGATCGTGTCCTCGGCCGGACGGCTGCTCGCCGGAACGCCCGACGAGCAGAGCTGCTGGATGAGCCACAGGGACACGGTCTACGAGCCACCGCCGGGGTTCACGGCGCTGGCCGCCTCCACCGAGTCGCCGGTGGCGGCGATCGAGAGCGTGGAGCAGGGGCTGTACGGGATCCAGTTCCACCCCGAGGTGGTGCACACGCCGTACGGGACGCAGATCCTGTCGACGTTCCTGAGCGA
>JBQGCL010000013.1:0-20632 GCA_052038485.1 Thermoleophilaceae bacterium | reverse complement strand
CGCTCGAGGCGGTCGAGCATTCCGTCGAACGCGTGGGCCAGGACGCCGACCTCGTCGTGTCGGTCGCGGAGCCCGATACGCCGTCCCAGCTCGCCGGCGTCCACCCGCGAGGCCACGGCCGCCATTCGGCGCAAGGGTCGCGTGACCACCGTGGCCGCTAGCACCGCCACCAGCGCCGAGACGACCAGGCCGAGCAGGCCCACGAGGATGAACGCGTCGCCCAGCTCGGACTTGGCCTCCTCGACGGGCTGCAGCGGATCGGCGACTCGGAAGGTGCCGAGCCGGCGCGGGCCCGACCGGATCGGCTCCGTGAGGATGCGCAGATTCCCGGTTTCCTCACCCGATGCCGTCGAGAGTCCGGCCGGAGCGTCCAGCAGACCGTGCTCCTCGAGCTCCTCGGCGCCGTCGTCGGCGCGCTCCCGGCGCTCCTCTCCGTCGACGATCTCGCGTTCGTTCGTGACGAGCGGTCCGCCGTCGACGGCCACGGCAAAGATGCGCGAGCGAGCGTGGTAGCGCTGCTGGCCGAGGAATCGCCGGGCCCGGCGCTCGAGCGCCGCCGCGTCGAGTCCCGGCTCGTCCGGCCTGACGGAGGTCACGAACTCCGCCCATTGCTCCTGAAGCTCGCCGTCGATGCGATCCTGCAACGCGCTACCGGTGCTGGCTCGCAGGGCGAAGAAGCTGGCCGCGAGCAGGGCGACGCTGATCGCGCAGATGACGAGCGCCAGCCTCAGCCGGAGCCCGCCCAGGCGCCTACCCACCGGAGTCGAGCAAGCGGTAGCCCGCGCCACGCACGGTCTCGATCGGAGCCTCCGACCCGTTACGGCGCAGCTTCCCGCGCAGGTAGCTGACGTAGACCTCCAGGACGTTCGTGCCGGGTTCATACTCGAAGCCCCACACGGCGTTGAGTATCTGCTCCCGCGACAGGACCTGGCCGGGATGGCGCATCAGGTAGGCGAGCAGCTCGAATTCGCGCGCCGTCAGCTTGATCTGCTCGCCCGCCCGCTCGACCCGGCGCGTGCCGAGATCGAGGCGCAGGTCGCCGACCTCGAGAACATCCGCGGTCGCTTGGTGCGGGCGGCGCAGGTGCGCCCGCACGCGAGCGAGCAGCTCCTCCATCGAGAACGGCTTGACCACGTAGTCGGTCGCGCCGCGATCGAGCCCGCGCACGCGGTCTTCGATCTCGCCGAGCGCGGTCAGGAGGATGACCGGCAGGCTGCGGTCGCGCTCGCGGATCGCCGCGAGCACCTGGAGCCCGTCCTGCTCGGGGAGCAGGATGTCGAGCAGGACGAGGTCGTACTGCCCACCGAGCGCGCGCCGCTCGGCCTCCAGGCCGTCGGCGGCGCGGTCGACGACGTAGCCGGCCGCCCGCAGCCCGCGTTCCACGAACTCCGCGATTGCCGGCTCGTCCTCCACCACGAGGATCCGCATGTCGAACGACTCTAAGCGCGCGCTGTTAGCGCAGGCTTAGAAATCTCTAACCCCGTCCCAAGCCGGCTCTGAGGGTAGCCCGCCAGCCTCGACGTCATGACGACCCCGATGCGCATCAGGATCGCGGCGCTCGCGACCGCGGTCTTCATTGGCGGACTGTCGGTCGCCGGCCTCGCGGTGCGGCACAAGAGCCCAACCGCCACCAAACCGGCCCAGGCGCAGTCGCAAGCCGCGCCGGCACAATCCGTGCCGGCCGCAGCGACCTTCGATGACGAGGAGCTCGAGGCCGATGAGGACTGACGCTGCACCGCGCAAGCGTCCCTCGACCACGGCCATGACCGCCAAGGTCACGGCGATCGCGGTGGGCGCAGCCGTCGCGATCACCGGCGGCCTCGCCGTTCAGATGGCGGCCGGACACGATCCCGCGCTGCGGCCCAAGGCCAAGGCGCAGCAGCAGGCGGATACGACGCAGAGCAACACGGCGCCCGCCCAGGTGGTGACCCGTAGCTCGTGATCGCCTCCGAGGTCGAGCGGCGACTCGAGCTGTTCGGCACCGAGGTACGGATCCTGATCGGCCCGCCGTCAAGGCCGGACGTCCCCGCGGCCGGCGCCGCGGCGATCGTGGTCGAGCGGCTGCTGCGCCGCCACCACGTGCTGCTTACGCGCTTCGACCCCGACAGCGAGCTCAGCCGCCTCAACGCCGACCCGCGCGAGACCGTCCCGATCTCGGGGACGCTCGCGGCTGCGCTGCGCGCCGCGCTGGAGGCCGCCGAGCTGACCGGCGGCCTTGTGGATCCCACCTTGCTTGGCGAGCTGGAGCGCGCCGGCTACGCGACCTCCCGGCGCGGCGTGGAGCCCGCGGATCTGCGCGAGGCGCTCCACGTCGCTCCGCGGCGCCGGCCTGCCCGGCCGCACGGAGGTGCGCGCTGGCGCGCGATCGAGCTCCGCGAAGGCTCGGTGCGGCGGCCGCCCGGCCTGCGGCTCGACCTCGGCGGCAGCGCCAAGGGCTACGCGGCCGACTCGGCCGCCGCGCTGCTGGCGGGATACGCGAGCTTCGCGATCGACGTCGGTGGCGACATCGCCCTCGGCGGCCACACCGGGGCGCCCAGGATCGCGGCGGTCGAGGACCCGCTCGGCCGTCGCGATCTCCGCTTCCGAATCGCACGCGGCGCGGTCGCCACGAGCGGGATCTCGCGCCGGATCTGGCGCACGCGCGACGGCTTCGGTCACCACCTGATCGACCCGGCCTCCGGCCGGCCGGCCTGGACAGGCATCGTCCAGGCGACGGCGCTCGCCGACAGTGCCGTGCGCGCCGAGGCGCTCGCCAAGGCCGCCCTTCTGTCCGGCCCGGAGGCGGGCCTGCGCCTGCTGGAGCCGCGCGGCGGCGCACTGGTGCTCGAGGACGGCAGCATCAGGCTGGCCTGTGCGGCGGCCGCCGAAGCACACAGGGCGGCATGACCGGGTCCGCCGATCCCTCCCAGCACCTGTTCTGGCTGGCGAGCCGGGCATTTGGAGTCGTGGCGATCGTGCTCGTCTCGCTCTCGGTCGGGGTGGGGCTGACGCTCGCCGCCCGGCTTGTGAGGCGGCCGGGGTGGCCCGCGCGCCTCAAGCGACTACACGAGTCGCTGGCTCTGGCGGGGCTGATCGCGATCGCGGCGCACGGGCTGCTGCTGCTCGGCGATTCGTATCTCCGCCCGGGACTGGCGGGCATCGCGCTGCCGTTCGCGCTGTCGAACCAGCCGGTCTGGACCGGGGTCGGGATCGTCTCCGGCTGGCTCGCGGCGATCGTCGGCCTCAGCTTCTACGTCCGCCGCTGGATCGGTGTGGCGGTGTGGCGCTGGCTGCACCGCTGGACGCTGGCCGTGTACCTGCTGGCGATCGCACACACGCTGGGATCGGGAACCGATGCGAGCAGCCCGTGGCTGCTCGCGGTGCTCGGTGTGACGGCCTTGCCGGCGGTGTTCGCGGCGACCTACCGCGTGTTGCCGGCGGAGTCGTCGAGCCCGGGCACGCGCTTGCGGAGCCTGTGACCCTCGTCCCCCTCGGCGCTGATCGCCAGCACCACGTACACGACCGCGGCCGCGCAGACGATGATCAGCAGCAGCACGCCGGCCACGGCCCACATCGAGCCGGTCAGCAGCGCCGCCATGGCGACGCACAGCAGGGCGGTCGCGAGGGCAAGGCCGGGCAGCAGCCCGAGGCCGGTTGCGTCCATCAGCGATCGGTCGTTGCCGTCTTCGGTGTTCATGCCCTCAGCTTCGCCCGCCGCGCGCACTCCGGCATCCGGCGCGGGCCGCCGAGCGCGTCAGTAGTTGTCCGCACCCGCACGCGGGATCCGGCGGATGCCGCGTTCCCCTCGGTCGCCGATCCTCCCGGCATGAGCGATAGCGTCCGAGCGGTGGAGACGGAGACGATCACGATCGTCCTGGCCGACGACCACGCGGTCGTGCGCAGCGGGTTGCGCATGCTGCTGGAGGCCGAGGAGGACATCGAGGTCGTGGCCGAGACCGGCGACATCGACTCCACGCGGCGCTCGGTGCTCGGCTACAAGCCGAAGGCGCTGGTGCTCGACCTCAACATGCCGGGCGGCTCGAGCCTCGAGGCGATCCCGGCGATCACGGAGGCCTCGCCGGGCACCTCGGTGGTGGTGCTGACCATGCAGGAGGACCCCGCGTTCGCACGCGAGGCCCTGCGCGCGGGCGCGCGCGGCTACGTCCTCAAGCAGGCGGCCGGCACCGAGCTCGTGCAGGCGATCCGCGCGGCCGTCGGCGGCGGGACCTGGCTCAACCCCGAGCTCGGTGCCCGCATGGCGGCCGCTCCGGCCACGCCCGCGGGGCCGCCCGGCGACCTGACCGAGCGCGAGCTCGACGTCCTTCAGCTGATCGCGCTCGGCCACACCAACAACGAAATCGCGCAGCAGCTGTACCTGAGCGTGCGCACCGTCGAGACGCATCGCGCCCACATCCAGCAGAAGCTGGGCATGTCGAGCCGCGCGGAGCTCGTCCGCTACGCCCTCGACCACGACCTGATCGACCGGTAAGGGCGCGCCGTGGAGGTGGCGGTGCTCGCGCTGGCCGGCAGCGCGACAGCGCTCGCTACGGGGCTGGGTGCCGTGCCGGTCTTCCTGCTCGGCGCCGGGGCGGAGTTGCTGCGGCCGTTCCTGTGGGGCACGGCCGTCGGGCTGATGGGAGTCGCCTCGGTCGTCGGTCTGCTCCTTCCGGCGCTCGACGAGGGCGGCGACGTCGCCGTCGCGGCCGGCCTCGCGACCGGCGTGGTGTTCCTGCTCGGCACGCGCCGCTACCTCACCCGGCACGACGCGCACGTCGGCCAGCTGCGCGGTGCCGGCGTGCGGCGCGCCCTGCTCGTCTTCGGGGTGCTGCTCGTGCACAGCCTGCCGGAGGGCTTCGCGATCGGCACCGCATTCGCGTCCGACACAGAGGGCCTCGCGCTGTTCGTGGTGCTGGCGATCGGGCTGCAGAACGTCCCCGAGGGCACCTCGATCGCGATCCCGATGGAGAGCGCCGGCTTCGGCCGCGCCGAGCAGTTCTGGGCGGCCGTGCTCACGAGCGTCCCCCAACCGATCGGGGCGGTGCTCGCCTATCTCGCCGTCGAGCAGGTCAGCGAGCTGCTGCCGTTTTCGTTCGCGTTCGCCGCCGGAGCGATGCTCTCGCTGGTGGCGGTCGAGCTGGCGCCTCAGGCGTTCGTGCGCGGCGGGTGGCCGATGGCCGCGGCGGGAACGGCCGCCGGCGCGGTCGCCATGCTGGTGCTGGCGCTCACGCTGGGTGTCGACTGAGGCGAGTGGCCTTGACCGTCAGGTCGTAGTCGCTGATCACTCCGACCGGCTGGGCATCGTCGCGCGGCCGTACGAGCAGCCGCGTCACCCCCGGGAGGGCCAGCGCGTAGATGGCCGCGCGCAGCGTGGCCTCGGGCTCGATCGAGCGCGGCTTCTCATCGATCACGTCGACGGCCGGCACGCCCGGATCGCAGCCGACCATCGCGAGCAGGCCGCGGGCGGTGATCCATCCGAGTGATGTGCCGCTCTCGCGATCCACGACGAGCACGGCATGGATGCGGTGCTCTGCCATCGCCTCCACAGCCTCGCCGAGCGTGGCGTCGTCGGAGACGGTCACGACCCCGGGCGTCATGACGTCCTGAGCCTCGAGCGCGAGCGCGCCGCTGTCGTACATGAGAACAGCATCGTGGCAGCTGTGCCGAGCCGCGTCAGGGGCAGCTACGTGACCACTTCCGTGCGAACTACTCAAGCGTGCGCAGGAACGGGCCGAGCTCCTCGGCGGCGACCTTCTCGTCGGCCGGCCAGTCGGCCTCCGTCGTCACCTCGGACTGAACCGAGCCGCCCTCGATGCGGGCGGTGATGTAGAGCGGCTGCCTGCCGGTGTGCAGGACGGCGCGCACCACCGGCGCCAGCGGCTCCGGCTTGGGGCCGGCACCAGCCATCGCGGCGATGCCGGCGGCCGCCACATCCGCCTGCTGGGCGCCGAGGCCGCCGTGCTTGAGCGGCTGGTCGGTCGCGTCGCCGGCCGCGAAGACGTGTTCGGCCGTGCCGGGGACTCGGGCGTACTCGTCGATGGGGACGAAGCCGCCGTCGACCGTCGGCATGTTGCGCAACGGACGTCCCTCGATGCGCGGCAGCGACACGATCCGGCCCACCTCGAGCTCCGGCCCGCCTGGTTTGACGAGCACGTGCTGAGCCGCGGGCACGGCGGGTTCCGCGCCCGTGTGCAGGCTCACCCGCTCGCGCTCCAGCAGCTCGGTCACCGCGGCACTGGCGGCTTCGCCGAGCGCCGCGAGCGGGGCCGGCTCGGGTGTCACGACGTTCACGGACAGCCCCTCCTCCCCCATGCTGTCGGCGCGCTCGGCGGTCATCAGGGCGAGCTCGTAGGCGGGCAAAAGCCAGGCCGGGCCCTCGGGCACGACCAGAGCGACGCTGCGGGTGTACCCGCCCTCGACGTCCTGGACGAGACCGCGGTAGGCCTCGTCGGCGTGGGCGTCGTCGAACACGGTCACGTGCTCGAAGGGCTTGACGAGGCGACCGCCGACGGCAACGAGCAGGGCGTCGTAGGGCAGCTCTGCGCCGCCCTCGGTGTGCAGCTTCTGGGCGTCGAGGTCGACCCACTCGGCCGGCTCCTGGACCCACTCGGCGTTCGTGCGCCGCGCGATCGTGCGCAGCGGGTAGCGGCGTACGCCGCGCCACGAGAAGGGCTCGTCGACGGCGAGCGGTCGATAGTGCAGCTCGTCGTTCGGGGCGAGCAGGGTGATGTCGACCGCGTCCCCGGCGAGCGCGCGCAGCCGCAGCAGGCCCTCGACCGCCGCGATCCCACCACCGCAGATGACCACCCGGAACCGGTCCACGGCCCCGAGCCTATCCCGTGCGGGAAAACACCGAGTGAACAGGGCGCGATCCCCCGATGTAAAGGCGCCGGACCGCACTCACACTCACCTTCATGAGCTTCCAGCCAACCAAGGTCACAATCGTCGGCGGGGGCGTCGCCGCGCTCGAGGCGCTGATCGCGCTGCGCCACCTCGCCGAGGAGCGCGTGACGCTGGAGCTGGTCACGCCGCGGGCCGACTGGTCCTATCGCCCGCTTGCCGTGGCCGAGCCGTTCGGCTTCGGCGAGGCGAAGACCTACGACCTCGTCCGGATCGCGCGCGACCACGGCGCCGCGCTGCACCTCGCGGGCGTTCAGTCGGTCGACACCGACGCGCGCGTCCTGCGCACCTGGGACGGCCGCGACCTGCCCTACGAGATCCTCCTTCTGGCCATCGGCGCCACCCCCGTGGTGGCGATCCCGGGCAGCGTGACGGTCCGCGGACCGGGCTACACGGGGCGCTTCCGCACCGTGCTGCGCGACCTCGACGAGCACCGTCTGAAGCACGTCGCCTTCGTGGTCCCCGCGGGGGCGTCCTGGCCGCTGCCGCTCTACGAGCTCGCCCTGATGACCGCATCGCACGCGATCGTGCGCGGGCTGCGCAAGTACAGCATCTCGATCGTCACGCCCGAGGAGGAGCCGCTCCAGCTGTTCGGCTCGGCCGCGTCGTCGGCGGTGCGCGCCCTCATGGAGGAGCGCGGCATCGCCTTCCACGGCGGCCAGTACGCGTCCGAGCTGCACGACGGAGAGCTGCAGCTGGTACCGGGGCCGAACCTGTCCGCCCAGCGGATCGTGAGCCTGCCGAGGCTGCGCGGCCCCTTCCTCGAGGGACTCCCCTACGACTCGGACGGGTTCATCAAGACCGATTTGCACGGTCTCGTCGAGGGCGAGCTGGACGTGTACGCCGCCGGGGACGCGACCAATTCCCCGATCAAGCAGGGGGGCGTGGCGACCCAGCAGGCCGATGCCGCCGCCGAGGCGATCGCCGCTCGCGTCGGCGCCCCGGTTGAGCCGCACCCGTTCCGCCCCGTCCTGCGCGGGCTGCTGTTGACCGGCGGCAAGCCGCACTTCCTGCGCGCCGAGGTGACCGGCGGCACCGACCGGCCCCCAGTCGCCGCAACCCACGCGCTCTGGTGGCCGCCGAGCAAGATCGCGGGACAGTGGCTGGCGCCCTACCTGGCGGCGCGTCACAACGACCTGGAGCTGGCGCCGGACGGACTCGCAGTTGCCGCTGAGATCCCCGCTCTGAGCTAGCCGGCGAGCAGGTCGCCGACGGCGGCCTCGCCTCCGGCCCGGCGTGCGGGGATCTCGGCGCGCACGGTTGTGCCGGCGCCGGGCGTCGACTCGATCGAGACCCGGCCACCGACCAGGCCGACCCGGTCCTGCATGCCGACCAGCCCGAAGCCGGCGCTGATCTGCCCGGTGTCGAAGCCGCTGCCGTCGTCCTCCACGCTGACCTTGAGGCAGCCGTCGACCTCGGCGAGCCCGAGCCGCACGTGTGTGGCGTCGGCGTGCTTGGTCACGTTGGTGAGCGCCTCCTGGATGAGGCGGTAGAGCGTCCGTTCGATCTCGGGATCGAGCCGCGGCGCCTCGGCCACCCCCGCCACCTCGTAGTCGATGTGCACGCCTGAGGTTGCGGACGCGCGCTTCACGAGGGCCTCGAGCGCGGGCAGCAGCCCGATCTGGTCGAGTGCCGCCGGGCGCAGCTCGGTGATCAGCGCCTGCAGATTGCGGATCGACAGCTCGATCTGCCCGAGCGCGGCGTCGATGGCGCCGCGGGTGCGGTCGGCGTCCTCCGACCGACGCGCCGAGTCGAGCATCACCTTCAGCGCGCCCAGCTCCTGCAGCGTCTCGTCGTGCAGCTCGCGCGCCCAGCGTGCCCGCTCGTCCTCCGACGCCCGCATGGAGTGGCGAAGTCGCTCGGCCTCGACCGACTGCGCGGTGGCGATCGCGATCGCGGCGCTGGCTGCGAACGATCCGAGCAGGTGCTCGTCCTCCGCGTCGAACGCCGGCCCCGCGCGCATCCGGTCGAGCGCGATCAGCACTCCGCGCGCGCGGCCGCGGAAGCCGAGCGGAGCGATCACGACCGATTGCGCCGCACCGGTGACGCTGTCGAGGCCGTGCCCGACGCGCGCCTTGAGCTCCGGCACGTGCTCGGCGACCCCGCTCGCGGCGACCGCGCCGGCCAGCGACGACTCGACCGGGAGCTCAGCGCCGACGACACTGCTGTCGACCTCGCCGGCGGCGGCCTCGACGCGCAGGCGATCCTCGTCCTGCAGCAGCACCAGGAACGAGGTCGCCTCCGACATCGCCCGTCCGCGCTTGACGATCAGCTCCAGGACGCGCTCCAGCTCGGTCTCGAAGCCGACCGCTCGCGAGATCGCCGCGGTCGCCTCGAGTCCGCGAACGGCGCGCTCCAGCTCGGCCCGGCGGCGCTCGACGCTCTCGTACAGGCGCGCGTTGTCGATCGCGACCGCGGCCCACTCGGCCAGCACGACGACCAGCTGCTGGTCGCTGGCCGTGAACTCCTGGCCGCCGGCCTTGTCGGTCAGGTAGAGGTTGCCGTAGGCCTCCCCGCGCACCGACACCGGAACGCCCAGGAATGTGGTCATCCTCGGGTGTCCCGCCGGAAAACCGTACGAGCGCGGGTGTTCCGTGACATCCGGCAGACGCAGCGGCTCACGGTGGCGGATCAGCTCGCCGAGCACGCCGTGACCGCGCGGGAGCGGCCCGATGGCCCGGCGCTCCTCGTCGCCCAAGCCGATCGTCAGGAACCGCTCCAGCTCCCGCTTGTCCTCGTCGAGGATGCCGAGTGCCGCGTAGCGAGCCGAAGTCAGCTGGCGCGCCGTCTCCAGCACGTGGTGGAGCACGGCCTCGAGGTCGAGCTCGGACACGAGCGCCCGTCCGACCGCCAGCAGTCGCCCGAGCTCCTCCTGGTTGAGTTGTCCACGCTCAGGAGCCACGCCAGGATTGTATGAGCGTATTTCCTACGGATCCAACCCGTGGTCTCGCCCGGACGAAAGGGGATCGACGCGGTCGTAGCCTCCGGTCCATGCACGGAACGGGCACGATCCTGATCGGGTTCGACGGCTCCGACAACGCCGAGAACGCGATCCGCCGCGCCGGCGAGGTACTCGCGACGAAGCGCGCGATCGTCGCCTCCGTTGGGGATTCGCTCCCGGAGGCAGAGCAAACAGCCGCGCGCGGCGCGGCGCTCGCCGAGGAGGCCGGTTTCCAGGCGAGCCCGATGACTGAGCGCGCCCGGACCAAGGCTTGGCCGACGCTGCTGCGCATGGCCGAGGAGCACGACGCCGCGGCGGTCGTGGTGGGATCTCGCGGACTCGGAAGGATCAAGAGCGCGCTGGTGGGCAGCGTGTCGTCCGGTGTGCTCGATCACGCCCGTCGGCCGGTCCTGCTCGTGCCGCCGAACGCGGATCCGCGGCCGCCGGGCCCGGTGGTGATCGGCTACGACGGATCCGGCCCCGCCGACGCGGCCGTCGGGGCCGCCGGAAGACTGCTCGAGGTGCGCGAGACGCTGCTCCAAACGGTCTGGCTGGCGTACAGCACCGTGGCGCCCGCGGCGCTCGTCGGCGCATCGGTGGCCGTGGTCAGCGGGGCCGCCGAGGAGATCGACCGAGACACCGCCGCGAAGGCGCGCGACACCGCGGCGCGCGGCGCGCGCCTGGCCAGCACGTTCGGCCTCGAGGTGCGCGGCGAGGCGGTCGAGGGCCACGGCAGCATCTGGGGGACGCTGCTGGACATCGCCGGCGATCACCGCGCCGCCGCCATCGCGGTCGGCTCCCGCGGCATGTCGGGGCTGGAGGCGGTGCTCGTCGGCAGCGTCTCCAGGGGGCTCGTCCACCACTCCCAAGTGCCCGTGCTGGTTGTTCGCCCGCCGAAGTGATGGAGGAGCAGATGCCCAGCCCGCGCGCGCTCGTCGTGTACGAGTCCATCTACGGCAACACCCGGGCGATCGCCGAGGCCATCGCGGAGGGCCTCGCGCCGCTCGGCGACGTCGAGGTCCGCTCCGTCTTCGACGCCGACGACTTCACCGCCGCCGAGGTGGACCTGCTGGTCGTCGGCGGCCCCACCCACATGCACGGCATGACCAGCTCGTTCAGCCGCAAGGCGGCCGTCGAGGCCGGCGAAGAGGACGGCGCGGAGATCGTCCCGGGCGCTCGTGACGGTCGCGGGCTGCGCCAGTGGCTGAGCGAGCAATCGGGCAACGGCCGCCACGCGGCCGCGTTCGACACCCGCATCGACCGCTCGGCCGCGCTGACCGGCGCCGCCTCGCGCAGCATCGCGCGCCGCCTGCACGGGGGCGGCTTCGAGCTGGTGGCCGACCGCGAGAGCTTCTACGTCGAGGACTCCGAGGGACCGCTGGCCGACGGCGAGCTCGAGCGCGCCCGCTCGTGGGGCGCTACGCTCGCGGATAAGGTGCGCACATGAGTCCGTCTGGCGCGATCTCCGACACGCTCCGGCACACGTTCCACGCGCCGCCGTTCGAGCAGGCGACGGTCCTCGATGCGATGCGGGTTGGCGTGATCACCTGTTCGCCCGACTCGACGCTGCGTGAGGTCGCGCGCGTCATGGCGACCTACCGTGTCCACTCGGTCGTGATCTCAGAGACCCAGGGCGACCGCCCCTGGGGGATCATCAGCGACGTCGACCTCGCCGCTGCCGCGAACAACGACCTCGACAAGGTCAGGGCGCGCGACGTCTGGCGTGGCGAGCTTGTGACCGTCAGCCCCGAGGACGCCCTCTGGCGAGCGGCCCGTCTGATGGCCGAGCAGAGCGTCTCGCACCTCGTGGTCGTCCAGCCTCACAGCGGCCAGCCGGTCGGCGTCCTGTCGACGCTCGACATCGCCGGCGTGCTCGCCTGGGGCGGCGGCGCCTAGCGCTTCCCGGCCGCGACGCCCTGCGGCACCACCAGCAGCGGGCAGACCGCGGTCCGCATCAGCCGCCGCGAGACGCTGCGCAGCGGACGCCCGAGCACCCCCGAGCAGGTCCGGCACCCGACCACGAGCAGATCGAGGTCGGCACTCGCAGCCGCCAGGGCCTCGGCCGCGCGATTGGGCTCCTTCACCGTGAGCTCGACGAGCTCGGCCGCGAGCGACTCGGCGAGTGCACGCGCCTCTGCGAGCGCCCCGACGCAGTCGGCGCAGCCGTCCTGACCGACACCGATGCGAGCCGCCCGAACCCGACCTCGCTCGGCCCATCCGCGCGGCGCGACCGCGACCGGCCAGGGAGCGTCCACGAGCAGGCGGGCGGCGGTGCTGCCGAGCACCGCGCGGCCAACCGGCCCCAGATGGCTGGAGCCGACCACCACCGCGCTCGCCTCTTGCTCCACGGCGACGTCGTGGAGGCCGCGCGACGGCGCCGAGGCGGGCTGCACGGCCAGGTCCCAGTCGACGACCCCGTCCAGCAGCTTGGCGGCACCCGTCTTCAGGTCGCGGCTCGCGGCGATCCGGGCGCGCAGCTGGTTCTTCTCGGCGCCGGAGAAGGGCTCGTCGCGCTCGGGTACCCAGACGGCCATCACGCTCGCGTCCCGGGCGGCACCGAGCAGGCCGGCGAGCGCGAGTGCGTCATATGACTGGGGACGGCCTTCGTATCCGCAGACGATCATGAGCTCATTCGTACCGGATCGAGGCCAGGACGTCGATCCGTGCTCCGCGGCGCGCGGGTGCGATCGCGCCTACGACTCCCACGATCACCGCCACCACCGCGATCAGGACGAGCTGCCCGGGCGGCACGCTGAAGCTCACGTCCCAGTCGGACAGGGCGCGCGTCGTCAGCCAGGCGAACACGATCCCGACGCCGGTGCCGAGCAGGCCGCCGATCACCGCGGTGATCACGCTCTCGTAGCGGATCACGCGCCGCACCTGGTCGGTCGTCGCGCCGACGGCGCGCAGCAGGCCGAACTCGCGGGTGCGCTCGTGGATTGACAGGAACAGGCTGTTGGCGATGCCGAACAGCGAGATCACGATGCTCATCGCCAGCAGCGCGTAGAGCAGGTACACGATCTGGTTGAGCTGCTCCTCGATCGTCTGCTTGTAGCCGGTCTTGTCCTTCACCGAGGCGGTCGGGAAGGCGGCCAGCGCCTTCTCGATGCCGGCCTGGACCTGCTTCGGGTCCGCCGAGTCCGCCACGTCCACGAACAGTCCGAACGGGTCCTTCGCGCGCGAGATCAGGTGGAGCGTCTCGGGAGTGACCAGCGTCCCCTGGAGGATCGTCGGATCGCGGTAGATGCCCATGACGCGCATCCAGGCGCGCCCGTTCGACGGCGTGACGACGCGGTAGCCGTCCCCGACCTGGAGGTCGTGCGCCTTGGCGAACTGCTCCTCGACGAGCGCCTCGTTGCGGCCGAGCCTGGCCACCAAGCCGTCGTCGCCGTCGAGCCAATCGAAGGTATAGGTCGCCTTCAGCGCGTCCGGCTCGATGGCCGTGAGTGTGTCGCGGGTGACGTTCGACTTCTGGCCGTTCACCTCGATCTGGTCGAACAGCAGGCTGGCTACGTGTGCGACGCCCGGCACGCCGGCGACCTCACGCTCGGTCGCGGCCGGGATCGGATCGAACGACTCCGAGAAGACGAACACGTCGGCCTTGACCAGCTCGTCGATCTTCCCCGAGAAGGTCGACTTCACGCCCGCCGTGAAGACCGCGACGAAGACCACCAGCCCGACACCGACCATCAGCGCGGCGGACGTGATCGCGGTGCGGGCCGGGTTGCGCATCGCGTTCTCGCGCGCGAGGTGGCCGGGCACCTGGAAGACGCGCTCGATGGGGATGCCGATCACAGAGGCCAGCGGCTTGGCGATGTAACGGGCCGACAGGGCAACCGCCACGAACGCCACCACGGCGCCGCCCGCGACCGCCACCAGCCGGGTGGTCGCCGGCCCCGTGCCGAACAGCCCCTTGGTCAGCAGCCCGATACCGACGATCGCGGTGAGCGCCGTCAGGACCACCCTGGTGCGCCGCGCGGCGGGGCTGGGCTCGGCCGCCAGTTCGGACATCGCCGCGACCGGGGGCACGCGCGTGGCGCGCAGCGCCGGCGCGAGCGCGGCCACCGCGGTCACGACCAGCCCGATCGCGAGCGACAGCACGATCGTGCGCGGGGCGAGCACCAGCCCGCTGCGCGGGATGCCGAAGCCGATCACGTCGAACAGCGCGGACAGCAGCTTCGCGAACCCGAGGCCGGCGGCGATTCCGAGGACCGACGCGATCGCGCCCAGCACCAGCGCCTCGACCAGCATCGCGCCCATGACCTGCCCGCGGGTCGCGCCGAGCGAGCGCAGCACGGCGAACTCGCGGGTGCGCTGCGCGACCGTGATCGAGAAGGTGTTGAAGATGATGAAGGCCCCCACGAGCAGCGCCGCGCCGGCAAAGGCGAGCAGCGCCGGCGTGAGGAAGCCACCGATGCTGTCGTTGATCTCGTCGGCGTTCTCCTGGGCGTTCTGCTTCGCCGTCTGGACCCTGAGCGACCCCGGCAGGACGTCCCGAAGCCGCGGAATCAGCTGCTCGGCGGTCACGCCGCTCGAGGCGATCACCTCGATGTAGGACACCTGGCCGTCGTAGTCGAACAGCCGTTGGAGCTGGGCCGTGGGAATGGTCATCAGCGAAGTGCCGCCGAGTGACGAGCCGCCTTCGCCGAACGAGAAGATGCCGACGACGCGGAAGCGCCTGACGCCGTCGCGGGTGGCCAGGCCGACGCGGTCGCCGACGTCGAGACCGTGCTTCTCGGCGTTCTGTTGGAGGATCGCGATCTCGCCGTCCGCCCTGGGCTGGCGCCCGGCGATCGTGTCGAGCGGGTCGAAGCGCGCCGGAGCTGCACCGATCACGAAGCTCGGGGCACCGGCAGTGTCGACCGCCTTCCCGTCGATCACGAGGCGTCCGCTGGCGCCGACCTGGCCGTGAGCCGCCTCCACCCCGTCGACGCGCTCGAGCTTCCTCACGACGCCTTCGTCGATCGTCTGCTGCTCGGCGAAGTCGGAGCCGAACGCCTCCCTCGGGGTCACGACCACGTCGATGCCCTCGACCGCCTGCGACTGGATGTTCTCGAACGCGTTCCTGATCTGGTCGGTCAGGACGTAGGTTCCGGCGACCATCGCGACGCCGAGCAGGATCGCCGTGGCGGTCAGCGCCGAGCGCAGCTTGCGCGCCGCCAATCCCCGCAGCGCGAGGCTCGTCATCTACTGAGTTCCTTGAGGTGGTCGAGGATCTCGTCGACGGATGGCTTCTCGTGACGGTCGACGATCTGCCCGTCGGCCAGGAACAAGACGGCGTCCGCGATCGCGGCCGCGGTGGGATCGTGCGTCACCATCACGATCGTCTGGCCGAGCTCGTCGACGGCACGCCGCAGCAGCTGGAGCACCTGACGCCCGGCGACCGAGTCGAGGTTGCCGGTCGGCTCGTCCGCGAAGACGACCTCGGGCTTGGCGACCAGGGCACGGGCGACCGCCACGCGCTGCTGCTCGCCGCCCGACAGCTCGGCGGGGCGGTGCTCGCGCCGGTCGCCGAGGTGGACGGTCTCGATCAGGGCCTCGAGCCAGTCGCGGTCGACCTTCTCGTTGCCGATCCGCAGCGGCAGCGTGATGTTCTCCTCCGCCGTCAGGACCGGCAGCAGGTTGTAGGCCTGGAAGACGAACCCGATGTCGTGGCGGCGCATGAGCGTCAGCTCGCGGTCGGAGAGCTCGTCGAGCCGCGTGCCGGCCAGCTCGACCCAGCCGGACGTGGGCCGGTCGAGTCCGGCGAGGATGTGCATGAGCGTCGACTTGCCGGACCCCGACGGCCCCATGATCGCCGTGAAGCTGCCGCGATCGAATCCGACGCTGACGCCGCGCAGAGCCTCCACGGCCGTCGCGCCGTGGCCGTAGCGCTTGACGATGTCGTGGCCGCTTACGGCGGTCGAGACCTCGCGCTCGATGGTTGCGCTGTCCATTGCGGCAACGTACGTGCGCTCGCCTCATCGGCCATCGGCACGAAGCACCCCACGCGGTCCGTAGTCCGCCGCAACCGGTCGGGCATCCGCTGCGGATGCCGCATGGCCCACGGACACGGAAGGATGCGCGCATGGCCACAGCCCGCAGCGGCGAGCGGCTGACACCCCTCGATGCGACCTTCCTCGAGCGGGCTGCGCCGGCGCCCGTTCCCGTACGGTCGTCCGCGTGACACTCCAGCACGTGCCCGTTGCGCCGATCTCGCCGGCGCGCATCATGTCGCTGCTGTCCGAACGGCAGGCCGCGGACTTCGAGCAGACGATCGAGCGCGGCCAGGCGCTGATGGGCTCGCGGGTGATCTGGAACGTCAACTCGACGTCGCGCGGCGGCGGCGTGGCCGAGATGCTCGCGTCGCTGCTCGCCTACACGCGCGGCGCGGGGCTCGACGCGCGCTGGGTCGTGATCGGCGGGAACCCGGACTTCTTCCGCGTCACCAAGCGGATCCACAACATGCTGCACGGCTCGCCGGGCGACGGGCTCGGCCTCGGACCCGAGGACGAGGCGGTCTTCCGCGACACCGGCGCGGCCAACGCCGGCGAGCTCGGCGAGCTCGTGATGCCGGGCGACGTCGTGCTGCTCCACGATCCCCAGACCGCCGCGTTGATCCAGCCCTTGCGCGATCGCGGCGCGCACGTCGTGTGGCGCTGCCACGTCGGCATCGACGAGCCCAACGACCTCGCCCTCGAAGCCTGGGCGTTCCTGCGCCCTCACGTCGAGCCGGCCGAGGCGGTCGTGTTCTCGCGCGAGGCGTACGTCTGGGAAGGGCTCGATCGCAGCCGGGTGCGCGTGATCCCGCCCTCGATCGACGCGTTCTCGGCCAAGAACCAGCAGCTCGAGGACGGCGTGGCGCGCGCGATCCGGCGCGTCGCCGGGCTCGAGCCGGGAAGAGCCGGCGACCCCCCGGCGTTCAGCCGGCGCGACGGAACTCCCGGACGGGTCGACCGCAGCGCCGACCGATCCGGAACCCCACCGCTCCCCGATGACGTCCCCGCGATCGTCCAGGTCTCGCGCTGGGACCGCCTCAAGGACCCGATCGGCATCATGCACGCGTTCTGCGAGGCGATCGGGCCGCGCAGCGAAGCCCACCTGGTCCTGGCGGGGCCGTCCGCCGCCGCGGTGGCCGACGACCCGGAGGGACTCGAGGTGCTGACGGAGGTGCAGAACCGCCGGGCCGGTTGCGAACCGGAGTTGCGCGACCGCATCCATCTCTTCTCGCTCCCAATGGACGACGTGGAGGAGAACGCCGCGATCGTCAACGCGCTGCAGCGGCGAGCGGATGTCGCGGTGCAGAAGAGCCTCGCCGAGGGGTTCGGGCTCACCGTCGCCGAGGCGATGTGGAAGGCGCGGCCGGTCGTGGCCAGCCGCGTCGGTGGCATCCAGGAGCAGATCGTCGACGGCGACACGGGCGTGCTGGTCGACCCGCGCGACCTGGAGGCGTTCGCGGATGCCGTGACCGAGCGGATCGCCAACCCCGCCGCGGCCCGCGAGATGGGCCTACGAGCACGGGAGCAGGTGCGCGAGCAGTTCCTGGGCCCTGGCCACCTGCGCCGCTACGTGGACCTCTTCGAAGAGCTGCTGACGGCTACGTAGTTTCCCCGGGCGACACGCGGGCGGAAAGCGGATGGCATCGGACCCCGGCGGCGAAACACTGGGCGGCATGTACAAGCAGATCGTCATCGGATACGACGGCAGCGCGCAAGCGGGCGATGCGGTTGCCTTCGCCAAGCAGCTCGCCGGCGCGACCGGTGCGTCGCTGACCGCGGTCACCGTGCTCCAGTTCGACCCGATCTGGGGCGCCCCTTACCCCAATCTCGCGAATCTCGACGCCGAGCTTGAGCGCAGGCTCGAAGACGCCGGTGGTGCCCAGGCAATCGCCGCCGACACCGTCGAAGCCAGCTCGCCCGCGCGCGGTTTGCACGAGTACGCCGAACGCAGCGACGCCGACCTCGTCGTGCTCGGCTCCGCCCATTACGGCAAGGTCGGCCAGATCCTCGCGGGCAGCGTCGCGATGAGCCTGCTGACCGGGTCGCCCTGCGCGATCGCGATCGCGCCGCTCGGGTACGCCGACCGGGCGTCGGCGGGAATCGAGGAGGTCGCCGTCGGATACGACGCCCAGCCCGAGTCGCGCGCGGCGCTCGCGGACGCGATTGAGCTCGCGCGAGCCACGGTGGCGCCGCTCAAGGTCGTCTCGGTCGCCGCGCCCGCACCCGCGATCTACGGCGCCGGCACCGGCGCGGGCGTGGGCTTGCAGGAGCTCCAGGACGCGATCCGGTCGGCTACGCAGGATCGGCTCGACGAGGCGGTCGCCTCGGTGCCGAACGACGTGCGCGTCGAAACCGTGCTCGCCGAGGGAGAGGTGGCGCGCGCGCTCGCGCGCACCGCGGTCGCCGACAGCGGGGTCCTGGTGGTTGGCTCGCGGGCGTACGGACCGGTGCGACGGGTGCTGCTCGGCTCCGTCTCGACGGAGCTGGTGCGCTCGGCGCCTTGCCCCCTGATCGTGCATCCGCGCCCCGCGTTGGCGGATGCCGGAGCGCCCGCCGCGGACGAGGCCGGTAGCGTCGTCTAGCGTGGATCCCGAGGAGCTGCGCCTGCTGGACGCGTACTGGCGCGCCGCGAACTACCTGTCGGTCGGCCAGATCTACCTGCAGGCGAATCCGCTGCTGCGCGAACCGCTCGCTCTCGAGCATGTCAAGCCGCGGTTGCTGGGCCACTGGGGCACGACGCCTGGGCTCAACCTGCTCTACGTCCACCTGAATCGGGCGATCCGCGAGCGTGACCTCAACGCGATCTTCATAACGGGCCCGGGCCACGGTGGGCCCGGCCTGGTGGCGAACACCTACCTGGAGGGCACCTACTCGGAGATCTACCCGCAGATCGGCGAGGACGAGGAGGGACTGCGCCGCCTGTTTCGCCAGTTCTCGTTCCCGGGCGGCGTCCCGTCGCACGTGGCTCCCGAGACACCGGGCAGCATCCACGAGGGCGGCGAGCTCGGGTACGCGCTCCTGCACGCCTATGGCGCCGTATTCGACAATCCCGACCTGCTGGCCCTGTGCGTCGTCGGGGACGGCGAGGCCGAAACCGGCCCGCTTGCCGCGAGTTGGCATTCCAACAAGTTCGTCAACCCCGCGCGCGACGGCGCCGTCCTGCCGGTCCTGCACCTGAACGGCTACAAGATCGCCAACCCGACGGTGCTGGCGCGCATACCTCAGGCCGAGCTGAGCTCGCTGCTCGAGGGCTACGGGCACTCGCCGCGCTTCGTCGAGGGAGACGAGCCCGCCGAGGTGCACGAGGCGCTGGCTGCCACGCTCGACGACTGCCTCGACGAGATCGCCACCATCCAAGAGCGCGCCCGCGGCGGTGATCTCGCCCGCCCGCGCTGGCCGATGATCGTCCTGCGCACCCCGAAGGGGTGGACGGGCCCCAAGGAGGTCGACGGCAAGCCCGCCGAGGGCACGTTCAGATCGCATCAGGTCCCGCTCGCCCAGCTCGCCGACAACCCGGAGCACCTGCGCGAGCTGGAGCGTTGGCTGCGCTCCTACCGGCCCGAGGAGCTGTTCGACGACGGCGGCCGGCTCCACGACGAGCTGCGCGCGCTGCGCCCGGTTGGCGAGCGTCGCATGGGCGCCAACCCCCACGCCAACGGCGGCAAGCTGCTGCGCGACCTGGAGCTGCCCGACTTCCGCGGCTACGCGGTGGAGGTGGACCGCCCCGGGACGACGTCCAGCGAGGCGACGAGCGTGCTGGGTGGGTGGCTGCGCGACGTGATGGAGACCAACGGCTTCGCCTCGAACTTCCGCATCTTTGGCCCGGACGAGACCGCCTCGAACCGGCTCGGCGCGGTGTTCGAGGCGACCGACCGGGCGTGGGACGGCGAGCGCCGGGACGGCGACGACCACCTGTCGCCCGACGGGCGCGTGATGGAGGTCCTGTCCGAGCACCTCTGCCAAGGCTGGCTCGAGGGCTATCTGCTCACCGGCCGCCACGGCATCTTCAACTGCTACGAGGCGTTCATCCACATCATCGACTCGATGTTCAACCAGCACGCGAAGTGGCTGAAGGTGACGCGCGCCATCCCCTGGCGCCGCCCGATCGCGTCGCTCAACTACCTGCTCTCGTCCCACGTCTGGCGCCAGGACCACAACGGCTTCTCGCACCAGGACCCGGGCTTCATCGACCACGTCGTGAACAAGAAGGCGGAGATCGTGCGCGTCTACCTGCCGCCCGACGCGAACTGCCTGCTGTCGGTCGCCGACCACTGCCTGCGCTCGCGCGACTACGTCAACGTGATCGTGGCGGGCAAGCAGCCCTCGCTCGACTACCTCTCGATGGACGAGGCGATCGCGCACTGCACGCGCGGCATCGGCATCTGGGACTGGGCCTCGAGCGAGGACGGCGCCGAGCCCGACGTCGTGCTCGCCTGCGCCGGCGACATCCCCACGCTCGAGACGGTCGCAGCCGCCGCGCTCCTCCGCGAGCATCTGCCCGACCTGGCCGTCCGGGTCGTCAACGTGGTCGACCTGATGCGGCTCCAGCCGGAGTCGGAGCATCCTCACGGCCTGCCCGACCGCGAGTTCGACGCCCTCTTCACCACCTCGCAGCCGGTGATCTTCGCCTACCACGGCTACCCCTGGCTGATCCACCGGCTCTCCTACCGTCGCGCCAATCACCACAACCTGCACGTGCGCGGCTACAAGGAGGAGGGAACGACCACCACGCCGTTCGACATGGTCATGCTGAACGACCTGGACCGCTTCCACCTGGTGATGGACGTGATCGACCGGGTGCCGCAGCTCGGCGAGCGCGCCGCCGCGTTGCGCCAGC
>JBQGCL010000012.1:0-4169 GCA_052038485.1 Thermoleophilaceae bacterium | reverse complement strand
GCGGCGGCGTCGGGGATCGGAAGCGGCACGGCGAACTCCCCGTCGGGATTGATCCGTGTCGTTTCGAGCTCACTCATGAATTCCGGGGTCGAGGCCGGCTTCGGCACGCCATACGCGCGATGCGTGGAGAGCTCCGGGTCGGCGGCCACGCGCAGGCTGCAGGGGCGAAACTTGAAATAGAGCCTGGCATTCTCCGGCGGCGTGGCCACGACCGCGAGCGTCTCCACTCCCATTGCTTTGAGCTTGGGCTCGGTCGCCGCCATCTGTGCGATCGCCCGCCGGCAGAACGGGCACCACAGCCCGATGAACAGGGCGAGGAACACCGAGCTCTTTCCTCGGAAGTCGGCGAGCGACACGGTGCCGGTCCCGTCGACCGCGGGGAGCGCGAAGTCGGGTGCCGGCTCTCCCGGAGAGACCGTTGCGCGCTGCTCGCTCGTGATCATGTGTGCCTCCTGCGTCTGTCGACGTGCGCCAGTTGAATGGTCGTCATTGCCGGGCTTGACCCGGCAATCCATCGTCTTCGCAATAAACCTATTGCGAAATGGATGGACCCCCGGGTCAAGCCCGCGGGTGACGCATGTGGACCTGAATCAAACCAACTGAAAAATGCTCCGACTAATGGAGAAACGGCAGCACCATGAGGGCGTCGGGCTCGAGGCCGGCCCGTCTGCACACCTCCTGGGACTTCGCCAGGTAAACCTCCGCCAGGGCCGTGTTCCCGGCATCGAGATGGAGCGTAGCGAGACCGTCGTAGCAAGGGAAGAGGAGCTGCGGCTCTCCGACCCGCTCGGCCAGGCCCAGCGCTTCCTCATACGAGGCGAAGGCCAGGGCGTGCTCCCCGTGGCACTGGTGGATCTGGCCCAGGACGATCAGGGGCACCGCCAGATGATCGAGCAACCCCAGTCGGCGGTCGAGGTCGGCGGCCATTTGCGCTGCTTCGACGCCTTCCGCTTCGCACCGATCGGTCAACGCGCAATAGGCCACGGCCAGGTTCGCATAGAGCCGCGACTGGAAGCCAAGGTCGCCCACCTTCTTCGCGGTCTCAAGCCCGCGCAGGCAGGTCTCGATGCTGCGGCGCGGATCGAGCGAGCTGTAGAGCACGCCGAGGTTGGTGTAGCCGCGGCAGGCCGCCTGCAGCAGATCATGCGTTTCGGCCAGGGCGATGCTGTGCTTGATCTGGTCGACCGCCTCGACGAGGCGGCCGGTGCGCGCCAGCGCCACGCCCAGCGTGTTGAAGGCTTGCGCGCGGGTTGCAGCCGCCTCGCGTGCGCGCTCGGGGTCAAGAGCGCTCTCCTCGTCGGCCGCCGCTTCGGCGAGCGCCTTGTCGGCCCATGCGATGGCGCCGGTATTGTCGCCGGCCCGAAATGCAAGCCGGCCGATCTCCTGGAACAGCTGCGCGCGCTCGATGGGATTGCCGTCCTCCCCGAGCCGATCGAGACCCGACGCGAAGCAGGCGCTGGCGCGCTCGCGGTCGCCGGCTTCCCAGTGCAGGCCACCGATTTTCCGGTGCAGCCGCGCAGCACCTGCGCGATCGGCAGCCGCCTCGAGCGCCTGCCGCACCGTGTCGTAGTATTCGAGCGCCTCGACCCGCCGCCCGCTGAGCGCCAGCAGATCCGCCAGCCGCTCGCTCACCGCCTGGACCTGTTCATCGCAGGCCTGGCATTCGGCAAGGACGCGCAGCGCGCGCTCGTAATGGCGGATCGCATCCTCGTTCGCGTAGACCGCCCGCGCCCGGTCGCCCGCCGCCGCCAGATAGTGCGCGCCCCTCGCCTTGTCCGGAGCAAGGCTCCAGTGGTGGCCGAGCGCTTCCAGGTCGCTCAGGCGCTCGGGGTGGCGGCCGACGGCGCGCTCGAGCGCGCGGCCGGCCCGCTCGTGCAGCTCGGTCCTGCGGGACAGGAGGAGGTTCTGGTAGACCGCCTCGTGCACCAGGGCGTGCGTGAACCTGTAGCGGTTGCCCTCGCGGCCGTACCCGACCTGCTGGATCAGGTCCGACTCGACGAGCCGGTCGAGCGCGTGCTCGACGCCTCGCGCGTCGGTCGCAACCGCCCGCAGCAGCGCCTCGTCGAACGCCTCCCCCAGCACCGCCGCCTCCTGGAGCAGTCGCCGGGCATCGGCGGGGAGTCGATCGACACGGGAGAGGAGCAGCCCGTGCAGCGTGGGCGGGATGTCCACCGCCTCGCAGGCCGCCGTGCACGCCCAGCGACCGTCCCGGCGGACGAGCACGCCCTTGCTCACCAGGCTTCGCACGATCTCCTCGACGAACAGCGGATTGCCGCCGGCTCGCGCCGCGACGAAATGCTGGACCTTGGCGAAAGCGTCGTCGTCCATCGGGCCGAACAGACCGCCCACGAGACCCCGCGTCTCGTCGGGGGAGAGCGGGACAAGCCGGATGATGGACTGTGCGGCCCGGGCGACCAGCGGCGGGCGGGCGTCGGGGCGATGCGAGAGCAGCATCATCAGCGGCCGGTCCGCCAGGTGGTCGACCACGTCGCGCAGCAGGTCCACCGAGGCAGCGTCGGCCCAGTGGAGATCGTCCACGACGATTAGGAGCGGCTCCTGCCGCAGGCGCCGCTCGACCAGCGTGCGCGCGGCCAGAGCGATCTGGCGCCTGAGCTGCTCGGGCTCGAACTCGCGCGGCCGCGCCTCCTCGACCCCAAGCACGTAGCTCAGCACCGGCGCGATGGCGTCCGCCACCGCGGCCGGAGCTCCGAGCGCATGAAGGCCCGCCGCCAGCTTCTGCCGGGCGACCTCGAGCGAGTCGTCCGCTTCCAGGTGGAAGGCCTCGCGCGAGAGCGCCCCGAACACGCCGTAGGCGGGCTCGCCCAGGGACGAGCACGCGGTCCGGCGGACGGCCGTGCCCGCGAGCCGGCCGTCGGCCTCGAGCCGCCCCAGGAATTCAGCGATCAGCCGCGACTTGCCCGTGCCTGCCTCGCCGACCAGGCTCACGACCTGGGCCCGGCCGCGCTGCATCCGCTCGAAGGCCGCGAGCAGCTGATCGAGCTCGTCGCTGCGCCCGACCATCGGGGCCATGAGACCGTGGGCCGCAAGCCCACGCGCCGAGCGCGGCTCGGCGAGCGCGCCGAGCAGGCGGTGGACCACGACCGGCTCGGACTTGCCGCGCAGCTCCAGCTCACCGGCGGGCTCGAACGCGAAGCGATGCCGGGTGAGCGCGTGGGTGGCGCCGGATACCAGGATCGTTCCGGACGCCGCCGCCAGGAGACGCGCCGTCGTATTCACCGTGTCGCCCGTCACCGCGTAGGCGGCCGCCGCAGCATTGCCGAGGCTGCCAGCCACGACCGGCCCGGTGTGGACGCCGATGTGGAGGCTCACGGGCCGGCCGAGCCGCCCGGCCCACTGATCGCTGAGCCGCGCGCTGCGTCCGAGCATGTCGAGCGCGGCTTGGAGGGCCCGTTCCGGGTCGTCCTCGTGGGCGACCGGCGCTCCGAACACCGCCATCACGGCATCGCCAACGAACTTCTCCACGAAGCCGTCGTAGCGCGCGACCGCCTGGGTGAGCGTCTCGAACAGCGCATTCTGGAACGCGCGCACCTCCTCGGGGTCGAGCCGCTCCGCCAGCGCGGTGAAACCCGAGACATCAGCGAACAGCACCGTCACCTGCCGCCGGTCCGCCTCGCCGTGGGCATCCGGCGCGGCGGCCGGCGGGGTTCCGCTCGACCGCGGCGATGCCCGTGGCGCGGTGATGCTCCCCACCCCCGCTCCGCGAGGGCTGGGCCCTGGGCCGTTCGAAACCTGGGCCGCCCCACAGCCGGGACAGAATGCGAAATCGGCCTCGCACAAAAAGCCGCACGCGGGGCAAGGACTCGGCTGCCGGCGCCCACACTGCGGACAGAATGTGAAGGCCGGTGATAGCTCGAAGCCGCAGTCGATACATGCCATCGAGATCGATCGTCAGAGTCTCATCGGACCCTTACCATAGCACTTGGACCCGCCGGCTCCACATCGCTCGTCTCGAGTGCCATGACGGTCGCCGAGCTCCGGCACGGGCAAGGCCGAAAGGCTCCCAGCGGCGCCCAAAATCGCGAAAGCAAGGCGCCCTCGCGCTCCTCCAATTCACTCGCGCGCCGGCGCCGACGGCGGGCCGAGCTTCTGCGTCAATCGCCAAGCCAGCATGTCGAGGCGGTCCTGTCCCCAGAACAGCTCGCCATCGA
>JBQGCL010000011.1:0-12737 GCA_052038485.1 Thermoleophilaceae bacterium | reverse complement strand
CCGCGCTGGCCGGCCGGCTCATCGACGCCGGCCACGTGGAGCGGGCTGCCCACCCACGTGACCGGCGTATGCGCATCCTCACGACGACTCAGGAGGGCAACGCCCATCTGGCCGAGTTCATCGAGCCGGTGATCGCCCCGGCGGACCGGGTGCTCGCCTGGCTCAGCGACGAGGACGCGGCCCTGCTCGAGCGCTTCCTCGACTCACTCGTGGCCCTCAAGGACCACGCCGCTCAGACCACTCCCGGGCCCGAGCCCGAGCACTCGACCGAGCCGTACTCGCCCGCTCTGTTGATGTGACGTCGGACTAGGCGGCCGCCGCGCGCTGCTTGGAGGCCTGGTCCTCCGGCCCCTTGTTCTCGTCCCACCACGCGTTGATCGCCGCGATGGCCGGAGCCATGATCAGGTTCTTCTGGAAGTTCTCGGTGTCGTTGACGTTCGGCACCGGAGTGTCGGGCACGTCGACGTCGAGGAACTCGCAGAGCGGCTCCCAGCCGTCCTTCGGATGCCACACCAGCAGGCGCTCCGAGGGGACCGTGTCGATGACCTCCTGGTTCCAGCGCTCGAAGCCCTTGGCCATCTCGTCGCGGTCGCCTCCATGGGGGACCATGATGTCCGCCTCGACCCACATGTCGTTGAGCACGTCGAGCCACGAGGCGTAGACCGGGTCGATCTGGTACTGCGCCTGGGCGAGGTGGTGCATCAGGCTGTTGCCGAACCAGATCGCGGCGATCGTGTTGTGCATGCTCTCGACCCAGCTGTCGGCCGAGCGGACGCTCAGCAGCACCTTGGCGTCGGGGTATACGTCCATCAGCTCGCGCCAGTGGTACGAGCCCGGCCAGTCGACGACCGACTCCTTGCCCTCGAAGAGCTCGTCCCACGGTCCGTTGCCCTCGAGCGCCGCACGCCACTGCGGAACGCCTTTGCTCAGGTCGGCCATCCAGTCGCGCATGTGGTAACAGGGCAGGCCCAGCATCTCGAGTGCGATCAGCTGGGTCGTGGTTGCCGTTCGTGGCAACCCGGCTCCGATCACTTTCATGGGTCTCCTTCGGGTAGGTGGGGGCGCGCGATCTTACGCGCCAAACCTCAAGCTCGCCGCCCGCGCACCTGGTAAATCGACGTAAATCCGCTTTCGAAGCCGCGCCGCGCGGCTCGCAGGTAGAGCCGCCACACGCGCAGGCGCTCCGGTCCGGCCAGGCGCAGGGCCTGCTCGCGGTGCTCGTCGAGGTTGCGCGCCCAGTGCCTCAGCGTCTCGGCGTAGTCCATGCGGAACCCCTCGACGTGCTCCGTCTCGATCCCTGCGCGCTCCATCGCCAGCTGGATGCGCGACAGGTGCAGCGGGGCCGCGTCGGGGAAGACGTACCGCTCCGAGAACGGCCCGGCCTCCGAATCGGTCGTGCGCAGCCGTGCGATGCCGTGGTTGAGGATGCGGCCGCCCGGCTTCACCAGCCGCGCGACCTGACGCGCGTATACGTCGATCTGGTTGGAGCCCACGTGCTCGACCATCCCGATGCTCGCGACCGCGTCGAACGGCTCGTCGGTCAGCTCGCGGTAGTCGGCCATGCGCAGGTCGACCTGGTCGCCCAGTCCGAGCTCGTTGGCGCGCCGCTGGCCGCGCTCGGCCTGGGGCGGGGAGAGCGTGATGCCGACGACCTTCACGCCGTGGCGCGCCGCCGCGTGCATGGCGAAGCTGCCCCAACCGCAGCCGATGTCGAGCACGCGCTGGCCCGGCTCGAGGGCGAGCTTGGTGCAGACCATCTCGAGCTTGGTCTCCTGTGCCTCGTCGAGCGTCGTCGCGCCGCGCGAGAAGACCGCGCAGCTGTAGGTCAACGACGAGCCGAGGAACAGCTCGAAGAACTCGGGTGGCAGGTCGTAGTGGTGGCGGACCGAGCGCTCGTCCCGCTCGCGGCTGTGGCGCTTCCCGCGCGGTCGCAGCTCGGCCTTCGGCGGGCGCGGCGGCCGCTGCAGGCCGCTCGCCCGCGCGGCGGCGAACGCGAGCCGGGCGCGCGCAGCCCGGTCGAGCGCCGGCGGCTGCCAGGAGTCGAGCAGGTCGAGCACCGCGTCGACGTCGTCGACGTCGAGCTCGCCCGACACGTAGGCGCGCCCCAGCCCCAGCTGCCCGGGCGCGCGCAGCGCGTGCGCGAAGGCGGCCGGCGAGCGCACCGAGAAGCGCGGCCCGCCGCCGTTCGTGGATGGCAGCTCGGTGCCATCCCAGAACTCGACCGTGAACGGTCGCTCCGGGAGCGCGCCGGCCAGCTCGCTGCGGATGGGGGCGGTGGTCGAGAGCAGGCGTCTCAAGCTATCGCACCCACGCTTGAAATCCGCGTCGGCGGGGCATTACGCATTCGTGCGCATCGGGGGGAGACTGGCGTGCCTCGTGGCGGCCGCGGTGCTGGTCGGCGCGGCGCCGGCGAGCGCCGACTACGTCGCCCTCGGCGACTCCTACGCGGCCGGCCCGCTGATCCCGCTCCAGCTCAAGCCCTACGGCTGCCTGAAGTCGAGCAACAACTACGCGCACCTGGCCGCTCCCAAGCTGAGCCAGCCGGCCTTCCGCGACGTCAGCTGCTCGGGCGCCGAGACCGAGGACATGACCCAGCCCCAGGGCGTCACGCCCGGGCCCAACCCGCCGCAGTTCGACGCGCTCGACGCCGACACCCAGATCGTCACCTTCAACATCGGCGGCAACGACATCGGCTTCTCGAGCATCGCCGAGGACTGCCTGTCGCCGTCGCCGCTCGGGAGCGTCTGCAAGGCCACCTACGTCCACGACGGGCGCGACGAGATCAGCGAGCGAATCGCCGCCACCGCGCCCAAGGTGGCGGCGGTGATCCAGGGCATCCACGAGCGCTCGCCGCAGGCGCGGGTGTTCGCGGTCAACTACGCGGCGATCTTCCCCGAGCAGGGCTGGCTCGGCTGCTGGCCGCAGCTGCCGGTTGCCAAGGACGACATCGCTTGGTTGCGCGAGAAGCAGAGGGAGCTCAACGCGATGATCGCCGACCAGGCCGCGGCCAACGGCGCGGGCCTGATCGACTGGTACACGGCGAGCATCGGTCACGACGCGTGCAAGCCGCCCGCGGTCCGCTGGGTCGAGCCGCTCGTGCCGGCCAACGCCGCCGCTCCGGTCCACCCGAACCTGCTCGGGATGATCGGCGCGTCGAAGCTGGTCGTGGCGGCCGCGGGCTCGTAGCCTGCGGCGCATGGCGAGGCGCAGCGCGGGCATCCTGCTCTACCGGCTGCGCGGCGGCGAGCCCGAGGTGCTGATCGTGCATCCCGGCGGTCCCTTCTGGGCGCGCAAGGACGCCGGCGCGTGGTCGATCCCCAAGGGCGAGTACGACGACGGCGAGGACCCCCGGGCCTGCGCGCTGCGCGAGTTCGAGGAGGAGACCGGCACCCTTCTCGAGCCGGCCGAGCTCACCGATCTCGGAGACGTCCGCCTGAAAAGCGGCAAGCAGGTCACCGCCTGGGCAGTTGAGGGAGACCTCGACGCCGACGCGGTCGTCAGCAACACGTTCGAGATGGAGTGGCCGCCGCGCTCGGGGCGCCGGCAGGAGTTTCCCGAGGTCGACCGGGCGGGCTGGTTCGGGCTTCGCGAGGCGAGCGAGAAGCTCAACCCGGCCCAGGTGGCGTTCTTAGACCGCCTCCGCGACGGGCTCGGGTAGCGGCTCGCGCGCGCGTGCGCGCAGGACGGTGATCGCGCTGAGCCGCGGGCTGAGCGTGATCGCCCGGCGCCGGCTGCCCTCGGTCGGATCGGAGGCGGGCGCCGGCACCGCGCGCGAGAGGACCTCGCGCAGCACGATCTTCATCTCGAGCATCGCGAAGCTGGCGCCCAGGCAGCGGCGCCGCCCGCCGCCGAACGGGATCCAGGTGTAGGTGCCGGGCGACTCGTCGAGGAAGCGCTCCGGCCTGAACGCGTACGGGTCGGGATAGATGTCAGGGTCGTGGTGGACGAGGTAGGCGTTCGCCAGCAGGCAGACGCCCTCGGGGTAGGAGAAGCCACCGATCTCGACCGGCTGCTTGACGAGCCGCGGCGCAGCGTTGGGAATCACCGGCCGCCGGCGCAGCGTCTCGTGGATCGTGGCGGTGACGTAGTCGTCGTCGCCCGAGTCGACCGCGTGCACCAGCCGCCCGAGCACGTCGGGGGCGCGCGCCAGCCGCTCGAAAGCCCAGGCGAGCTCGGACGCGGTCGTCTCGTGGCCGGCGACGAGCAGCGTCATCAGCTCGTCGCGGACCTCCTGGTTGGACATCGGCGAGCCGTCCTCGTGGCGGGCTGACAGCAGCATCGCCAGCACGTCGTCGCGCTGCTCGCCGTCCGGGTCGGCGCGGCGCTCGTCGATCAGCTCGAACAGCAGCGCGTCGGACTCGTCCCGGCGCGCCACGAACTCGCGCCACTTGGGTCCGCGCTGCAGCAATGGCATCGTCGAGGCCGGATGCGTCCCGAGCTCGAGGTTGCGGGTGAGCAGCTCGCGCACGCGCTCGAGTCGCGAGCCCGGGTCGAGCCCGAACACGGCCCGCAGGATGACCTCCATCGTGAGCGCCTGGAGGCGCGGATGGAGCGCTACGGGCTGGTCGAGCGGCCAGCTCGCGACCTCGCGCTCGGTCACCTCGCGCAGCAGCCCGGTGAGCGCCTCCATGCGCTCGCCGTGGAAGGCGGGCAGCATCAGCTTGCGCTGCGACAGGTGGGCCCGCTCGTCGAGCAGGATCACCGAGTTGGCGCCGACGATCGGCTCGAGGATCCTCGCGCCCTCGCCCGGGTGCAGCACTTCGGGCGGCGCCGTGAAGATCTCCTTGACCTCGTCCGGGTCGGAGAGGAAGACGAACGGCGGCGACTGCAGCAGGCGGACGGTGAAGCGCTTGCCGTAGCGCGCTCGGCAGCGCTCCATGAACGGAATCGTGCGCGTCCACCAAGCGAGTGTCTGCACCGCTCGCGGGGACCGGGGACCGGGGGGCAGCTGCGCCACGGGGGGCCGACCGTAGCGCGAGCGCTCCCTTCCTTGTGTGATCTGGCGCACAGTCCGTGCGCGCCGCTGCTAGAGGAAGATCACCAGCAGGATCAGGATGAGAATCAGCGTGCCAATTCCGATGTACACCGGGCTCCCTCCTTTCGGTGGTGCTCGGCGCGCTATTGCCCGGAAGGCAGATTCCCGAATCGCGTAATTCTGTGGAAAAGGCGCGCGCTGGGGCGCTCGTGGCGCGCCAGCGTGTCCGGGTCGAACGAGAAGAAGCCGAACTTCGGGTAGTAGCCGGCGGCCCATTCGAGGTTGTCGGTCAGCGACCAGGCGATGTACCCCTTCACGCGTGCGAGGCGGTCGCGCATGACGCCGCGCAGCACGCGCAGGTGGTCGACCAGGTAGTCGGCGCGCTGATCGTCGTCGGAGTCGGCCAGGCCGTTCTCGGTCACGTACACGGGCAGGCCATAGCTGCCGGCCGTACGCAGCACCGTGCGGAAGCCGCGCGGGTAGATCTCGGCGCCGAACTCCGTGCAGGTCGTCGGGCATGGCGGCGCCGTCGGATGTTGCGGGTGGCGGTAGGTGTTGGTCGGCAGGAAGTCGAACAGCGCGACCGTCGAGCTGGCCGGTGCGGGCAGGGCGATCACCCGGCTGCGGAAGTAGTAGTTGACGCCGATGAAGTCGGCCCGGCCGCGCAGGTCGCGGCGGCGCTCGCCGCGCTCGATGCGACCGTCGACGTCCCTGTCGTCCCAGCCCTTCACGGCGGCGTTGAGGAAGACGCGGTTGAAGACGTAGTCGGCATGACGGACCGCGCGCGCGGGACCGGTGAACGCGATCATGTTCTGCACCGGTCCGACGCGGGCGCGGCGGTCGTTGCGGTGGACGGCGTCGTAGGCGAGCGCGTTCGCCTTGGCGAGGTTGCGCACCACCCGCACCGCCGCGGGGAACGAGTAGACGCCGGGCGGGAACCAGCCGGCGAACGCACCGGCGACGTTCACGTAGCCGTTCACGGCGACCACCATCGGCTCGTTGATCGTCACCCAGAGGTCGACCAGATCGCCGTAGCGCCAGGCGGCCCAGGCGGCGAAGCGGCCGAACTGATCGACGGTGCTCTGGTTGAGCCAGCCGCCGCGCTCAACGGCCGGCGGCGCGGCGTCGGGGCCGACGCCCGCGAACGCGTCGCGCACGGCGATCGGGTCGTGCAGCCAGGTCGGCAGCGTGAAGTGGTTGAGCGTGACCATCGGCGTCATGCCGCGCGCGCGGATCGCGCGCAGCTCGGCGGCGTAGTGGCGCGCGGCGGCCTTGTCGACGAAGCGGTCGAGCTGTCGCGGCGTGCGGGCGCCGCGGGGGGCGCGCGGGAACAGGCGGCTCCAGTCGATCGAGAAGCGGAAGGAGTTCGAGCCGAGGCGGTTGCGCGCGAGATCGAGGTCGCGCCGGAACAGGCGCCAGTGCGCCGGGCCGCGCTCGACGAGGTCCCCGCTCACGTGGCCGGCGGCGATCTCGGCCGGGTCGTGACTCCAGACCCACCAGTCGCTGTTCGTGTCCGCGTTGGCGGGCGTGCCGCCGGCCTCGGCCTGGAAGGCGGCGATCGCCGTCCCCCAGAGGAAGTCCCTGGGGAAGTCGCGCGCGACGGCCGTGGACGGTGCCGCGAGGACGAGGATCAGGGACACGAGGAGGACGCGGCGCACGGTGGCGCGAGTCTAAGCCGCGAGGGCGGGTATCAGCATCACGTGGACGCGGAGGTGAACATCGCCGAGGTGAGGACCTTCGAGACCTCGGGTGGCAACACACGCTTCGTCGTCCGCGATGCGGACGGCAATGAGTACACGACCTTCCGCGAGGCGATCGGCGAGGCGGCCAAGCGGGCGGAGGGCCGGCGGGCGCGCATCCACTACCACGAGAACCAACGCGGGCGATACACGAACGTCTATCTCGACAAGGTCGAGCCGCTACCGGAAGCGGCGCCCGAAGGCGACACCGACCCGGATGAGGCGGCCTGGCGCACGGCCGTCGAGGCGGCGCCCTGGCTGGTCGGCGAGTCGGAGCCGCACGAGGAGGTCCCGCCTGGGGACCTGTACGAGAAGCTGCGCCCGTTCAAGGACAAGGTCGCCGAGGACATCAAGGAATCGGACTCCTGAGCGGCGCTGTGCCATCCGTCCACTGACGGGCGCCAGCGCTAAGTCCGCCCCGGGGACGGTGCCGATGGCACCGGGGTGCGGACCGTTATCGCAAGGCCGCTGCTTGCCCTCGTTGCCACCGCCCTGGCGGGGCTGACGCTGGCCGCACCCGCCAGCGCCCACCACGCGCTCGACGGCACGCTCCAGGGCGTGCACGCCGACTACTTCGACGCTGGCACGTCCGTGACCGACTGGCGGCTCGACACCGGCAGCCAGACGGTCGACGTGCTGCCCACGACGCTGCCGGCGCTCAGTCCCGAGCGCGACGCCGTCGCGCTCGAGGACGAGGACCCGGGCGCCGGGGTCGCGGGGCCGGTGACCGCCGCGGCGCCGCTGGCGGCGCCCGCGCTCGGCGCGCGCAAGACCGCGGTGATCGCCTTCAACTTCGTCACCGACCCGACCAACCAGCCCTGGACCGTCGCCCAGATCCGCTCGAGCATCTTCACCGCCGCCAACTCGGCGAGCGCCTTCTTCAAGGAGGAGACCTACAACCAGCTCTGGCTGTCGGGCAAGGCAGGCAACCTCGACGGCGACGTCTACGGCTGGTACACGCTGCCGGTCGCGCCGACCAGCTGTGACTACACGGGCTGGGCCGCGCTTGCCAAGACCGCGGCGGCGGCGGGCGGCTTCAACGCCTCCGGTTACCAGCACGTCATGTACGTGTTCCCGTCGCAGTCGGCTTGCAGCTGGGCCGGGCTCGCCTACATGCCCGGCACCGAGTCCTGGATCAACGGCGACCTGAGCGTGCGCGTGACCGGCCACGAGCTCGGCCACAACCTCGGCCTCCACCACGCGGGCAGCTGGTTCTGCACCGGCGCGAGCGGCCAGGCGGTCGTGATCTCGTCGACCTGCTCGCTCAACGAGTACAACGACCCGTGGGACGTGATGGGCGCCCACGGCACCCGGCACAGCCACGGGTGGAACCTCCAGCGCCTGGGCGTGCTCCAGGCGTCGAACGTCCAGACGGTCACGACCACCGGCACGTACGGCCTGACCTCGGCGCTCAGCTCGACGACGCAGCCGACCACGTTGCGCATACCGCGCACGTACGCGGCGGGCGGCGCCGTCCAGGACTGGTACTACGTCGAGATCCGCAAGTCCGGCGGCGTGTTCGACAACTTCGCGCTGACCGACTGGGCGGTCAAGGGCGTGAGCATCCGCGTGGACGACGACCCGTCGCAGACGACGCGCTCGCGCCTGCTCGACATGCACCCCGGCGGCAGCATCTACGACGCTCCGCTCCAGCCGGGGGAGACATTCAACGACGGGCGCATCAGCGTGACCACGGTCTCGGCCGGCAGCGGCTCGGCGACCGTGGCCGTGAACATGTCCGCGCCGCCGGTCGACCAGCAGTCGCCGTCGGCGCCGACCGGCCTGTCGCACTCCCTGCTCGCCAACGGACTGCGGCTGAGCTGGGACGGCAGCGGCGACAACGTCGGAGTCGCGTCGTATGCCGTCTACCGCGACGGAGTCCAGATCGGTTCCACCGCGACCAACTCGTACGACGACACGACGGTGGCCGCCGGCCTGCACGCCTACACGGTCTACGCGCAGGACGGCGCGGGCAACCGCAGCCTTCCCTCGGAGCCGTATGTGGTCACCGTGCCGGCGGGGCAGTCGGTGAGCCTCAAGCCGCGTTCCGTCGACAAGACGCCCCCGCGCGTGCGGCTGTACCGCCACCGCGTGCGGGGTGGCCGCCTCGCGCTGATCGTGAAGGCTCGCGACAAGGCCGGCATCGCGCGCGTTGAGCTGCGCATCGACGGGCGCAAGGTGCGCGCCAAGCGGGCCAGCCGCCTGTCGTACCGCTGGCGCCTGCGCCCGGGCCGCCACCGCGTCGTCGTGGTCGCCTACGACAAGCGCGGCAACCGCTCGACCTATCTCCTGAAGCTCCGCGTCCGGCGGGCGTAGGATCCACGTCGTGGCTCGCGGCACCTGGCTCGCGCTGGGGGCGATGGCGGTCTCGGTTTTCGTGATCGCCAACGACGTGACGGCGCTCAGCGTCGCGCTCCCGCAGATCGAGAAGGACTTCGACGCGGACGTCTCCACCGTCCAGTGGGTGATCAACGCCTACGCGCTCGTGTTCGGCGTGCTGATCGTGACCGGCGGCCGGCTGGCCGACATGCTCGGCCGCCGGCGGGTGTTCTTCATCGGCGCCGCGATCTTCGCCGCCTTCTCGGTGCTGGGCGGCGCCGCCCAGGACGAGCTGTGGCTGATCGTCTGCCGCGCGCTGATGGGGATCGGCGGCGCGATGATGTGGCCCGCCGTGCTCGGCATGACCTACGACATCCTGCCCGACGACCGGGCGGCGCTGGCGGGGGCGCTGATCATCGGCTCGGCCGGCTTCGGCAACGCGGCCGGCCCGCTGCTGGGCGGCGTGCTGACCGACGCGCTGAGCTGGCGCTGGATCCTGTTCGCCAACCTGCCGATCGCGGCGTTCGCCTGCTTCGTGACCTGGCGCAGCGTCAAGGAGAGCCGCGGCGCGGGCGCCGAGGAGGGCATCGACGTGCCGGGCGTGGTGACGTTGTCGACGGGGCTGGTGGCGCTGCTGCTGGCGCTCGACCAGGTCACCGACTGGGGCTGGAGCGACCCGCGCATCCTGGCGCTGTTCGCGGGGTGCGCGCTGCTGCTGGTCTCGTTCGCTGTGATCGAGCGGCGCGCGGGGGAGCGCGCGCTGATCCCGCGCGAGGTGATGGCCAACCCGGCGTTCCGCTCGGCGTGCCTGGCGACGCTGCTGATGTCGGCGACGTTCTTCGCGGTGCTGATGTTCCTGCCCCAGTTCATGCAGAAGATCCTCGGCTGGGACCCGCTCGAGGCGGGCGCAGGGCTGCTGCCGCTGATGGGCACCTTCGCGGCGGTCTCGTTCGCGGCCGGGCCGCTCTACGAGCGCTTCGGCCCCAAGATCGTGGTGAGCGCCGGGGCGACCTGCCTGACGGTTGGCATCTTCCTGATCTCGCTGGTCGATGCGGACTCGGGCTGGGGCGAGCTGGTGCCCGGGATGATCGTGACCGGGCTCGGCGTGGGGTTGTTCTACTCGTCGATAACGACGGCGGCGGTCACGGCGCTCGACCCGTCGCGGTCGAGCCTGGCCGGTGGCATCGTCTACATGTTCCAGGTCGCCGGCGGCTCGGTCGGGCTGGGCCTGACGACGACGGTGTTCACCACCGCGGCGGAGGACAAGCTGCAAAGCGCGGCGACCGGGCTGGGCGAGAGCGAGCTCTCCGACGTGCAGGGCGTACTCGCGGGGACCGACTCGGCCGCCGAGGTGATCCGCCGCGTGGGCGGCACGGCCGCGGAGCGGCTGATCGAGCTGGTGCGCGAGGCGTTCGCGTCGGGACTGATGTGGTCCTTCCGGCTGGTGGCGCTGCTGGCGCTGTGCGGGCTCGTCGTGTCGGTGCTGTTCGTGGGCGGGCCGCTGCGGCGCTCAGCTCGGGCCGAGCCCGCGCCCGAATCGGGCTGAACTGCGTGCAATAAAGGTGGCCCGACGGCCGCCCCAGCGACGAAGTTGTCGTTGATGACGCTATAGGGGGCAAAGTGCAACCTCGTGAGCGAGGCGGCGATCCGGCGACCCTCATTGCCGTCGTCAGCGCGGATCGAGCAGCGGCAGCGCAGCGTCCCGGACACCGCGGATTCGGGCCACCGTCTCGGTATCCGGGACCGCCGGGGGCTCGACAACGGCGCCGCCGCGCGTCTCCCACCGCCGCGCGATCTCGGCCGCCGGCTCGCCGGTCAGCACGGCGGCGGCCTGGGCGGCCGCGCCGAGCGCCACCAGCTCCTCGGCCTCCGGCACGACCACCGTGCGGCCGCACAGCCGCGCCACGGTCTCCTGCCATACGCGCCCGCGCGCGCCGCCGCCGATCAGCGTGACCGGGGCGGCCGGGTCCAGGCCCGAGCCGACCGAGCCCAGCAGCTCGAGCGCCTCCACCAGCGACGCCACGGCGCCCTCGTAGGCCGCCAGCAGGATCTCGCCCGGCTCCGTGTCGTGGCGCAGCCCGGCGATCGTGCCGGCCGCGCGCGGCAGGTTGGGCGTGCGCTCGCCGTCGAAGTAGGGCAACACGGTGACCTCGGTGCGGGGCGCCACCGCCTCGCGGTCGATCCCCAGCCAGCCCGCCACCCGGTCGACCGCGAGCGTGCAGTTCAGCGTCGCCGCCAGCGGCAGGAAGCCGCCCGCGGCGTCGGCGAACCCTGCGATCGTCCCGGTCGGGTCGACCGCCCGCTCGCTCATCGCCGCGTACGCGGTGCCGGACGTGCCGAGGCTGATCGCGGGCTCGCCCGGCCGCAGGCCCAGCCCGAGCGCGGCGCCCATGTTGTCGCCGGTGCCGGGACCCACGAGCGCGCCCTCGGGCAGCCCGAGCGCCGCCGCGGCCGCGCCCCCAACCGTGCCCGCCGCCTCGCCCGGCCCGAGCACCTCCGGCAGCATCGACCGCTCGAGCGAGACGGCGGGCAGCTCGAGCACCTCATTGCTGTAGTTCTCGTCGCGCGTCGACCACCAGCCGGTCCCGGACGCGTCGCCCCGGTCAGTGGCGGGGCGGCCAGACAGCCGCTCGGTCAGCCAATCGTGCGGCAGCCGGATCGCGGCCGCGGCCGCCGCCACGTCGGGCTCCGTCCGCCGCAGCCACGCCCAGCGCGTCACCGTGAACGACGGCACCGGCACGACGCCCACCCGCTCGGCCCACGCCTCCGCGCCCAGCGCGTCGCGCAGCTCCGCGGCGTCGGGCGCCGAGCGCGTGTCGTTCCAGAGCACCGCGGGCCGCAGCGGCTCCCCGTCCGAGTCCGTGACGACCAGCCCGTGCTGCTGGCCGGCCACCGAGATCGCGCCGACCTCGCCGGCGCGGCCGGTCTCCGCCAGCGCAGCCCCCAGCGCGTGCCACCAGACGCCGGGGTCGGTCTCGCGCGCCCCGCCGCTGCCGGTCACCTCGTGCGGCGCCCGCCCGGCGGCGACGACGGTGCCGTCGCCGGCGTCCACGATCAGCACCTTCGTCGCCTGTGTGGAGCAGTCCACGCCGGCGACCAATTGACCTCCTCCCGGCACCGGGCTAGTTTGTTGATCGCCCCAACTAATTGCAAGGAGAGAGCGTCTTGCCAGACCTGACACCCCAGCCGGAGCACAAGTTCACCTTCGGGCTCTGGACCGTGGGCCACAAGGGCAACGACCCGTTCGGGGCGGAGACGCGTCCTCCGCTGGATCCCCCCGACACCGTGCGCAAGCTGGCCGAGCTGGGCGCCTACGGGGTCTGCTTCCACGACGACGACCTGCTTCCGCCCGGCGCGGACGACGCCGAGCGCGAGCGCATCAAGGCCGACTTCAGGAAGGCGCTCGACGAGACCGGCATGAAGGTCTCGATGGCCACCACCAACCTGTTCACCCACCCGGTCTTCAAGGACGGCGCGTTCACCGCCAACGACCGCGAGGTGCGCCGCTACGCCCTCCAGAAGGTCATGCGCGCGATCGACGTGGGCGCCGAGCTGGGCGCGCCGATCTACGTCTTCTGGGGCGGTCGCGAGGGCGTCGAGGCGGACGCCGCCAAGCCGGCGCGCGACGCGCTCGAGCGCTATCGCGAGGCGATCGACTTCCTGTGCGGCTACGTGCGCGACCGCGGCTACGACATGCGCTTCGC
>JBQGCL010000010.1:0-3025 GCA_052038485.1 Thermoleophilaceae bacterium | reverse complement strand
CTGAAGGGGCTGTCGGTGGAGGACGGGTCGCTGCGCTGCGAGCAGGAGGTCGCGGGGGGCCGCGACGTCTACCGGCTGGCGCTGCCTGCGGTCGTGAGCGTGCTGGAGGGGATCAACCTGCCGCGCTACCCGTCCGTGCCGGCCAAGCTGCGCGCGCGCCAGAAGCCGATCGAGACGGTGCCGGTGGAGCGGCCCGCGCCGCTCCTGGAGCGGCTGCGGCTGGTGGTACCGGAGGGCCAGGGCAAGCAGGCCGAGATCCTCGGGGAGGGACCGGGCGCCGCGCCGGCCGTCGTCGAGGTGATGCGCGACCTGGGGGTTGCCTGATGGGTGTGCTGCTGCTCGTCGACGACGACGCCGAGCTCACGCGCCAGGCGTTGGGCTTCGCGCGCTCGCTCGGAGACGTCGAGGCGGTCGCGGCCTCCCCGGTTGACTTGCCGGTGGAGCGGGTCTGGGTGCCGGAGGGGCTGGACGCGTACGCGCCCGGGGCGTGGGCGACGGCGCTGGAAGAGGTGATCGACCGCGTGCAGCCGAGCGCGGTCGTGGCGGTGGGCTCGCAGCGAGGCAACGAGGTGCTCGCGCACGTGGGGGCCCGGCGCGACCTCCCGTTCGCCGCGAACTGCATTGCCCTCGGCGCGGGCTCCGCCGCCAACGGCACTGCTTCGGGCGGCGGCGCGCTCGACGTCACGCGCGTCCGCTGGGGCGGCAGCCTGCTGGAGGAGGCGCGCATCCACTCGCCGCTGCCGTTGCTTTCTGTCGCGCCACACGCGGTGCCCGCGGCCGAGGGCACCGGATCGCCCGCGGTCGAGTCCTTCGCGCCGAGCCTCGGCGACGCCGACCTCGCCGTCCAGGTCGCAGAGCACGCCGACGAGGCCGTCGCGGGTGTCTCGCTGGCAGAGGCCAAGGTCGTGGTCAGCGGCGGCCGCGGCGTCGGCTCCGCGGACGGGTTCGGCATGCTCGAGGAGCTCGCCGGCCTGCTCGACGCGGCGGTCGGCTGCTCGCGCGTCGTCACGATGGCCGGCTGGCGCCCGCACACCGACCAGGTCGGCCAGACCGGCACGAAGGTCTCACCCGACCTCTACCTCGCGTGCGGCATCAGCGGGGCGACGCAGCACATCGCGGGCTGCAAGGGCGCCAAGAAGATCCTCGCGATCAACTCCGACGCCGAGGCGCCGATCCTCGCGAGCGCCGACTACGCCGTGATCGGCGACCTGACCGAGATCGTGCCCGCGATCACCGAAGAGCTGCGCAAGGCGCGGGGAGCGCCATAGCCGTCGCGGCCGGAGCGCTCGCTCTCGCGGCCGCACTTGCCGTGAGTGGGTTCCTGTTCGCGCGCCGTACGCGTCTACTGGTCGCGCTCGTCCGAGCGGGCAAGCCCACCGACCGCTCCGGCGACGTCCCCAAGCGGGTTCGCAACGAGGCCGAGATCGTCCTCGGCCAGCGCAAGCTGCTCCAGCGGCTCGTCCCCGGCCTGATCCACGCAGCCATCTTCTGGGGCTTCCTCGTCCTGTTCCCGACGATCCTGATCGCGATGATCGGCGCGGTCGACCGCGATGCCACGCTGCCGTGGCTCGGTCACCAGGGCTGGTTCGCCTTCCTCGTCGACCTGTTCGCCGTGCTCGTGCTGGTGGGCGTGATCGGCGCCGCGGTCATCCGCAAGGTCCAGCGCCCGGCCCGCTTCGAGGGCAGCCACCTGGGCGAGGCCGACCTGATCCTCGCCCTGATCGCCGGCATCGTGACGACGCTGCTGCTCTGGCACGCCTCGCGGATCGCGCTCGGTCTGAACGAGTGGCCGGCGAGCTCGTCGCCGGTCTCCGACGCGCTCTCGAACCTGTTCGGTGACGGTGACACGACCGAGGTGCTCGAGCGCGTCTTCGTCTGGGCGCACGTCCTGATCATCCTGACCTTCCTCGCCTACCTCCCCCACTCCAAGCACCTGCACATCGCCACCGCGGCCGTGAACGTCTTCTTCACGCGCACGCGTGCGCGCGGGCGGCTCGAGCCGCTGCGCTTCGACGGCCCCGAGGACCAGATGCGCTTCGGCGCCGGCACCGTCGCCGACCTGACCTGGAAGCAGACGCTCGACACGTTCTCCTGCACCGAGTGCGGCCGCTGCCAGGACGTCTGCCCGGCCTGGGCGACCGGCAAGGAGCTGTCGCCCAAGCTGCTGATCATGGCGCTGCGCGACCAGGTCTTCGAGGAGGGCCCGCCGCTGCTGCGGACGGCCGACGGCTTCGAGGCGTCGCCACTCGTGCCGAACGCCGTGACCGACAACGTCGTCTGGGACTGCGTGACCTGCGGTGCCTGCGTGCGCGAGTGCCCGGTCTCGATCGAGCACGTGGACCACATCGTCGACCTGCGCCGGCACCTGGTGATGATGGAGGCGCGCGTCCCCGGCGAGACCGAGCCGATGCTGCGCGACGTCGAGCGCGCCGGCAACCCCTGGGGCAAGCCGCAGACCGAGCGCGCCGACTGGGCCGAGCAGCTCGGCGTGCGCGTGCTCGAGCCGGGCGACCCGGCGCCGGAGTACCTCTACTGGGTGGGCTGCGCCGCCGCCTTCGACGAGCGCGCCCGGACGGCGGCCGAGTCGACCGCGCGGCTGCTGAAGGCGGCCGGCGTGGACTTCGCGATCCTCGGCCCGCGCGAGTCGTGCACGGGCGACCCGGCGCGCCGGATGGGCAACGAGTACCTGTTCCAGGCACACGCCGAGCAGAACGTCGGCACGCTCAACGAGGCCGGCGTGACGAAGATCGTGGCCTCGTGCCCGCACTGCTTCAACACGCTCGGCAACGAGTACACGGACTTCGGCGGGTCGTACGAGGTGGTGCACCACTCGGACCTGCTGGCCGAGCTCGTGCGCGACGGCCGGCTCAAGCCGGCGGCCGGTTCGGAGTCGATCACCTATCACGACTCGTGCTACCTGGCCCGCCACAACGACGTGCTCGAGGGGCCGCGCGAGCTGGTCGGCGCCGTCGGCCAGCCGGTCGAGATGAAGCGCAGCGGCAAGCGAACCTTCTGCTGCGGCGCC
>JBQGCL010000009.1:0-25163 GCA_052038485.1 Thermoleophilaceae bacterium | reverse complement strand
CGAGGGGACGCTGGTCGGGCGCGGACCTGGCGGCTCGCTGATCCCGCGGCGGCTCTGCACGATCGTGGGGACCGCCGGGCGCGACCGGTTGATCGGCACGCGCGGCAACGACGTGATCTGCGGCCTGGGCGGAAACGACGTCATCCGCGGCGGACGTGGGATCGACCTGATCGACGGAGGCAACGGCAACGACCGGCTGTCGGGCGGCGCCAGCATCGACAAGCTGATCGGCCTGCGCGGCAACGACCGCCTCTACGGCCAACGCGGCAACGACCGGGTCGGCGGCGGCGCCGGCAGGGACGTGCTCCGCGGCGGGCCGGGGACGGACCGGCTGGCCGCCCGCGACCGGCGCCGCGACCTCGTCGACGGCGGCCGCGGCCGCGATCGGGCCAAGGTCGACCGCGCGCGTCGCGGCGACCTACTGCGTCGCCTCGAGCGTTCTTAGGGATCTCCTAAGCGCCTTTCACGAGCAGTTCAGGCCGGGCTCGTTGGATGGCCGCATGTCCACCTACCGCTTGACCTTCCTGACCCTGCCACTCGCCGTCGCCGCGGTCGCCTTGGGCGCCTGCGGCGGCGGCTCCGACGACGCGACCGCCGGCACCGGCGACCGCCGCGCCGAGTTCCGCGAAGCCGCACTCGAGTTCGCCAAGTGCATGCGCGCCCACGGCGTCGACATGCCCGACCCTACGCCGGGCGGGGGAATCCGGATCGGCGGACCCGACATGGGCCCGCAGGACCGCGAGCGGATGGAGGAGGCCCAGAAGGCGTGCCAGAAGATCCTCGAGAGCGTGCGTCCGCCCGAGCTGTCCCGGGAGGACCAGCAGAAGTTCAAGGACCAGGCGCTGAAGTTCGCGCGCTGCATGCGCGAGCACGGGATCGACATGCCCGACCCGCAGTTCCAGGGCGGCGGCCGCATGACCCAGCGGTTGGACGAGGGCGCCGATCCCGGCAGCCAGCGCTTCCAGGACGCCCAGAAGGCGTGCGCGAAGGGCATGCGCGGCGGGCCGATGACGATCGGCCCGGGTGGGCCGGACGGTCCGTGAGGCGCCGCATCGCACCGGTTGTGCTCGGGCTGGGGGCGCTCGCGGTCGCGGCGATCGTGGTCGCCGCCGCGGACGGCGACGGCGAGGGCCCCGGCGCCCGGGCCACGGCCGGCGGCGGCTCGACCGCGACCGTCGCGCGCCGGACGCTCGTGCAGCGCGAGACCGTGGACGGCACGCTCGGCTACGCGGGCGAGCGCACGGTGATCAACCGGCTCGGCTCGTCCTCGGGCGGGGGCGGCGACGACTCGAACAGCCCGACGGTGCCGGCGGCGTCTTTCACGCCGGATGACGAGGACCAGCCCGAGAAGCAGGCGCCGGACGACGACGCCCCCGACCCTCCCGACGACGACTCCGGCGACCCTCCCGACGATGGCTCCGGCGACCCTCCCGACGATGGCTCCGGCGACCCTCCCGACGATGGCTCCGCCGAGCAGCCTTCGCAGCCCTCGCCCGAGCAAGCGCAGCCCGAACAGGAGGAGCCGGAGCAGGAGGAGCCCTCCTACGACGGCTCCGGCACCGTCACCAGCCTCCCGCGGGCCGGCTCGGTGGTGACGCGCGGCCAGGCGCTCTACCGCCTCGACGGCGATCCCATCGTCCTGATGTACGGCTCCACGCCTGCCTATCGGGCGCTCGCGTCGGGCGTCTCCGACGGCCCGGATGTGCGCGAGCTCGAGCAGAACCTCGCCGCGCTCGGCTTCAGTCCCGGCGCCGTCGACGACACCTTCACCTCGACCACCGCGGCCGCGGTCAGCGCCTGGCAGGAGTCGCTCGACCTCGAGCAAACCGGCTCGGTCGAGCTGGGTCGCGTCGTCTTCCTGCCCGGCCGGCGGCGCATCGGCGAGCACAGGACGACCGTCGGCAGCGTGCTGACCTCGGGGTCGGAGGTGCTCGACACCAGCTCCACGAAGCGGGTCGTCACCGTCGAGCTCGAGGCGAGCCTCCAGCAGCTCGCCCACGAGGGCGAGCGCGTCGAGGTCGAGCTCCCCGGCGGCGGCTACGCGCGCGGGCGCATCACGAAGGTCGGCGGCGTGGCGCGTGAGGTCGAGGGCGACTCGTCCGACCCGGGCGCCGAGCCGCAGCTCGTCATCGACGTGACGATCGAGCTGCGCCGCAAGCGCGGCCTCGGCAGGCTGGACGACACGCCGGTCAGCGTCGGGCTCGCCCAGGAGACCCGCCGCAACGTCATGGCGGTCCCCGTCACGGCCCTGGTCGCCCGCCAGGGTGGCGGGTACGGGCTTGAGCTGGCCGGCAACCGACGCATCGTGCCGGTCGAGGCGGGCCTGTTCGCCGACGGCTACGTGGAGGTCTCGGGCGCCATCCGCGAGGGCACACGCGTGGTGGTGCCGAGTGAGTAGCGGCTCTCGCGCCGTGCTGGAGATCCGCGCACTCGCGAAGCGCTACCCCGGTGGGGTGGATGCCCTTCGCGGCGTGGCCCTGATGGTGGAGGAGGGCGAGTTGCTTGCGGTCGTCGGGCCGTCCGGATCGGGCAAGTCGACCCTCCTCCACATCATGGGGACGCTCGACCGCCCGACCGAGGGCGAGGTGCGCGTGGCCGGCCACGACGTCTCGGAGCTGTCCGACCGCCGCCTGGCCGCGCTGCGCGCCCGCCACATCGGCTTCGTCTTCCAGCAGTTCTTCCTCGTCGACGGCATGAGCGCCGTCGAGAACGTCGCCCAGGGCCTGCTCTACACGGGGCTGCCGGCGAGGGAGCGGCGCGAGCGCGCGACCGAGCAGCTCGAGCGGGTCGGGCTGAGCCACCGCCTGAGCCACCGCTCAGAGCAGCTGTCCGGCGGCGAGCGCCAGCGCGTGGCGATCGCCCGGGCCCTGGTGGGGCGCCCGTCGATCGTGTTCGCCGACGAGCCGACCGGCAACCTCGACTCGCGCTCCGGGGCACAGATCATCGGCCTGCTGCGCGAGCTCAACGCCGAGGGCACGACGATCGTTGTGATCACGCACGACCTCGACGTGGCGGCGTCGCTGCCGCGCCGCGTGCACATCCGCGACGGCGGCATCGAGCGCGACGAGCACGACGAGTCGTGAGCACCGCGCTCGCCTCCAGCCGGCTGCTGCCGGCCGACGTTCTGCGCGTGGGCGCATCGGGCCTGCGCGCGCGTCGCCTGCGGGCCGCGCTGTCGGCGCTCGGCGTAGCCATCGGGATCGCGTCGATGGTGGCGGTGCTGGGGGTGTCGGAGTCGAGCAAGGCCGACCTGCTCGCGGCGCTCGACCGGCTTGGGACCAATCTGCTCACCGTCGCCCCCGGCCAGACGTTCGGCGGCGAGGACGCGGTGCTGCCTGAGTCCGCGCCGGCGATGGTGCGGCGAATGGCCTCCGTCGATGACGCATCGGCGGTCGAGGTGCTCGACGCGACCGTGCGCCGCACCGACTACATCGACGAGATCGAGACGAGCGGGATCGCCGTGATGGCCGCCGACGTCGACCTCGCCCGGACGCTCGGCGTCGAGGTGCGCAAGGGGACGTTCCTGACAGCGGCGACCGCGCGCTACCCCACGGTGGTGCTCGGCCGGGTGGCGGCGCGGCGACTCGGCATCGACCGGCCGGGCGTGAACGTGTGGCTCGGCGACCGCTGGTTCACGGTGGTCGGGATCCTCGGTCCGGTCACGCTGGCCGAGGACCTCGACAGCGCCGCCCTGGTCGGGTTCCACGTGGCCGAGCGGCTGCTCGACGCGGACCGCTCGCCCTCGACGATCTACGTGCGCGCCGGCGAGGACGAGGTGGAGCGCGCCGGCGACGTGCTCGGCGCGACCGCCAACCCCGAGCACCCCGAGGAGGTGCAGGTGAGCCGCCCGAGCGACGCGCTCGCCGCCCGCGCGGCGGCCAAGAGCGCGTTCACGGCGCTGTTCCTCGGGCTGGGAGCCGTCGCGCTCCTGGTGGGCGGCGTCGGGATCGCCAACGTGATGGTGATCTCCGTGCTCGAGCGCCGCTCGGAGATCGGCCTGCGGCGCGCGCTGGGCGCCACGCGTCGGCACATCGCCGCGCAGTTCCTGACCGAGTCGCTGCTGCTCGCGACGCTCGGCGGCGTGGCGGGGGCGGCGCTGGGCGCGGCGGCCACCGGCCTCTACGCGTTCAGCCGCGGCTGGCCCGCCGTGGTGCCGCCGCTCGCGCTCGGCGGAGCGCTCGCGGCGGCACTGGCGATCGGGGCGGTGGCGGGGCTCTACCCGGCGCTGCGGGCGGCGAGGTTGCCGCCGACGGAGGCGCTGCGCTCGGTCTGAGGCTGGAGCGTGCGCGGCAGCAGCGCCACGCCCACCAGCGCGACCAGCGCGAACGCGGCGCCGACCAGGAACGTCGTCTGGAGCGCACCCGCGAGCGCGTCGATCACGTCCGGCTTGACCGCTGCCGGCAGCGCCTGGACCTGGGCCGGATCGAGACGCGCGCCCGCGTCGGCGATGCGCTCGCCCGTCGAGCCCAGCGACGACAGCTCCGAGGACCGCCGGCCGGCGAAGATTGCCCCGAACGTCGCGACCCCGATCGACGCGCCGATCGCGCGCGAGAACGTAGCGGTCGAGGTGGCCACGCCGATGTGCTCACGCGGCGCGTGGTTCTGGGCGACCATGATCACGACCTGCATGACCAGGCCGACGCCGAGGCCGGTGATCAGCATGTAGACGCCGGCCAGCACGTCCGAGGAGTGCTGGTCGAGCCCGGACAGCAGCAGCAGCCCGGTCGCCATCAGCAGCGCGCCGGCGAGCGGGTACCCCTTGTAGCGGTCGGCCTTGCTGATCAGCTTGCCCGAGATCGCCGAGGCGACCAGGGCGCCGGTGACCACGGGCAGCATGCGCAGTCCGGCGGCGGTGGCGCTCGCCCCGTCCACCAGCTGCAGGTAGAGCGGCAGGAACGTGACCGCGCCGAACATGGCCATGCCGACCATGAACGCGCTCACGCCCGCGGACGCGAACGCCCGGCTTCGGAACAGCTCGAGCGGGACGACCGGGTCCGCCGCGCGGCGCTCGCGCGCGATCCGGCCGGCGGTCGCGACCACCGCCGCGGCGCCGAGGGCCAGGAGCGTGGGCGAGTCCCAGGCGTACTCGGTGCCACCCCAGGAGCTGACGAGCACGAGCGAGCTCGCCGCCGCGGTCACGAGCGCGGCGCCCAGGACGTCGACGGGCCGGCGCTCACGGCGCGGGGTGGCGGGCAGCTTGGCGGCGATCACGGCGAGCGCCGCGGCGCCGACCGGGAGGTTGACGTAGAAGACCCAGCGCCAGGACAGCTGGTCGACGAAGAAGCCGCCCAGCAGCGGGCCGGCGACGCTGGCGACGGCGAAGACGCCGCCGATCATGCCCATGTAGCGGGCGCGCTCGCGCGGCGGCACGAGATCGGCGATCACGGCCATCGCCGTGACGATCAGGCCGCCGGCGCCGAGGCCCTGGAGGGCGCGGAACAGGACCAGCTCGAGCATCGACCCGGCCAGCCCCGCGAGCGCCGACCCCGCCAGGAACAGCACGATGGCCGCAAGCAGGACGCGCTTGCGGCCGACCACGTCGCCGAGCTTGCCGTACAGCGGAGTGGAGACGGTCTCGGCGACCAGGTAGGCGGTGACGACCCAGGCGAGGTCGGTGAGCCCGCCGAGCTCACCCGCGACGGTGGGCAGCGCCGTGGCGACGATCGTCTGATCGAGCGCCGCCAGCAGCACCCCGAGCGCGAGCGCGAGCAGGATCGCAACGGGAGGGCGGGAGGTCTCGGTGGCGGTCATGACGGTCCTTTCATTCGACGTCTAAGCAATTGATATCAAAGAATAGACATCGAATCAATAGGCATCGAAGGATTTGATAGGATGGCCGCATGGCCACCCACGCGAAGCGCACGCAAGCCGCCGCAAGCGGCCGAACGGCAGCGGGCGCCGCGGGTGCGCCTGCGTCGGGCGCTTCGCCCAGCGGCCCGCCCGCGGCAGAGCCCGTCGGGCGCGCGCTCGCATCGACGGCGAAGCTCGTCAGCCGCGCGTTCGAGCGCGAGCTGGCCGAGGCGGGTGGGTCTCAGCCCGTCTGGCTGATCCTGCTGGCGCTCAAGCAGCAGAGCTGGCGCACCCAGCAGGAGATCGCCGGGGCTGTCGGCATCGAGGGCCCCACGCTCACACACCACCTCGACGGGCTCGACAAGGCCAACTTGATCAAGCGCGAGCGCGACCCCAAGGACCGGCGCGCGGTGCGCGTCGAGCTCACCGCTGCCGGCGACGAGCGCTTCTTGGCGCTGGCTCAGGCAGCCGTCGGCTTCGACCAGCGCCTGCGCGCCGGGCTGAGCGACAAGCAGCTGGACGGGTTCAGGAGCGTGCTCGCTCGGCTGCGCGAGAACGTCGCCGCCGAGTAGCCACTGGAACCGGTCCGCCGCCGGCGTTGTAGTTACGTCGACGGTGGAGGACCGGCCACCACACGATGAGGAGGAGCTCGTCCGGCGCGCCAAGCGCGGCGAGCGCGATGCCTACGAGGAGATCGTGCGGCGGCACCAGAACATCGCGTTTCGCACGGCCTGGTTGATCACCGGTTCGGCGGCGGACGCCGAGGAGGCGTCCCAGGATGCCTTCGTGAAGGCGTACCGGGCACTCGACCGCTTCCGCGAGGGCGCCCCGCTGCGACCGTGGCTGCTGACGATCGTCGCCAACGAGGCCCGCAACCGCGTGCGGGCGACCGGTCGCCGCGAGCGGCTGGCGCTGCGCGTGGCCGAGGAGCGCCGTCCGGGTGGCGCGGTCCCGTCGCCCGAGGCGGCGCTCCTCGACCGCGAGCAGCGCGACGAGCTGCTCGCGGCGGTGGCCGCCCTGCCCGACAACGACCGCGAGGCGATCGCGTGCCGCTACTTCCTCGACCTGTCCGAGGAGGAGACGGCCGCGGCCCTGGGCTGCCCGCGCGGGACCGTGAAGTCACGGCTGTCACGCGCCCTGGACCGGCTGCGCGAGCGAATGGAGGCCGACGATGCCTGAGCTCGAGCGAATGCTGGCGAGCGTCGGCGAGGAGATCGCCTGGCCGCCGACGCCGGAGCTCGCACGAAGCGTGATGGCGAGGCTCGAGGCCGAACCGCCGGCGGAGCGGCCGCCGAGCGGCGAGCCCACGACGCGCGACGAGCGGTCTGCGCGCGGCGAGCCGCCCGCGCCTGCCGGGTGGCCACGCTTCGCGCGCCGCGTCCGCCTCGGCGGCGGCCTGCGCCGCTCGCTCGTCCTCGCCGCTCTGGCCCTGCTCATCCTCGCCGGCGGCGTCTACGCCGCGGTCCCCGCGGTCCGCGATGCCGTGCGCGACTTGCTCGGTCTCCAGGGCGCCACGGTCGAGCGGCGCGCCACGCTCCCCACGCCCGGTCCCGAGCGCCCGCTCGACCTCGGTACGCGCACGACCCTCGGGGCGGCGGCCGACCGCGTCGCGTTCACCCCGCTGGTCCCAAGCGCGCTCGGCCAGCCCGATCGCGTCTACCTGCGCCGCGGCCTCCCGGGCGGCGAGCTGTCGCTCGCCTACCGACCCCGCCCCGGTCTCCCGCGCGCCCGCACCACCGACCTCGGTGCCCTGCTGAGCGAGTTCCGCGGCGACCTCAGCCCCGAGTACATCGACAAGGTCGCCGGCCCCGCGACATCCACCGCGCGACTCACGATCGACGGCAACCGCGCCATCTGGATCGAGGGCGCGCCGCACTTCCTGATCTACCGCGACCGCAACGGCCGGCTGATCGAGAGCACCATGCGCCTTGCCCAGAACGCCCTGCTGCTCGAGCACGGCGACCTGTTGATCCGCCTCGAGGGCGCCTTCGGTCGCGACCGGGCCGTCGAGATCGCCCGCTCGCTGGGCTAGCGGTTCGCGCGCAGGCGCCGCAGCGGGATCACGAACCAGAGCACCGCGAACCCGAGCGCGACGCCGCCGGCCGCGGCGAGCGTCGTTCCCGTCCCGTACAGGTAGTCCGTCACGAGCAGCACGGCGCCGGTCATCGCGATCGCCAGCAGGCCGAGCCCGACGATGACGATGCGATTGCCGGCCTGAACGATGTGCTCCTTGTCCTGCTGGCGGAACTCGAGCCGGTGGTGGGCGGTCGGGGTGATCAGGCAGATCGTCGACGCCGTCGTGCAGAGCATGGTGACCAGGTAGAGCGTCTTCTGGAAGTCGGTCACCTGCGCGAAGCGCTGGTTGAACGGCACGACCAGGAGGAAGGCGAACAGCACCTGGACACCGGGCAGTGCGACCCGCAGCTCCCCGAGCATCTCCTGGAGGTTGCGATCGGTGCGCTCCTGTTCGCTCTCCTCCCGCCCGGTCTCCGGGTGCCGCCCTTGGGTCACTTGCGGCCGTTCGTGCGGCGCTCCGCCGGTGGGATCTCCTCGCGGGCGACGGCCTTCGTCAGCGTTGGGATCTGGCCCTCCAGGAACTTCGCCATGCGCTCCTCCTCGCGCCGGATGCCGCGGGCGAGCTTGGCGGTGTCGGTGTCTCCGACCGCCTCGGCCAGCGTCTCGATGGCGGTGTAGCTCGCGATCTCCTCGTACTCGTTCCAGTACTCGGTCTTGGCGTTCTTGAGCATCTTCTCGTTCTCGCCGGTCCCGCGCAGCGCGTGCAACGGTCCCTTCGCCGCGGCTACGGCCTTGCTGGCCGCGGACGTGACCGCCGACGCCGCGTCGCCGACCGGCCCCGGGGCGGATACGAGCTCGGCCTGGCCGCCGAGCTGCTTGATGCGTCGCTCCACCTGGCGGGCGTGCCCCTTCGTCTCCTTGAGGTGCTGCTGGAGACGCTTCTTGTAGGGCGCCTTCGTCGTCATCGAGATGTGCGCCTGGAGCGCCGTCTCGAGCTCCTTCTCCTTGCCGTAGGCCTCGTTGAGGTATTGGACCAGCTTCAAGTCGCGTGTCGTCTGTTCTGCCATAGGGAAAATGCGTACCCGGTGGCCGAAGGCAAAAACAGCTGGGACGACGACGACTGGGTCGGCGAGCCGCCCGAGGGTCGCTACGACCGCTCGCGCGCCAACCCCGGCTTCTGGGCGCAGGCACGGCCGCCGCTGAGCATCACCGCGGCGGGCATCGGCATCGCGCTGATCGTGCTGCTGATCGTCTGGCTGCTCTAGTCACGCACGCGGCCCATGTAGGAGACCGTGAACGGCAGCAGCCCGTGGCGCTCGTAGAAGCGCAGGGCCTCGGCGTTCTTCGAGATCACGGCCACCTGGAGTTCCTTCACCCCGAGCTCGCGCAGCTCGGCGTAGATCCGCTCGAACAGCGCCGTGCCGACGCCGCGACCGCGCTCGTCGGGCAGCACCGCGAGCGTCTCCAGCACGCCGATCCGGTTGCCGGTCGCCCACGTCTCCTCGGGCCCGCGCAGGTGGACGAGCGCGTAGCCGATCGGCTCCCGGTTGACCTCCGCCAGCAGCACGAACGCATCCGGCTCCGACAGCCACTCCTCATACAGCTCGCGGCGCACGGCCCAGGACTGGTCGGGTGTCCTGACCGGGCCGAGCTGCTCGAGGTGCGGGGCGACCGTGGCGTGGTGCTCGTGCAGGGACTCCCACAGCGGCTGAAGGTCGTCGATTCGCTCGATGCCCGCTCGAACGATGCGCATCGGTGCGCAGCCTACGGGCTTACGCGGGCACCCGCTTGCGAGCTCGGGACTCCTTCATCCGCTCGGTCGCGTCGAGCGTCAGCTTGCGCAGTCGAACCGCTTCCGGCGTGACCTCAACGCACTCGTCCTCGCGGATGAATTCGAGCGCCTGGTCGAGCGAGAGCTTGTGCGCCGGCACGAGCCTCACGGTCTCGTCGGAGCCGGCCGCACGCATGTTGGTCAGCTTCTTCTCACGCACCGCGTTCACGTCGAGGTCGTCGGCCCGCGCGTTCTCGCCGACCACCATGCCCTCGTAGACCTCTTCGCCGGGCCCGACGAACAGCTGGCCGCGTTCCTGGAGCTTCAGCAGCGCGAACGTCGCCGTCGGCCCGCGCCGGTCCGCCACCAGCGACCCGGTCGGGCGCGTGCGGATCTCGCCCTGCCACGGCTCGTAGCGCTCGAAGACCGCGTGGAGGATGCCCGACCCGCGCGTCTCGGTCAGGAACTCGGTGCGGAAGCCGATCAGGCCTCGGGTCGGCACCAGGAAGTCGAGCCGGACCCAGCCGGTGCCGTGGTTGACCATGTTCTCGAGCCTCCCCTTGCGCAGCGCGAGCATCTGTGTGACGACCCCCAGGAAGTCCTCGGGTACGTCGATGGTGAGCCGCTCGATGGGCTCGTGCACGGCGCCGTCCAGCTCGCGCGTGACGACCTGCGGTTTGCCGACGGTCAGCTCGAACCCCTCGCGCCGCATCGCCTCGACGAGGACGGCCAGCTGCAGCTCGCCGCGCCCCTGCACCTCCCAGGTGTCGGGCCTGTCCGTTTCGAGCACGCGGATTGCGACGTTGCCGACCAGCTCCTGCTGAAGCCGGTCGGCGACCATGCGCGCGGTCAGCCGGGTCCCGGACCGGCCGGCCAGCGGCGAGGTGTTGATGCCGACCGTCATGCCCAACGCGGGCTCCTCGACCGCGATCACCGGCAGCGGACGCGGGTCGTCGGGATCGGCGATCGTCTCGCCGATCGTGATCTCCGGGATGCCGGCGATCGCCACGATCTCGCCCGGTCCAGCCTGCTCGGCCGGCCGGCGCTCGAGCCCCTCGGTCACGTACAGCTCGGACACCCGCACGTTCTCGACGGTGCCGTCGCGACGGCACCAGGCCACCTGCTGGCCGCGGCGCACCTCGCCCTGGTGGACGCGGCAGAGGGCGAGCCGGCCCACGTAGCTGTCGGCGTCGAGGTTCGTCACGCGCGCCTGCAGCGGGTGGCCTTCGTCGTGGGTGGGGGCGGGGACGTGCTCGACGAGCAGGTTCAGCAGCGGGCGCAGGTCCTCGCCCTCGACGCCCTCCTCGTCCGCGGCCCAGCCGGCCTTCGCGTTCGTGTAGACGATCGGGAACTCGATCTGCGACTCGTCGGCGTCGAGGTCCAGGAACAGCTCGTAGACCTCGTCGACGACGTCGCCGATGCGGGCGTCCGGGCGGTCCACCTTGTTGACGACCAGCACGACCGGTAGCCGCGCCTCGAGCGCCTTGCGCAACACGAAGCGCGTCTGCGGAAGCGGGCCCTCCGACGCGTCGACGAGCAGCATCACGCCGTCGACCATCGTCAGGCCGCGCTCGACCTCGCCGCCGAAGTCGGCGTGCCCGGGCGTGTCCACCAGGTTGAGCTTCGTGTCGCCGTAGCGAACGGCCGCGTTCTTGGCCAGGATCGTGATGCCGCGCTCTCGCTCCTGGTCCATGGAGTCCATAACCCGGTCGGTGAGCTGCTCGTGGGCGGCGAACACGCCCGACTGACGCAGCATCGCGTCGACCAGGGTCGTCTTGCCGTGGTCGACGTGGGCGATGATCGCGACGTTGCGGATGTCCGAGCGGGCCGGCACTCGGGCAAGAGTAGGCGTCCCACTAATCTCGGCGGCCATGGAGCTCCGACCGCTGGGCCACACCGGTGTCAAGGTCAGCCCGCTGTGCCTCGGGGCGATGATGTTCGGCGCCTGGGGCGAGACCGACCACGACAAGTCGATCGCGATCATCCACCGGGCGCTCGACGCCGGGATCAACTTCATCGACACCGCGGACGTCTACTCGCGCGGCGAGTCCGAGGAGATCGTCGGCAAGGCGCTCGCCGGGGGCCGCCGCGACAACGTCGTCCTCGCCACCAAGGTCCACGGGACGATGGGCGACGACCCCAACGAGTTCGGCAACTCGCGCCGCTGGATCGTCCGCGAGGTCGAGAACAGCCTGCGCCGTCTCGGCACCGACTGGATCGACCTCTACCAGATCCACCGCCCCGAGCTGGACACCGACATCGACGAGACGCTCGGAGCGCTCAGCGACCTCATGCACCAGGGCAAGGTCCGCTACATCGGGTCGTCGACGTTCCCAGCGAGCCAGATCGTCGAGGCCCAGTGGAGCGCCGAGCGGCGCGGGCGCGAGCGCTTCGTCTGCGAGCAGCCGCCCTACTCGGCGCTCGTGCGCGGCGTCGAGGCCGACGTCCTGCCCACGCTTCTGCGCCACCGGATGGGCGCGATCGTCTGGAGCCCGCTGGCCGGCGGCTGGCTGTCCGGGAAATGGCGCAAGGGCGCCGACGCGGAGCAGCTCACCTCGCGGCGCTCGGCGATGATCCCCGAGCGCTACGACCTGTCGATCCCGGCCAACCAGCGCAAGCTGGACGCGGCCGACGCGCTCGCCCAGCTGGCCGAGGAGGCCGGCATCAGCCTGATCGAGCTCGCGCTGGCGTTCGTGTTGCGCCACCCGGCGGTCACCGCGGCGATCGTCGGCCCGCGCACGATGGAGCACCTCGAGTCGCAGCTCGGCGCGGCGGACGTTCAGCTGACGGCCGAGGTGCTCGACCGCATCGACCAGATCGTCCCGCCCGGCGTCAACGTCAACCCGACCGACGGCGGCTGGCAGAACCCCGACCTCGCGCCCGAGGCGCTGCGCCGCTGATGCGCCTCGGTGTCCTCGACCAGTCGCCGATCGCCGAGGGCAGCAACCCGGCTCAGGCGCTGCACAACTCACTCGACCTGGCCGAGCTGGCCGACTCGCTGGGCTATCACCGCTACTGGGTAGCCGAGCACCACGCCACCCCGGCGCTCGCCTGCGCCGCGCCGGAGATCCTGATCGGCGCGATCGCCCCGCGGACGCGGCGGATCAGGGTCGGCAGCGGGGGTGTGATGCTGCCCCACTACAGCCCGCTCAAGGTCGCGGAGACGTTCAGCTCGCTGAGCGGCCTGCACCCGGAGCGCATCGACCTGGGGCTCGGGCGCGCCCCGGGCACCGACCCGATGACGATGCTCGCGCTCCAGCGCGACCGCCGCCACGCGCCCGGCGACGACTTCATCGAGCAGCTGATGGAGCTGCTCGGCCTGCTCGAGGACCGCCTCCCGCCCAACCACCCGTTCGCACGCCACTCGCGGACGCTGCCCGGCCTACCCGAGCGCCCGGAGCCGTGGCTGCTCGGCTCCTCGCCGCAGAGCGCCCTCTGGGCGGCCGAGCTCGGCCTGCCCTATTCGTTTGCCGACTTCATCAACCCACGCGGCGCGCCGATCGTCGCCGACTACCGGGGTCGCTTCGTGGACTCCGAGCGGCTCGCGGCCCCGCTGGTGTCGGTCGGCGTGATCGCGATCTGCGCCGAGACCGACGAGGAGGCCGAGCGGCTGGCGGCGTCGAGCCGGATGATGCTGTCCCTGCTGAGGCAAGGAAGGCTGATCGAGATCCCGCCGGTCGACAAGGCGCTCAGCTACCTCGAGACGCGCACGCCCGGCAAGAGCGACCGGCGCGCCGTGATCGGCTCGCCGGAGAAGGTGCGCGCCGGGCTCGAGGAGGTGGCGGCCGAGTACGGCGCCGACGAGCTGCTGCTGCTCACGATCACGCACGACCACGCGGCGCGGCGGCGCTCCTACGAGCTGGTCGCCGAGGCGTTCGGGCTGGCCGGCGCTCAGCCGAGCAGCTCGGTCGCGACGCCGCGGTAGCAGTCGACCGCCAGCGCGAGGTCGCGGACGTCGACACGCTCGTCGCGCCCGTGGGCCAGCGCGCCGAGCAAGTCGATCGACATGTGCCGGTAGGGGAAGAACCCGTACGCCACGCACTCGGGGAAGGCGGCCCTGAACGTGCGCGAGTCGGAGTAGCCGACCGACACCGTCGGCAGGCAGCGGGCGCCGGGGTGGGCCCGGTCGACCCAGTGCTGGAGCGCGTCGAGCAGCGGCGACGCCGGGGCCGACGCGTTGCCGACCACCCGCTCGGTGAACTCGATCCGGTAGCCGCTTGGGCCGAGCACCTCGCGCATCCGGTCGAGCACGGTCGACTCGTCGAGTCCGGGCGGCACCCGGCAGTCCACGTGCAAGCGGGCGTGCTCGGGGATCACGTTCATCTGGTCGGACGCGTCGACCATCGTCGGGGCGAACGTCACGCGCAGCATCGCCTCGACGTCGGGCGCGTAGTCGGGCGCCGTCCTGGCGAGCTCGGCGAGCGCCGCGTCTGGATCGCCGTCGAGCCCGAGCCGGGCGAGCAGCTCGCGTGCCGGCGGCGTCACGTCCCAGCCGGGGCGGCGCTCGCCGAGCGCGTCGAGCAGGGGCGCGAGCTTGAGCAGCGCGTTGTCGGCGATCATCGGCATCGACGCGTGGCCGGCGGCGCCGTCGGTCACGAGCGTGAGCCGGAACACGCCCTTCTCGCCGACCGAGACCGAGTAGACGGGCTCGCCGCGCAGGCTGAACGACTCGCCGGCGCCCTCGTTGAGCAGGTAGTCGCAGCGAGCGAGGTCGGGCCGCTCGGCGGTCAGCCACTCTGCGCCGGTGCCGTTCTCCTCCTCGTCGGAGACCGAGATCACGAGCAGGTCGCCCCGCGCCGGCCGCCAGCCCTCGCGGGCCAGCGAGCAGGCTGCCACCGCCTCGGCCGCGGTCTGCGACTTCATGTCGAGCGCGCCGCGACCCCACACGCAACCGTCGTCGAGCGCGCCCGACCACGGATCGTGGCGCCAGCCCACGGGGTCGACGCCGACCGTGTCGACGTGCGACAGCAGCCCCAGCACCGGCCCCTCGGCGCGCCCGCGCAGGGGGGCGGCGAGATTGGGCCGCTCCGGATCGGGGCCGACCACAGAGACCTCGAAGCCGGCCGCATCGAACAGCCGCGCCAGGTACTCCTGCGCCGGCCGCTCGTTGCCGGGCGGGTTGACGGTGTCGAAGCGGACGAGGTCCTGGAGGACCGCGACGGCTTCCTGGGTGAGCGGGTCGGTCGGGGTTGACACGGGCGGGCGTGTCTTAGCACGCCCGCCCGGCCGACCGATCTAGCGGTCGTCGTCGCCGCCGCCGCCGTTGCCGCCGTGCCGGCCGCCCCCGCCGGAGCGCTCGACCGTCAGGGCGACCCAGGCCCCGTTCTTGCGCTTGACGGTGGCCTCGATGCGCTTCGCGCCGGCCTTCAGCGCGGCAAAGCCGTTGATGCGCTCGAAGCGCGTGTTGCGCGTGACCTTGATGCGCACGATGCCGCGCTCGACGTCGTTGAGGCGGAACGTCTTCGCGTCGCGGTTGACCGAGACGACGGTGCCCTCGAAGTCGCGCACCGCAGCCGCGCCCGCGGCCGTTGCGGAGAACGCGGTCAGCGCCGCCACCAGGACTGTGATGTACCGAATCGCTTTCATGCCCCGATGCTGACGCGGGGGCGGCAAGCGGCGGCCAACCCCAGGGCTAAGGATTGGTAAAGGGAGCCGCCCGCGAGCGCGAGCAGGCCGTCGTGCTGCTCGCTGGTTGGCGCGCCGGCGCTGGGGCGATTGAGCGTGGAGTACGCGAAGCAGCGCGCGGGGCAGGGGGCGTTCTCTACGCTGCGGCGCATGCGATCCCTCCTAGTCATCGCCGCCATCCTCGCGGCCGCCGCGCTCCCGGCGGTCGCCGTGTCCAGCACCGCACCCACGCGCGATCAGCGCGTGGAGCTGCGCAAGGCCGTCAAGAGCTCCAGCTTGGTTTCGCGCTCCGTGCGCAAGCACTTCTCGCTCTTCAAGCCGCGCATCGCCAACAACGGCAACTGGGCCAAGGCGGGCATCCTGCCGACGAACGGCTACAGCGACCCGTTCAATGCCCCGAAGGGGCTGTTCAAGCACAAGAAGAGCGGCGGCTGGAAGCTGGTCAAGTACGGCACCTCGGGCATCGGCTGCAGCAAGCCGCGCCTGTCGCGCGCCGTGCGCAAGGACCTCAAGCTGCGCTGCTCCGGCTAGACCTTCGGCTCCGGCAACAGGAACTCCGCCCAGAGCGGGAAGTGGTCTGAGACCCGGAACGACTTCTGGTTCCGGGTCAGTCCCTGCATCACGAAGCGGTCCCACTCGAAGTTGTTGGCCGCACCGGTGCCGAAGGTCAGCTTCGCCTCGCCGCCCTCGTTGAACCAGGCGATCTGGTCGAAGAACTTGTCCGGGCCACTGCTGCTCAGCGTGCGCGGCTTCCCCTCGTGGCCCGGAGCCGGGAACAGGCCCTGGCTCGTGAAGGCCTGGTAGTTGGCGTCGTCCTTGCGGTCGATGTTGAAGTCGCCCAGCACCATCAGGTTCTGGCGGTACTCGTCGCTCGTGTCGTCGGCCCAGTCGCGCATCCAGCGGGCGATCTCCGTGAGCTCGCCCAGCCGGTCCTTCGACTTGTGGCCGAAGATCACGTGGAGCGTGACGAGGATGAACGTGTGGCCTTCGGTCCGGAACGCCACGGCGTAGGGGGTCTTCGCGAACTGCTCCTTCAGCGCGTTCTCGCCGACCCCCTCGTCGAGCACCTCCTGCGGCACGACCAGCTCGCACGCGAGCCCGGACGGCACGGCCCGCCGGGTGTCGAATACGAACGCGAGCCGCTCGTTGTCGCCCGCCTTGCTCTTGACCGCGTCGGTCAGGATCAGCCCCCAGTTCGGGCCGAGCGCGCGCAGCAGGAAGCGCAAGGCCTCGATGTTGACCTGGACCTCCTGGAGCGCGACCACGTCGAAGCGGGACACGATCTCGGCGATCACGCGGATCGAGAACAGGTCGCGCTTGGGCGAGTCGTCATCGCCGGAGCGCCATTTCCTGGTCACGCGGCCGAACTCGCGCAGGTTCCAGGTCGCTATCAGCAGGTTGCGGTCGACCTCCTTCGGCGGGATGCGGAACTTGGGGTCGTCGTCAAGCGCGTCCGACAGCCCCTGGAGCTCGGCGACGAGGTCGTCGGGGAGTGGATCTGTGACTTGCGGTTCGGGCATGCGGCCTCCTATCGCCAGCGGCCGAGAAGCTTGCGCTTGTTGCTCGTGCGGAGTGCGTCGGCCACGGCGGCGGGGTCCATCCACCTCGAGTGCGGCACCGCCGCGGGGCGGTCGGTGGCGATCAGCCCCGGCGCGTGCTTGCGGACGGCCACGTCGGCCAGCAGGTAGCCGTGGTTGACGAGCACGGACGCCTCGGCCTCGGAGAAGCGGTCGAGATCGGTCCGCACCTCGGAGATGACTTCGTCGATCAGCTCGTCCGGGTAGCTCGTCGCCTGCGGGTCGTAGCGCGTCGGGTGGCTGCCGATGCCCCAGAAGGCGCCGTCGAGCACGTCCGCCTGGAAGTTCGAGATCAGCCAGCGCTTGCGCACGGCGCCGGCCTGGCGCGAGACGATCGCCTGGTAGCGGCCGAGGCGCTTGAACAGGCCGGCGTCGGGCTGGAAGTCGAACGTCGCGCCGCCGTCGGAGACGAGCAGGGTGGCGTGGTCCTTCCAGACCGGCTCGAGGCCCATGTTGTCGTAGACGCCGCCGTCGCTGAGGCGCAGGCCGCGCACCAGCTCGTCGCGCTGCGGGCCGGACGGCGCCATACCGCCCGTCAGGTCGGTCGGGGCCAGCCCGATCGGGAGCGGGTCGAAGACCGGTGGGAAGCAGGACGAGGCCGCCACCGCCCGGGCAGCCGGCCAGTCGGGCGCGCCTTTCGTGTAGCCGGCCATGTAGGAACCGACCCGGTCGCGTTGGCTGACCCAGTTGACCCCGAACGACATGTCGGTCGCCGAGAACACGAACGACGGGCGCTCCGGGAGCTCGGCGAGCGACAGCTGGACGACGTCGCGCTGATAGCGCTTGGCGAGCGACTCGACGGCGACGGCCGAGTCGAACCAGCGCCACGGGAGCGCGCGGCGCAGCACCCAGGCGGTGCGGATGTTCTTGCTGGTGAAGGCGCGGAACGGCACGGCGATGCGCTCGTTCCAGTCGGGCAGCGGCTCGTCCGGCCAGGGCCGCAGGCGCTGGGCGAGGAAGGCGGCGAAGATGCTGCCGCCGGAGACGGCCGAGATCGTGTCGACGCGCGGCAGGACGCCGAGCTCGTTGAGCCGGGTCAGGCCGCCGAGGTGATGGAGAGCGGCGCGATAGCCCCCGCCCGACAGGCAAAGGGCAACCCCTCGACGCCGGTTCTTCGGCTGCGGCAGGTAGCGCTCGAGGGCGCTGTCACCGGGCTCGTCCATGGGCCAGATGCCTCGCCGGTACTAGAGCAAGCCCCAAGCTGCTATGCAAGCGATGTGGACAAGCGTCGCATCAGCACCACGCTGTCGACGCGCGTCGTCAACCCGCTCGTGCGTTGGGCGTTCCGGCACGGTTTGGCGCCGCGCGGCTACGCCCTCCTCGAGACGACCGGCCGGCGCAGCGGCCTGCCGCGCCGCACACCGGTCGGCCACGTCGTCGATGGCGACGTGGCCTGGATCGTCGCCGAGCACGGCGCGCGAGCGAGCTACGTCCGCAACATCCGCTCGAACCCGCGCGTCCGCATCAAGCTGCACGATGGCTGGCGCGGCGGCACCGCGCACGTCCTCGACGAGGACGACCCGCGAGAGCGCCTACGCCGGATGGGACTGTGGCTCAACGCGCTGGTCGTGCGCCTGATGGGCAGCGATCTGCTCAGCGTCCGCGTCGACCTCGATCCGAGATCGGGCTAGTCACGGGTCAAGTCCGCTCGGGGATCGTCCGATGGTCAAGGCATGCCGAAGCACCGCCTGGTGACCCGCAGCGATTTCGACGGCCTCGTGTGCGCCGCCCTCCTGAAGGAGATCGGTCTACTCGACGACCTCCTGTTCGTCCACCCCAAGGATGTCCAGGACGGCAAGGTCGAGCTGTCGGCCAACGACATCACGACCAACCTGCCGTACCGGCCGGAGGTCGCCCTCTCGTTCGACCATCACAGCTCGGAGGACGTCCGCGTAACCGAGCAGGCCGACAACCGGGTCGCCATCCCGAGCGCGGACTCGGCCGCGCGCGTCGTCTACGAGCACTTCGGCGGTGCCGAGCAGTTCCCGCGCGTGAGCGAGGAGCTGATGGAGGCCGTCGACCGCGCCGATGCGGCCAAGTTCTCGGTCAGCGATGTCCTCGACCCGCAGGGCTGGATCCTGCTCAACTTCCTGATGGACCCCCGCACGGGGCTCGGTCGCTTCCGCGACTTCCGCATCTCCAACTACGAGCTCATGGTCAAGCTGATCGACCTGTGTCTCGACCACGACGTGGAGGAAATCCTCGAGGACCCTGACGTGGCCGAGCGGGTGGCGCTCTACCACGAGCACGCGATCGCCGCCGGCGAGCAGATCCGCCGCTGTTCGACGATGCACGGCGAGGTCGTCGTGCTCGACCTCCGCGGCGAGGAGGTGATCCACCCGGCCAACCGGTTCATGGTCTACGCGCTGCACCCGGAGGCCACCGTCTCGGTCCACGTGCTCTGGGGCCGACAGCGCCAGAACACCGTGCTCGCGGTGGGCCGCTCGATCATCGACCGCTCGTCGGAGTTCGACATCGGCCGCCTGATGCTCGCCCACGGCGGCGGCGGCCACGAGGCGGCCGGCACATGCCAGGTCGACAACGACGAGGCCGAGCAGGTCCTCACCGAGATCGTCGAGACGATCGCGGCGGCGGAGCGCGAGACCCAGTCGGCCGGCCGCTAGCCGCCCAGGGGCGGCGCCTCGCGGCTCAGCCGCAGCCGGTGTTGTTCCCGCAGCTCGAGCACGTGTAGCACGAGCCGGTTCGCTGCATCATCCCTCCGCACTGCGCGCAGGCCGGGCCCAGGTCGAGGCCGGCCAGCTTGGCCGGGATCGCCGGGGGCTCGTCCGTCAGCGCCGACGCCGCGGGCTTCGGCTCGGGCTCGGCGGGCTTCGCCGGGCGCGCCGGTGAGCCCTTGCCGCCGTTGCCGTGGCCGTTGGTGCCGTTGGCCGGCTCGGCGGGCTCGGGCGGTCCGGCCGTATCGCCGCGCATCAGCGCCTCCTGGGACGCCTTGCGGGCGCGCACCTCGGGCGTGAGGATGCCCAGCTCCTCGTGCAGGTCGGCGTCCCCGTAGCGGGCCGCCAGCCAGCGCATGATGTAGTCGGGCATCGACTTGGCGAACGGGATCTCCGGGTTGCCGGTGTAGCCCTCCGGCTCGAAGCGCACGTAGGCGAACTTGCGCGCCAGCGTCTCGAGCGGCACGCCGTACTGCAGGCCGATCGAGATCGCCGTCGCGAACGCGTTCATCAGGCCCTTGATCGTCGAGCCCTCCTTGCCCACGTCGGTCAGGAAGACCTCGCCGAGCGTGCCGTCCTCGTACTCGCCGGCCGTGATGTAGCCCTCGTGGCCGCCGACCGAGAACTTGTGCGTGAGCGACTGGCGCTCGCGCGGCATGCGCCGACGCACCGGCTTGGGCGGCTCGGCCGCGGCCTCCGCGGCGGCCTCCTTCTTGTCGCCCGCGTCGGTCTTGAGCGCCTGCGCCGTCTTCGAGCCGTCGCGGTAGATCGCCAGCGCCTTCAGGCCGAGCTTCCAGCCCTCGGTGTAGACGTTCGCGATGTCCTCGGGCGTCACCGACTCCGGCAGGTTGACCGTCTTCGAGATCGCGCCCGAGAGGAACGGCTGCGCCGCGGCCATCATCTTGATGTGGCCCATCGGCCCGATCGCCCGCTCGCCGACCGCCACGTCGAACACCGGCAGGTGCTCGTCGCTCAGGCCGGGCGCGCCGACGATCGTCGCGTGCTCGGCCAGATGCGCCTCGATCGCCTCGATCTGCTCCTTCTGGTAGCCGAGCGTCTGGAGCGCCAGCGGCACCGTGCGGTTGATGATCGTCATCTGCCCGCCGCCGACCAGGTCCTTGAACTTGATCAGCGAGAAGTCGGGCTCGATGCCCGTGGTGTCGCAGTCCATCAGGAACGAGATCGTCCCGGTCGGCGCGAGCACGGTCGCCTGCGCGTTGCGGTAGCCGTTGCGCTCGCCGACCTCTACGGCCTCGTCCCAGGCGCGGCGGGCCGCCGCGAGCAGCTCGGTGTCGGAGATCATCTCGCCGTCGATCGCCTGCGCGGCGTCGCGGTGCTTGCGCATCACGTGGTTGTGCGGGTCGCGGTTCTCGGCGTAGCGCTCGTACGGGCCGATCGCCCCGGCGACCTCGGCCGAGGTGCGGTAGGCCCGCCCGGTCATCAGCGCGGTGATCGCGCCGGCCAGCGTGCGGCCCTCGTCCGAGTCGTAGGCCAGGCCGTTGGCCATCAGCAGCGCGCCCAGGTTGGCGTAGCCGAGCCCGAGCTGGCGGAACGCGCGCGCGTTGTCGCCGATCTCCCGGGTCGGGTAGCTCGACGGCGAGACGACGATCTCCTGCGCGAGGATCACGACGTCGACCGCGTGCTCGAAGGAGTCGACGTCGAAGCTGCCGTCGGGGCGGCGGAACTTCATCAGGTTGAGCGACGCCAGGTTGCAGGCCGAGTTGTCGACGTGCATGTACTCCGAGCACGGGTTGGACGCGTTGATCCGGCCCGAGTTCGGGCACGTGTGCCACTCGTTGATGGTGGTGTCGTACTGCACGCCCGGATCGGCGCAGCGCCACGCGGCGTCCGCGATCTGGGTGAGCAGGTCGCGAGCGTCGACGCGCTCGATCACCTTGCCTTCCTCGTTGCGGGCGGTGAGCTCCCACTCCTCGCCCCGCTCGGCGCGCTCCATGAACTCGTCGGTCACGCGCACGGAGTTGTTGGCGTTCTGGTACTGGATCGACGTGAACGCCTCGGAGTCGAGCCGCATGTCGAAGCCGGCGTCGCGCAGCGCTGCGGCCTTCTCCTCCTCGCGCGCCTTGCACCAGATGAAGTCGAGGACGTCCGGGTGGTCGACGTCGAGCACGACCATCTTGGCCGCGCGGCGCGTCTTGCCGCCCGACTTGATCGTGCCGGCCCAGGCGTCGGCCCCGCGCATGAAGCTGACCGGTCCGGAGGCGAGCCCGCCCTTGGAGAGGTGCTCCTTGGACGCGCGGATGCGGGACAGGTTGATGCCCGAGCCCGACCCGCCGCGGAAGATCATGCCCTCCTTGGTGTTCCAGTCGAGGATCGACTCGATCGTGTCCTCGACGGAGAGGATGAAGCAGGCCGAGCACTGCGGCTGCTCCTCGAAGCCCACGTTGAACCAGACCGGCGAGTTGAAGGCCGCCATCTGGTGGAGCAGGATGTGGGTGAGCTCGTCCTCGAAGGCCTGAGCGTCGTCGTCCGTGGCGAAGTAGCCGCCCTCACGACCCCAGGCGGCGATCGTGCCGGCCACGCGGCCGATCATCTGCTTGACCGACGACTCGCGCCCGTCGGAGTCGAGCCGGCCGCGGAAGTACTTCTGGGCGACGATGTTGGTCGCGTTCTGCGACCAGCTGCGGGGGAACTCGACACCGTGCTGCTCGAACGCAGGGTTCGCGGGGTCGCCGATCACGGCGTCGCGAATCTCCCACTCGACGCAGTCGAAGGGGTGCTTGTCCGCCTCCGTGAAACGCCGCGGAACGCTCACCCCGTCACCGGTGGCGGTGACGCTCGGGGCTGCGGCGCTACGGCTGTGGGACATGACCTCTCCTCCTGTTGGGACTGATTTCGCGGGAACGACCGATGGTGCTCTTCGGTCCGGATGGAACGGGCGCCTCGATGGCGAGCTGGTCCTCGCCCGGGAGGGGGTCTTCCTTGAAGCGTCGGACGACGGCCTCGAGCTGGTCGAGGTCGGCCAGGTTGCGGTAGACGGAGGCGAACTGGATCGCGCTGACCGGGTCCACCCGCGCGAGCCCGCGCTCGGCCAGGTCGCCGATGCGCTCGGCCTGCACCTCGCCGCCGCCGCGGCGCGCCTCATCGACGATCCAAGCCGCGACCGCCTCGAGCTCGTCGGCGCTGACCGGCCGTCCACCGGCCGCGCGCGCGAGCCCGCGGATCAGCTTCTGGCGGTCGAAGCGCTCGCGCGTGCCGTCGCGCTTGACCACGTCGAGGCGCGGCTCCTCCACGCGCTCGTAGGTCGTGAAGCGCTCGCCGCAGGCGCCGCACTCGCGCCGCCTGCGAACGCCGTCCGGGATCGGACGCGTGTCGATCACCTGGCTCGAATCGGCTGAGCAGAACGGACAAAGCACACAGGTAATTCTACTACCCATAGTGCTCCGTTCCTTCAGCGAGCACTAGATATTGTGTGCTCTACGCGAACTCTATGTCGTACTTTGCGAGATCCGGGGGCTCGCCCCGCGCCGCCGCACGCACGAATCCCTCGAAGCCGCCGGGGGCGAACACGTTGAAGTAGCGAACCGGGCCGCCGGAGGGCGGGGAGGAGTGGACGACACCCGGCTCGACCGCGGCGAAGCCGCCGGGCGTCAGCGTGTGCGAGCTGCCGTCGAACGCGACTGTGAGCGACCCGTCGATCATGTAGAAGCACTCCAGCGTGTGCCGGTGGCGATGTGCCGGCGGGTGCGGGAAGTCGGTGCCGAGCCTCGCGTCGAACGCAAACACGTCCGCGCCGGCGATCTTGATCGTCGCCGTCGACGAGCCGAGCTCGAGCAGCTCGCCCTCGCCGGGCTCGAGCACGACCACCTCGTCCGGCGCCAGCCCGCTGCCCTCCGGGAGGTAGTGCTGGTCGAACTCGGGGAAGTCGCCGCGCAGGTAGCGCTCGAAGCCGAGGCCCGGCGAGTGCAGGTTGAGGAAGCGCGCCTCGTCCGGGCCGGGGTTGCGGAACGTGTGCAGCACGTCGCGCGGCACCGACACGAACGTGCCGGCCGTGCCGGTGTGCGGCTCGAGCTCGGGCCCGACTCGCCACTCCAGCTGTCCCTCGACGACGAAGAACGAGTCGACGTGGTCGTGGTGGACGTGCGGGTCGGGTCCGCTGTCGCCGGGCTGGTAGATCGCCTCGGTCAGCACGAGCTCGGGGCGGCCGACCTTGATCTCGAAGCCGGGCCGGATCGTCTCGCCCTCGCCGGGCGCGAGCACGCTCACCGCAGCGAGTCGAGCGTCCGCGCCAGGCCCTGGTCGAGGTCGACCTGGGCCTCCCAGCCGAGCTCGGCCTTCGTCCGCGAGGGGTCGAGCGCGATGTGCTGGACCTCGCCGGTGCGGGCCGGCGCGTGATCGGCCTCGAAGCCGTTGTCGGACTGGGCGGCGAGCGCGGCGACGATGTCGAGCACGCTCGTCTGGACGCCGCGGCCGACGTTGAACGCGCCGGTCGCCTCGGAGTCGACGGCGCGCAGGTTGGCGTCCACGACGTCGCCGACGTAGACGTAGTCGCGCGTCTGGGTGCCGTCGCCGAAGATCTTCGGCCGCCCGCCCTCGAGCAGCATGCCGCAGAAGATCGCGATCACCCCGGCCTCGCCGAGCGGGTCCTGGCGCGGGCCGTAGACGTTGCCGTAGCGCAACGAGATCGTCGACAGCCCGTGCAGGCGCGTGAACAGCGCGCAGTAGTTCTCGGCGCAGAACTTCGACAGGCCGTAGGGCGACTCGGGCGCGACCGGGTGGTCCTCCGGCGCGGGGATGATCTGCCCCTCGCCGTAGATCGCGCCGCCGGTGGACGTGTTGATCACGCGGCGGACCCCGCTCGCGTGCGCGGCGTTGAGGACGTTGATCGTGCCCTCGACGTTCACGCGCGAGTCGTTGGCCGGATCGGCCACCGATTTGCGCACGTCGATCTGGGCGGCGAGGTGGAAGACCACCTCGGGCTTGACCCGGTCGAAGGCGGCGGCGACCGCTTGGGCGTCGCGGATGTCGAGCTCGATCAGCTCGGCTCCGTTGGACAGCGCGTGCTCGAGGTTCTCGCGCCGGCCGGTCGAGATGTCGTCGACGATCGCGACCTCGTCGCCGCGGTTCACGAGGGCATCGACGAGGTTCGAGCCGATGAAGCCGGCGCCTCCGGTAACGAGAGTCTTCATACGGCCGCGCAGGTTAGCCAGCCGCCGGGCGGCACTGCTACGGTCGCCGCGCAAATGCACGGCCTCTTCGTCACGTTCGAGGGCATCGACCGCTCAGGCAAGACCACCCAGGCGCGCCTGCTCACCGAGGCGCTCGGGGAAGAGGCGCTCGGAGTGCGCGAGCCGGGCGGCACGCCCGCGGGCGAGCGCGTGCGCGAGCTGCTCAAGGACGTTGACGTCCCGCTCGGCGGCGAGGCCGAGGCGCTGCTGTTCGCGGCGGCGCGGGCCGAGCTGGTCGCGCGCGTGATCAAGCCGGCGCTCCAGGCCGGCCGGGTCGTGGTGTCGGACCGGTTCCTCGACTCTTCGCTGGCCTACCAGGGCGGGGCGCGCGGCCTGGGCGTGGAGGAGGTCGAGCGGATCAACAGCTTCGCCACGGGCGGGCTCGTGCCCGACCTGACCTTCCTGCTCGAGATCGACCCTGCGGCCGCCGCCGAGCGGGCCGGCGAGAGCGACCGCTTCGAGGACGAGGGCGCGGCGCTCCAGCAAGCGGTGCTCGAGGCCTACGAGCGGCTGGTGGCCGCCG
>JBQGCL010000008.1:0-25655 GCA_052038485.1 Thermoleophilaceae bacterium | reverse complement strand
AGCTGGGTGCCGGGGTCGCCTTGGATGGTCTGCGTGCGCCGGTACTGGAGGAAGGGCAGCGTCACCGTTCCTCCCCTGACCGCGACCGTCTGGAGCGTCGGCGCCGCCAGCAGCCACCAGTCCTGGTTGTTGTCGGTCACGCGCACCCCGATGCGATGGCCGGCCTTGAGCTTCCAGTCCGCCGACCACAGCTCGAGCCGGATCGAAGAGCTGCCCGGGCTGCGCACCATGTGGCCCTGACGGGTGATCAGCGGACCGGTGCCACCCGAGTCCAGGTCGTAGACGTCGACCGCCAGGTTGGCGCGCGGCAGGGTCGTCGTGACGTTGACCACCATCGTTCCCGAGCCCGCCAGGTGCACGTCGTAGGGCAGCGGCTTGGAGATCGTCCACACGCCGGAGCTCGCGCTCGAGTCGTCGGCGGCGCCGGTCGCATACGACTGGGCGGTGTCGGTGTAGCTCCCGGCCCGCAGGGCGGTCGTGTAGTCGCGGCGGTCGGCGGGCGGCCACTTGGCCTCCGAGCGCCACTTGCCGTCGTTCGTCTGCACTGCGACCGGCGGGTCGCCGACCGTCGGCGAGATGCCCTTGAGGAAGCGGTCGTAGAAGCGCATGACCTCGGCGAACCAGCCCGCGCGGCCCATCTTGAGCTTGCCGGTGTCCGGATCGGTCTCGTTCCCGCGGACGTGCTCCCACGGCCCCAGCCAGGCGCGCTCGTAGCCGCTGTGGTTGTCGAGGTACTGCTGCAGCCCGTCGGCGACCGTGTTGTTCTCGGTCAGGCCCTGTGTGAGCAGGAGCGGCACGTTCGAGCCCGCGGCGCCCGGGATCAGGTTGCGCTGCTTCCAGAAGTCCGACTCGTGGTCGTCGTTGAATGCCTGAGCGCCGAAGTTCAACGCCAGGCAGGCGGGGTTGTTGAGGCTGTTGACGTTGTAGTTCGGGTCGTCGGTCAGCGGGCCGGGAGTGGCCGCGATGCCGTCATAGAGCGCCGGCGTAGCGAGCGAGTTCAGCCGGCGCATGCCGTCCCCGTAGAGGTAGCGGTAGTCGTCGTAGACCGGCTCCTGGGAGACGACGGCGGCCAGCCCCGCCGGGCGCAGGTCGACCCCGATCAGGCCGGTCAGCCCGTCGTAGGACTTGCCGTACATGCCGACCCGTCCGTTGGACCAGGGCCGGCTCGCGGCCCACTTCACCGCGTTGACGACGTCGGCCTTCTCGCCAGGCCCCGACCAATCGAGGCAACCGTTCGATCCGCCGAAGCCACGCAGATCGACCATCACGAAGCTGTAGCCCTTCTTCAGCAGGCCCGACCCCTCGACGAAGTCCTGGAAGCGCTCCGACGGACCCGCGTTCGGGCCGACCGGGTCGTACTGGGTGCCCTCGGCGGGGCCCGCCGGCCCCGTCTGGCCCGAGTGGTTGAAGTACGGGCCGATCGAGACGATGACCGGCGTCTTGGTGGCGTCCGTCGCCCCCTTGGGACGCAGGACATCGGCGTGCAGCGTGACGCCGTCCGAGGAGGAGATCCAGGCCTCGGACCAGTCCGCGTCGGGATAGGCAACTCCGGCCGCCGCGGCCACGGCGGGCGCGCCGGACAGCGCCGCAACGGAGAAGACCAGGGTGATCAAGAAACGGCGCATTTTCTGATTGGACTTCATGCCCAATCGACGAAGAGAGGAAACCCGCGGGCTCAGGCAGCCGAGCGGGTGCGGCTGCGCTTGGCGGCGAGCACCGCCTCGAGCAGCCCCGGGAAGCGCTCGTCCAGGTCATCCGTGCGCAGCGACAGCAGCCGCTTACGGCCCTCCGGCCGCGTGCGGACGACCCCGGACTCGCGCAGCACCTTGAAGTGGTGCGAGAGCGTCGCCTTCGACAGACCCAGCTCGAACATCCCGCACGAGGGCTCGTCGCCGTCGGCCAGGCGCCGGACGATCTCCAGGCGGGCCGGGTCGCTCAATGCGTGTAGGACTGCGGAGAGCTCGAGCTCTGCGCGGGCTGGGTGGTGCGGCTCCCTCATCGCTCGCACCATCGAGTCTAGCGACAGTTCGATGGATGTCTAATGGCGGAAGTGCCGGCGGGCGGTGAAGACCATCGCCACGCCCGCCTCGTCGCAGGCGTCGATCACCTCGCCGTCGCGCTGGGACCCGCCCGGCTGGATGATCGCCTGCGCACCCGCCTCGATCGCCAGCTGTGCCCCGTCCGCGAACGGGAAGAACGCGTCCGAGGCCGCCACCGACCGGCCCAGTTCGATGCCCGCCGCCGCGGCCTTGTCGATCGCGATCCGAACCGAGTCGATCCGGCTCATCTGCCCCGCGCCGATGCCGGCAGTGCCGAGGTCGGTGGCCAGCACGATCGCGTTCGAGCGCACGTGCTTGCACACCCGCATCGCGAACAGCAGCTGGCCCCACTCCTCTTCCGTCGGCTTGCGGCGCGTGACCACGTCCATCTCCTCGCGTTCCTCGAGCCCGGTGTCGCGGTCCTGCACGAGCATCCCGCCGCGCACGCGCTTGACGTCGTGCTCGGTGACGGGGATGCGCCGGCGCTCCTGGCTCTCGAGCAGCCGCACGTTCGGCTTCTGCTCGAGCACCTCGAGCGCGTCCTCGTCGTAGCCGGGCGCGAAGATCACCTCAGCGAACTGAGCGTGCAGCTTCTCGGCCAGCGGCCGGTTGATGCGGCGGTTGAAGCAGTAGATCCCGCCGTAGGCGCTCTGCGGGTCGGTCGTCAGCGCCTTGTCGAAGGCCTGCTCGGCGTCCGCCGCAATCGCCACCCCGCACGGGTTGTTGTGCTTGATGATCGCCGCCACCGGGAGCTCGAAGTCGTCGACCAGCCGGCGCCCGGCATCGAGGTCGAGCAGGTTGTTGAAGGTCAGCTCACGCCCGTGCAGCTTCGACACCATCGACATCAGGTGCGTGCGCACCCCGATCTCCGAGTAGTAGGCGGCGCGCTGGTGCGGGTTCTCGCCGTAGGGCAGGTCGAGCACCTTCTCGTACGACCGCGTGTACTGGACCGGGAAGTCCTCCTCGCGCTCGGCGAACCAGCGTGAGATCGCGGTGTCGTAGCGGGCGGTCAGGGCGAACGCCTCCAGCGCCAGGCTCTCGCGCGTGCGGCTCGACAGCCGGCCGTCGTTCTGGCGCAGCTCCTCGAGCACCGCGTCGTAGCTTTCGGGCGTCACGACCACCGCGGTGAACGGGTGGTTCTTGGCCGCCGCCCGGATCAGCGTGGGACCGCCGATGTCGATGTTCTCGATCACGTCGGCTTCCTCGACGCCGCGCCGCTGCGACACCGCCTCGAACGGATACAGGTTCACGCAGACCAGGTCGATCGGCTCGATCTCGTGATCGTTGAGCGTGTCGACGTGCTCGGGCTCGGAGCGGATCGCCAGCAGGCCTGCGTAGATGCGCGGGTTGAGCGTCTTCACGCGCCCGTCGAGCATCTCCGGGAAGCCGGTGTAGTCCTCGATCGGGCGCGTCTCGATGCCGCCGCCGCCGAGCTCGGCCGCCGTGCCGCCGGTGGAGACGATCTCCACGTCCATGTCGGCCAGGCCGCGAGCGAAGTCGACCAAGCCGCGCTTGTCGGACACGCTCAGCAGCGCGCGCCTGATGCGCACGTCGCCGGGCACGCTGACCCCTGCCTTGCTCGATCTGATCTTCATTCGTCGCCCACCCGCCCCGCCGCTATCAGACGCACGGCACGCGGCAGCAGCCTGTGCTCCACGCCGTGCACTCGCTCCTCGATCTCGGCGATGTCGGCAGGATACGAAAGCTCGAGGGCCTCTTGAAGGACGATCGGCCCAGTGTCCATCCCCTCGTCGACGAAGTGGACGGTCACGCCGGTCTCGGGGACCCCGGCCTCGACCGCGCGCTCGATCGCGCGCAGGCCCGGGAACGCCGGCAGCAGCGACGGATGCACGTTGATCATCCTGCCCTCGAAGCGGCCGACGAACTCCGGAGTGAGCAGCTCCATGAACCCAGCCAGCACGACCAGCTCGGCGCCGAGCGAGTCGAGCCAGTCTCCCAGCGCCGCGTCGCGCGCCTCGCGGCTCTCGTGGTCGGCCAGCGGGAAGATCGCCGACTCGACCCCGGCGGCCTCGGCGCGGCGCAGCCCCTGCGCCTCGGGTCGCGAGGACGCCACGCCGACGATCTCGATCGGGCCGCACGGCGAATGCAGCTGGTCCAGCAGCGCCTGGAGGTTGGTGCCGGTGCCCGAGATGAGGACGGCTACGCGGAACGACGTCACGCGCGAGCGCGCAGCACTGGATACGGGCCGCCGGTGGTCTCGAGCCGTCCGGCCTGGATCAGCTCATCCACGCGCGCGAGGATGTCGGCGCGCCGCATGTGCGAGGAGGTCCCGTACGCGGGCAGCCCGTCGTATGAGTTGCGCAGCAGCTTCTTGCTGCGCCCGCCGTGGATGATCTCCGCGCAGGTAGTGCGCCCGACCGACGGCTGCGCCGAGCGGGCGACCGAGATGATCGCCTCGTCGAGGTTCTCGATCGCGACGGGGTCGGGCGGCGGCGGGGCCGGGACGAGGCCGGCGTCGCAGACGTCGCAGCAGGCGCCCGACGCGGCCGGCGCCGAGTTGTCGCCGAAGTGGCGCAGGATCGCCAGGCGGCGGCAGCTGTCCTGCTCGACGTAAGCCCAGATCTCGCGGTACTGGCGCCAGCGCGCCTTTGCCCCCTCCTCGAGCGAGGAGCGGCACAGCGCGGCCGCGCGGCGATCGAAAGGACCGAGCAGGCGGCCCGCCACGCGGTCGGGAGCCGACGGGGACGGTGAGATCACCCCGGCCCGGGTCAGGTGGCCGAGCAGGGCGCGCAGCCGGTCGCCGTCGCCGCCCAGCCCGCGCACGAGCTCGGCGGCGTCGAGCAGGTAGCGACCGTCGCCGTCGGCCGCCGCGGCGATCCGGTCGGCCAGCCAGCCGGGCAGGTCCGCGTCGATCTGCTCGCGCTTGATGAAGTGGACGTGCAGGGCCTTGTCCCGGTTCTCGGCGAGCAGCAGCGCCCGGGCCGGGGCGCCGTCGCGACCGGCGCGGCCGGCCTCTTGGTAGTAGGCCTCGAGCGAGGCCGGCACGCTGGCGTGCACGACCGTGCGCACGTTGGGCTTGTCGACGCCCATCCCGAAGGCGTTGGTGGCACAGATCACCCGCACGTCGTCCGCGAGGAAGCGGCGCTGAACGGTCGCCCTGCGCTCGCGGTCGAGCCCGGCGTGGTAGGCGACCGCCTCCTCGCCGAGCGCCTCGGTCAGCTCGCCGGCGAGCTCCTCGGCGCCCGCGCGCGTGCCCGCGTAGACGATCGCGGGCAGTGCGCCGGGCTCGCGCAGGGCCTCGGCAATCAGCGGCCGCTTCTCGTGGCCGCCGGGGCGCGCGACGGCGAACGCGATGTTGGGCCTGTCGAAGCCGGTGGCGACTCGGAGCGGGTCGCGCAGGCCGAGCCGCTGCTCGACGTCGCGCGCGACACGCGGGGTGGCGGTGGCGGTGGAGGCGATCAGCGCCTTCGCGCCGAGCGCCCGGGCGGCGTCGGCGAGCCGGAAGTAGTCGGGCCGGAAGTCGTGCCCCCACTGGGAGACGCAGTGCGCCTCGTCGACGACGAACAGGCCAACGCGAACCTCGCGCATCCGCTCGAGGAAGCCGGGGGCGGCGAAGCGCTCCGGCGCTACGTAGAGGAGACGAAGGTCGCCCGCAGCCGCGCGTTCCAGCACGCCGGTGTTGGCCGACCAGTCCTGCTGGGCGTTGACGAGCGCCACGCGATCGCCGAGGCCGCGCGCGGCGAGCGCCTCGACCTGGTCCTGCATGAGGGCAACCAAGGGGGAGACGACGATCGTGAGGTCATCCCGAAGCAGCCCCGGCAGCTGGTAGCAGAGCGACTTGCCCGACCCCGTCGGCATGACCACGAGCACGTCCCGGCCGGCCAGCGCGGCCTCGGCCGCCTCCCGCTGACCGGGGCGAAAGCCATCGAAGCCGAACAGGTCGTGAAGAGGGCGAGTGAGGTCCATCTGAAGGACGGCCACAGTAGCGCCGGAGGCGGCGGGAGCGAGGGCCCCATCGCAGACTTGTTACATAGGGGCGCCCGCCGAAGCGGGCGCCCCCAAACCGTGCGTGGACCTGGACGTCAGGAGATCACAACGCGCACGGCCAGCTTGCCGACCTTGGCCGCCGACTTGGCCTTGCGCGAGAGCGTCACCTTCACCTTCGCCCGCTCACCCGGGTCGAGGTGGAGTCTCTTGCTGGCGAGCACGAGGCGGCCCTTGGTTGCGCGGATCCGCAGCACGCCGTGGCAGGTCGAGTGGGCGCCGCTCGGGCAGCTCACCCACACAGTCGCGACGTAGCGGCCGTTGCGATACGCGACCTTGACCTTGCCGGCCACCTTGGGGTGCGCGTACCGGGACCGGCTCACGAACTCGACGTCCTCGACCTGGTCCTTGCGGTCGACCACGGCGCTGTCGGTGCCGCTGCCGCCCTGGACCCGGTCGATCGCGCCGTTGCGAGCCAGGATCCGGTCGGTGCCCGAGCCGCCATCGGCCAGGACGCGCAGCCGGCCGGCCAGGCCGTTCCCGACCGCGATCGTGTCGTCGCCGCCGAGCGTGTTCATCTCGAGCCGCTCGGTGTCGAGGTCGATCGTGAAGGGCACGAGGTTGGTCCGCTGGAAGCGGATCCCCGGTCCGTTGGGCGCGACCTCGAAGGCGTCGCCCTGGGTGACCGATCCGTTCACACGGGTCAGGTCGGCGCCGTCGCCGCCCGTCGCCACGTCGGAGCCGTCGCCGTCGTTCCACTCGAGCACGTCGTCGCCGGCGCCGCCGCGCATCTGGTCGCCGCCACGGTCGCCGGTGACCTTGTCGTCCCCTGCGGCGCCATCCAGCACGTCGGCGGCCTCGCCGCCGCCGATGCGGTCTGCACCGTCACCGCCGGTGATCGTGTCGAGCCCGGTGTTGCCGTTGAGCGTCAGCAGGATGCGGCCGGCCAGCCCCGGCGCGCCGGCGATCGCGTCATCGCCGCCGAGCCCGCTGACCGTCATGCGCTCGGCGAGCGTGTCGAGGGTGAACGGGACGAGGTTCACGCGGTCGAACTTGGTCCTGCCGTTCGCGCCCGGCGTGATCCGGAAGTCGTCGCCGGCGTTGGCCGAGCCGTTGACCTCGATCTCGTCGTTGCCGGCGTCGCCGTCCATCGTGTCGGACCCGTCGCCGTTGTTCCAGACGAGCACGTCATTGCCGTTGCCGCCGGTCATGGTGTCGCCACCGGGGTTGCCCACGACGCGGTCGTCGCCGTCGCCGCCGCCCAGCACGTCGCCCTTGCCGCCGCCGGTGATCGTGTCGTCACCGGGGTCGCCCTGGATCTGAAGCGAGTTGTACGTGTTGCCGAGGCCCGCAGCGTTGAGGATGTCGGCGCCGCCACCGCCCCGGACCACGATGTTCGCACCGGCCACGTCCCTGTCCTGTGTGTCGGGCGTGTTCGGATCCAGGTCGGTCGCCGAGGCAAAGCCCTGCGCGGCCGGCAGGTTGTGGGCGATCTTGCCGCCCGACACCGTGAGTACGAGGTTGTCGGCGGCATCGTCGCCCGTGAACGTGATCGGATCGCCGGCGGCGTTCACCGTCACGGTCGCGGATGCCGTCGCCGGGAGGGCGAGCGCCGCCGCGGCCGCCGCCGAACCGGCCAATACGAGGGTTTTACGAAGGACTGCGTTCACGGCTGACTCCTTGGGTCGGTTTGTGCCTACGACCTGGAAACGCCACCCGGGAGGCCCTATTCCGTGAGCTTCGTCACGCTTGGGCCGTGACCCCGGAGCTGCAGGCGGCGGTGCTCGGCGATCACCTCGATCGCCTCTACCGCGCGGCCTGGGCTCTGACCGGCGCGCGCGAGGACGCCGAGGACCTCGTCCAGGAGACATACGAGCGGGTGCTGCGCCGGCCCCGCGAGATCGCGCGTGCCGAGGACGCGCTGCCGTACCTGCTGGGAGTGCTGCGCAACACCTGGGTCGACACGGTGCGCTCTCGCGCGCGCCGCCCGACGGTGCCACTCGATCTCGAGGCTGCGGATCGCATCGAAGGCGGCTCGCCACTCGACCGGGTGGCGGCGCGAGAGGTCTTCGAGGTGGTGGCCGGCCTGCCGTCCGAATTGCGCGACACGCTGGCCGCGGTCGACGTCGCCGGCCTCTCCTATGCCGAGGCGGCCTCCGCGCTGGGCGTGCCGATCGGCACCGTCATGAGCCGGCTGTCACGCGGACGCCAGCGGGTCGCGGAGATCCTCGGTCGCTAGAACAGAACCTTGCCCTTCGCTTTCCAGCCCGCCAGCTGGGCGACCGTGCGAAGGTCGGGACCCGTCATCACGCATGTGTGTCCCAGCCGCCGCCACGTGACCGCAGCGGCGCCGATGCGGCGCAGGCGCGTGCCCTCGGCGACGATGTCGCGGCCGCCCGGCTCCGCGAGCGCCTCCCCGGCAACGATCGAGTAGCGCACGCGATCCGGTCCGCGCTCGTAGAAGACGGTGGTCACGTCGCGGCCGTCGATCTCGTCCTCCCGCCGCCCGACCGCTCGCCAGCCGAACTTCTCCTCGTAGTTCGGGAAGCGCACGTCTTCCACTGCGACGCGAAGCAGGGGCCCGCCGGCGGGCGATATCGCGGCGCTCGGCGTGCGACCGGCCGAGTCGAGCACGTCGCCCACGCTCGGGGCCCCGCCCGCCGTGACCAGGACGAGCGCCACCGCGGCTGCCGCAGCCATACCCGCGAGGGCAGCCAGCGGGCGCCAACGCCGCCGCGCGCTCGGTCGCCGTGCCGCGAGCTCATCGAGCCGCCGCCGCAGCTCGAAAGGCGCATCGACGGACCCAGCCGCCGTAACCAGCCGATCGCGTCCCGCCCGCACCAGCGCGATTCTCTCGGCGAGCTCGGGCGCGGCCTCAAGCTCGGCGGCGCGCTCGCGGTCGAGCCGGCCGTCCACCAGCAGCACGAGCTCGGCGTCGAGGTCCATGCCCCGTAAACGCCAAACCTGGCGCGTTTATTCCGCTAGCTGCGCACGACCGCCAGCTCCTCCAGCGCGAACTTGCCGTTGGCCGTGTCGGTTCGGGCCAGCGGGTAGTCGCCGGAGAAGCAGGCGTCGCAGTGGGTCTCGCGGGTCGAGCGAATCGCTTCGTAGACGCCGTCGAGCGAGAGGTAGGCCAGCGAGTCGCAGTTGAGCTCGTCCGCGATCTCCTGCTCGGTCCGGCCGTGGGCGACCATCTCCTGGGTGGTCGACATGTCGATGCCGTAGTGGCAGGGGTGCCGGATCGGCGGCGCCGAGATGCGCATGTGGATCTCGGCGGCGCCGGCGTCGCGCAGCATCTGGACGATCTGGCGCGTGGTGTTGCCGCGCACGATCGAGTCGTCGACCACGACCAGCCGCTTGCCGGCCACCACCTCGCGCAGCGGGTTGAACTTCATCCGCAGACCGTGCTTGCGCAGCTCCTGTCCGGGCTGGATGAACGTGCGCGCCACGTAGCGGTTCTTGATCAGGCCGTCGTCGCGCGGGATCCCGGACGCCTTCGAGTAGCCGGCGGCCGCGGCGTTGCCCGAGTCGGGCACGGCGATCACCACGTCAGCGTCGACCGGCGCCTCGCGGTACAGGATCTCGCCCATCTTGCGCCGCGACACCTGCGTCCGGTTGCCCTCGAGGATCGAGTCGGGACGCGCGAAGTAGATGTGCTCGAAGACGCAGAAGGCCTTGCGTTCGGACTCGACCAGCTGGCGCGTCTCGATCCCGCGCTCGCCGAGCGAGATCATCTCGCCCGGCTGCACCTCGCGCAGCAGCTCGGCGCCGATGATGTCGAACGCGCAGCTCTCCGAGGCGAGGCAGTAGCGGTCGCCGACCCGGCCGAGCGCGAGCGGCCGCAGGCCGGCCGGATCGCGGAACCCGACGACCCTGTCCTTGGTCATCACGACCGTCGAGAACGCTCCGTCGAGCCGCGGCATCACGTCGGCGAGCGCGTCCTCGATGCGGTCCGCGGGGTGGGTCGAGAGCAGCGCGGCGATGATCTCGGAGTCGGACGTGCCGCGGAACTGCACGCCCTGCTCGCTCAGCGCGGCGTGCAGCTCGACCGCGTTGATCAGGTTGCCGTTGTGCGCGAGCGCGACCTGGCGCTTGTCGGAGCGCCACACCGGCTGCGCGTTCTCCCACGCCGACGATCCGGTGGTCGAGTAGCGCACGTGGCCGATCGCCATCGCGCCCTGGAGCGCGCGCAGCTTCTCCTCGTCGAAGACCTGCGAGACGAGGCCGAGGTCGCGCACGGTCATGATGTGGCCGTGCTCGGCGGTGGCGATCCCCGCCGACTCCTGCCCGCGGTGCTGGAGCGCGTATAGGGCGAAATACGCGAGCCGGGCGACGTCCGATTCCGGCGCGTAGACGCCGAAGACGCCGCACTCGTCGCGAGGTCCGTCGCGGTCGTCGAGTGCCACTCGAGTCATGAGGTGGATCGCGGGCTCCCGACTGCCGTCGGCGGCAGGGCTCCCGCTACGCCCGGAGGGTACCAACGGGTCAGGCGAACATCCTCGGGATCGCTCCCTCGTAGGCCGCGCGCAGGTCGGCCACCGGCACCGACAGGACACCCTCGACCTCGAGCGCGTCGCCGCCGACCTCCCCGATGACCCGCGCGCCCGGGACAGCCTTGACGACGTCGACCGGGCCGGCGATCACGACGCCGCCGGGGGCCTCGCCAAAGAGTGCGGCATCGAGCGCGGACGCGCCGGACGCGTCGCTCGGTGCGGCCGAGCCGGAGGCGGTGGCGGGCGCCATGGCTTCGAGATCGATGCGCGCGCCGAGCCCTCCCTCGATGCAGCTTTCGGCGATCGCAACCGCGACCCCGCCCTCGGAGACATCGTGCACCGTGGCCAGCCCGCCGGCGCGCACGGCCGTGCGCAAGTCGGCCAGGGCGGTCGCCTGCGCGGAGAGGTCCAGGGCGGGGAGCGACGAGGCCAGCCGGCCGCGGAGCTTGTCGAGCTCGGAGCCGGCCAGTGACGGCGCGAACGGACCGGCGATCGCCACCGCGTCGCCCTCCGAGGCGAAGCCGATCTGCGGCAGGCCGGCCGGGTCCGGCAGCGCGCCCACCATCCCGACGATCGGTGTCGGGTAGATCGGCCCGCCCCCGCCCTCGTTGTAGAGCGACACGTTGCCGCCCACCACAGGCACGCCCAGCGCGAGGCAGGCGTCGCGCAGACCCTCGACCGCCCGCGTCAGCTGCCACGCGATGTGCGGCTTCTCGGGGTTGCCGAAGTTGAGGCAGTTGGTCAGCCCGAGCGGCTCCGCCCCGACGCAGGCGAGGTTGCGTGCGCACTCCAGCACGGCCTCGGCTGCGCCGGCGTACGGATCGCAGGCCACCCGCCGCCCGTTGCCGTCGATCGAGACCGCGATCGCGCCTTGGCCGCCGTCGTTTGCGAGCGTGAGCACCGCGGCGTCCGCGGCCTGCGGCCGCCGGACGGTTCGAGATCCGACGATCGGGTCGTACTGCTCGAAGACGAACCGCTTCGAGGCGATCGAGGGTGCCCCAAGCAGAGCGAGCAGGGCGTCGTGGTGGCCGGCGTCTGGCGCGAGTCGCGGCTCAGGGGCGGGATAGATCGGCTCGGCCGGCGCAGCGGGCGAGAGGTCGTACAGCGGGCAGTCGTCCACCAGCGCCTCGACCGGCATGTCGCCGACCAGCTCGTCGCCGTCGAACACGCGCAGCCGGCGCGTGTCGGTGACCGTGCCGATCTCCGTGGCGCGCACGTCCCAGCGGTCGCACACCTCGCGCAGCTCGGCCAGCCGCTCCGGCTCGACCACGCACAGCATCCGCTCCTGCGACTCCGAGATCATGATCTCGAACGGCTCCATGTCGGCCTCGCGGAGCGGCACGCGCGAGACGTCGAGGTCGAGCCCGACCTCGCCCTTGGAGGCCATCTCCGACGACGAGGACGACAGGCCGGCCGCGCCGAGGTCCTGCAGGGACTCGAGCGTGTCGCGCTCCAGCAGCTCGAGGCAGGCCTCGACCAGCTTCGACTCCTCGAACGGGTCGCCGATCTGCACGCTCGGGCGCTTGGAGGCGTCCTCCTCGGAGAGCTCGGCGCTCGCCAGCACGGACGCGCCGCCGATCCCGTCGCGGCCGGTGCGCGCTCCGAGCAGCACGACCAGGTTGCCGACCCCTGCCGCCGCGCTGCGGATCAGGCGCTCACGGCGGGCCAGCCCGACGCACATCGCGTTGACGAGGCAGTTCTGCTCGTAGCTCGCCTCGAACAGCACCTCGCCACCGACCGTCGGGACGCCGATCGAGTTGCCGTAGTGGCCGATCCCCTTGACGGCGAAGTCGAACAGGTAACGGGAGCGCGGCGAATCGAGCTCGCCGAAGCGCAGCGAGTCGAGCACGGCGATCGGCCGCGCGCCGACCGCGAAGATGTCGCGCAGGATGCCGCCGACGCCGGTGGCGGCGCCCTGGAACGGCTCGACCGCGCTCGGATGGTTGTGCGACTCGACCTTGAACGCCACCGCCAGCCCGTCTCCCACGTCCACGACGCCGGCGTTCTCGCCCGGTCCCATCAGCAGGTGCGAGCCCTCGGTGGGCAGCTCGCGCAGCAGCTTCTTGGAGTGCTTGTAGGCGCAGTGCTCCGACCACATCAGCGAGAACACGGCCAATTCCAATGCGTTCGGCTCGCGACCCATCCGCGCGCAGATGGCGTCGTATTCGGCATCCGTGAGGCCGAGCTCGCGGTGCGGCGCGACGGCCGAGCTCACGCCACCGGTGCGAGCGCCACCGACTCGAACAGCTTCCCGCCGTCGGCGGACCCGGTGAGCGGGTCGACCGCGTGCTCGGGGTGGGGCATCAGCCCGAGCACGTTGCCCGCGGCGTTGCAGACACCCGCGATGTCGTCCTGCGCCCCGTTCGGGTTGTGCCCCGGCGCGTAGCGCAGCACGACCTGCTCCTCCGGCACCCCCGGCGCGTAGTAGCGGCCGGTGGTGTGCTTGACCGGCACCGACAGCACCTGGTCCTGCGCGCACGCGCGCGTGAACGGCGTGTCGGGGTTCTCGACGACGATGTCGACCTGCCGGCAGACGAAGCGCAGCGAGCGGTTGGTGAGCAGCGCGCCCGGCAGCAGGCCGGCCTCGCAGAGCACCTGGAAGCCGTTGCAGATCCCGAGCACCGGCCCGCCCTCGCGGGCGAACTCGATCACGGTCTCCATCAGCGGCGAGAAGCGGGCGATCGCGCCCGCGCGAAGGTAGTCGCCGTAGGAGAAGCCGCCGGGGACGACGACCGCGTCCACGCCGTGCAGGTCGCGGTCCTTGTGCCAGAGCAGCTCGGCGTCGCCGAACCGGCGGCAGGCGAGCAGCGCGTCGACCTCGTCGCAGGAGCCGGGGAAGCGAACGACCCCGAACTTCACGCGGGCTCCACCTCGTAGTCCTCGATCAGCGGGTTGGCGAGCAGCCGCTCGCACATCGCCGGCACCTCGGAGGCGTCCTCCACGTCGAGCTCGACGAGCCGCCCCACGTGCACGTTCCTGACGCCCTCGAAGCCAAGCGCGGGCAGCGCCCCCTCCACCGTCTGGCCGACCGGGTCGAGGATCCCCTCCTTCGGCCGGATCAGCACGCGGACCCTCAAGCGCTCCGCTCCAGCCAGCGCCCGAAGGGCTCGCTCACGATTCGCTCGTAGGCCTCCACGTACAGCGCGCGCGTCCGCTCGACCACGTCGTCGGGCAGCTCGGGCGCGGGCGGCGTCTTGTCCCACCCGGACGCGCTCGCCCAGTCGCGAACGTACTGCTTGTCGAAGCTGGGCTGCGGGCGGCCGGGCTCGTACCCGTCCGCCGGCCAGAAGCGCGACGAGTCGGGCGTGAGCACCTCGTCGCCGAGCACGATCGTCCCGTCCGGGCGGCGGCCGAACTCGAACTTGGTGTCGGCCAGGATGATCCCGCACTCGCGCGCGTGCTCCGCGCCGAGCCGGTAGATGGCGATCGAGAGCCGGCGCAGCTCCTCGAGCAGCGGCCGGTCGCCCACGATCTCGGCGGCGCGGTCGAAGTCGACGTTCTCGTCGTGGTCGCCCAGCTCTGCCTTGGTGGCCGGCGTGAAGATCGGCTCGGGCAGCTGCTCGGACTCGCGCAGCCCGCCCGGCAGCTCGATCCCGCAGACCGCGCCGGTCGCCTGGTAGTCCTTCCATCCCGACCCGGTGATGTAGCCGCGCACCACGCACTCGACCGGGACCATCTGGAGCTTCTCGACGAGCATCGCTCGGCCCCGGTGCTCCCGCGGGACGTCGGCGTACGAGATCAGGTGGTTGGGGCAGATCTCCGAGGTCCGGTCGAGCCAGAACGCGGTCAGGCCGGTGAGCACCTTGCCCTTGTCGGGGATCGGCGTCGGGTGGACCACGTCGTAGGTGGAGATGCGGTCCGACGCGACCAGCAGCAGCCGGTCGTCGCCCGCGTCATAGATGTCGCGGACCTTGCCCTGGGCGATGAGCGCGGCGGCATCGCTCACCCGGGCGAGGCTATCAGCGCGAGAAGTCGATGCCTGGCTCCGGATTCCGCAACGTGCGGGGTCCTACGCGCCCAACACGGGCCCGCTGGGTCGCGACGACGCTCGCGACGACCGCCAGCGCCGCGATCAGCGTCGCCGGCCCGATGTGCTCGCCGAGCAGCGCCGCCGACCAGGCGAGCGTGAGCAGCGGCTGGACGAGCTGGACCTGGCCGGTCTTGGCGACGCCGCCGCGGGCGAGCGCGGCGTACCAGGCGAAGAAGGCGAGGAACTGGCTGACGAGCGCGACGTAGGCGAAGCCGAGCCAGGCGTCGGCGGGCGCGTCGACGCCGCCGAGCACCGCCGCGGCCGCGCCGACCGGCAGCGTCACCGGCAGGGACAGCACCAGCGCCCAGCAGATCACCCGATCGCCGCCCATGTCGCGTGCGAGCGTTCCGCCCTCGGCGTACCCGATCGCCCCGAGAGCGACCGCGGCCAGTACGAGCAGGTCGGCGCCGCTGACGCCGGCGCCCTGCGACGCGGCGAACGCGAGCACGGAGCCCAGCCCGGCGCCGCTGGCGACCCAGAAGCCCGCCGAGGGACGCTCGCCCGCGCGCGCGACCGCCATCACCGCGGTCGCCGCCGGCAGCAGGCCGACGATCACAGCGCTGTGCGCCGAAGTCAGCTCGCGCAACGCGAGGGCCGACAGCAGCGGGAACCCGAACACGACGCCGAGCGCCACCAGCCCCAGCCGTCCCGCCGTTCTCCGGTCCGGCAGCGGCTCGCGCCAGACGCGCAGCAGCACCGCCGCCGGCAGCGCCGCGACCGCGGCGCGGCCGAGGCCGACGAAGGCGGGGTCGAGCCCCTCGACGGCCACCCGCGTGAGCGGCAGCGTGAAGCTGAACCCGAGCACTCCGAGCAGTCCCAGCAGCACGGGCATGCCACGACGGTACGGGTCGGCCTGCGCGGCGACCATGTCCAACAAACGCCTATTGCACGATTAGGTCCGCCGACATGCCCTGCGACTCGTGGTCGAGCAGCGAGCACCAGAGCTGGTACCGGCCGGCCGCGAGCGTCACCGACTTGCGCAGCCGCTCGCCGGGGCCGGTGTCGGTCCAGCTCGCCAGCGGCAGGTGGCTGCCGTCGTCGGGGCTGAGCACGAGGTTGTGCGGGTCCTCCCCCAAGTTGCGCAGCTCGATCGAGACCGAGCCCGCGCCGACCAGGGGCCGCGACAGCGTGAACGAGAACTCGCGCGCAGCGACCGACAGCGCACGCGGAGGCGGATCGGGCGGCGCTCCCTGACCGCCGCCGTTCGACCCGCCGCCGGGCTTGGCGGGAGCGGCGGCCCAGAGCCGCTCCGTCAGCGGCTCGCGCGCCTTCACGCGCTTGAGCACGGCACAGCGGTGGGTCTTGTGCTTGCAACGCTTGCGCGGCTTGGCGTCGGCGCCGGCCGGGGCAAGGATCGCCACGAGCAGGAGTGCCGCGCCCGCGCGCCGCGTCATACGACGAGCAGAGGCCGAGCGAACGAGCCCGCGTTCGGGATCACGTCCGCCGCGTCGACCTCGAGCCACTGCTCGAGCAGCGAGCAGTACAGGGCGCGGAAGTCGGAGGTCGCGCGCAGGTTGTCGCCCGAGTCGAGCTGGGCGTCCTCGAGGCCGGGGAACGAGCCGATCATCTCGCCGGACGCCTTCGAGCCCATCACCAGCCCGACGCCGGCCGCGCCGTGGTCGGTGCCGGAGCCGTTCTCCTGCGGGCGCCGACCGAACTCGCTCCACACGTGCACGAGCACGCGGTCCTCGATCGCGCGCGCCTCGACGTCGCGCTGGAAGGCGAGCAGGCACTGCGAGACCTCCTGGAGGTCCGGCGCCAGGCTGGCCGCCTGGTCGGAGTGCGTGTCGTAGCCCCCGGTCTCGATCGCGACCACCTGGAGAGGCAGCCCGCCGGCGATCATCGCCGCGAGCGCCGCGAAGCGGCGGCCCAGCTCGGTGTTGGGATAGGTCACGCCCGCCGGCGTCGAGTAGCCGGACTGGAACGGGAGCAGCTGCTCGCGCAGCGTGTCGACCGCGGCGACCTGGTCCCGCGCGTAGCGCAGCCCGGCGTCGCTCGTCGTGGCGCCGCCGAGGTCGCCGAACGCATCGAGCATCCTCGTCTCGACCGTGCCCCATACGCCGGGCGACCAGAAGTCGTACTGATCGGGGCGCGAGACGGTCGCGACCGGCACCTGCTGCGCCGCCAGCGACGGCTGGAGGTCCCAGCCGAGCGTGAGCCCCTGGAGCGGGTTGTCGGGGGCGCCGTGGCGGTCGAGGTAGCGACCCAGCCAGCCCCAGCGGCCGAACGGGTTGACCTCGCCGACCTCCCAGTAGTGGCGGCTGGTGAAGTGCGACTGGTTCGGCGAGCTGTAGCCGACCGCGGGCAGCACGGTCAGCTTGCCCTCGTCGTGCAGCGTCGAGAGGCTCGCCACCGACGGGTGCCAGCGCAGGCTGGTGTCGTCGGTGAACGACGTGCCGTCGCCGGCGGGCATGGCGAGGGTCGGGCGCAGGGTCGCATAGCGCGGGTGGCCGGTCGGGGCGAGCAGGGTGAGCGAGTCGACCCCGCCGGACATGAACAGCGAGACGAGCACGCGGCCGTGGGGCTGTGCCGCGGCGGCCGCCGCGATGCCCTCCTCGAACGCCTTCGGCCCGAGCGACGCCGCGCCGTGGACGGCCAGCGCGAGCCCGCTCGCGCGCGAGACGAAGGAGCGTCGCGTGAGGCCGGTGCCGGCCGGCAGCGGCCTGCCCGGCTCGATGGCGGGGAGCCCCTTGCCGGCCTCGGCGGCGACGCGCCGCAGCGCCTGGGAGCGCGTGTAGTCGTTGCAGCCGCAGTTCATGGCTCAGCTCGTCTGGTAGTCGGGGGAGAACGGGATCAGGTGGCGCAGGGCGTTCTGGCGCAGGCCGCGGTTCTGGCGCTGCTGCCAGCTCGCCAGGACGCCGGACACGCAGTTCGCGGCGAAGCCGTCGAGCACCCCGGCGGTCTCGCCGGTCAGCCCCGGGTTGCCCCAGGTCGACAGCGCCAGCGCGAGGCCCTCCTGGGACGTCTCGGCGATGTCGTAGTTGCTCACCTGCGTCCCGGTCAGCTCGCGCCCGCGCAGCAGCGCGCCGATCAGGTCCCAGCGACCGCGCAGCGTGCTCGTGTCGAGCCAGCGGCTGTCGTCCCAGCCGGATACGTCGGGCGGGTGGAAGAGCCGCTGCCCGGCGTTCTCGCACAGCCAGGGCCAGCTCTCGCCCGCGACGGCCATGCGCAGGGCGCGCATCATCCCGGCCAGCAGCACGACCGGCGGCTTGACCATGCGCGGCCCCTGGTAGAGCTGCGGGTGCAGCAGGATCGCCTCGACGACCGGCCGCACCTGGTAGCCGCTCGCCACGTACAGGTACTCGAGCTTGACGCGGTCGGCGTCCGACGGCGGGGCCGGGATGAAGTAGCTCCACAGCTTCGACACGAAGAACGAGGGGTGCATCGGGTGGCGCACGCACATCGCGGCCGCCTGATCCCAGTTGAAGTTGCCCGTCTGCCCGAAGACCGTCTTGTTGGTGTTGTCGAACCAGGGCGCGTAGAAGCGGAAGTTGTGGTTGCCCAGCTCGGCGCTCCAGTCGGCCCGCCAACCGGTGAGGCAGCGCGCGAGCTGGCGCACGTCGGTCTCGGTGTAGGCGCCCCGGTCGGCGCCGAGCGTGAACAGCTCCATCAGCTCGCGCGCGTAGTTCTCGTTGGGCCGGTTGCGTCGGTTGTCGGTCCCGTCGAGCCAGAGCAGCATCGCGGGGTCGATCGTCACGTCGCGGACGAGCTGGTCGAACGAGCCGAGCGCGTGCCGGCGGAAGAGCAGGTTCTGACCGATCATCAGGCTCTGCTGCCCGACGCCGTCGTCGGACGTGGAGAACCAGTCGTGCCAGATCAGCGTCATGCGTTGCGCGAGCGGGTGGCTCGTGCGCACCATCCGGTCGAGGAACCAGAGGTGGTCGTGGCCCCAGGCGTCCTCGGGGACGATCGGGTTGCCGTCGTCGTCGGTCGGCGCGGCGCCGGTGAAGGTCTCGGCGCCGGTCGGGCGTGTCAGCGCCGCGACCGCCTTGTGCAGCCCCATCCCGGCCAGCCACTCGGCGTGCCCGGGCGACGGCCCGAATCCGGCGCGCCAGAGCAGGCGCTCGGCCTGCCGCACGCCGAAGGCGCCGGAGTAGGCGGCGAGCGGCGTGGACAGCGCGAACGGCGGCGGCGCGGGCGGCGGCTTGGGCAGCGGCGGGACCGGCTGCTTGGGCGTGCGCTTGAGCGGCTTGCGCTTCTTCGCGCAGGCGCGCCGCTTGACCTTGCGGCGGCGCCGCTTCGCGTCTACCGCGTAGAGCGAGGCGCTCGCCGAGGCGCGGCCGTGCTTCTTCCGGGTCGGTCGGCAGCGCTGCTTGGCCTTTTGCTTGGGCTTGCGCTTGCGACGACGCGCAGCGGCGACTGCGTCCGGGTCCACCCGAAAGGCATCGCCCGTATGGGGGACGAGGCTGAGTACCCAGAGCCCAGATTGGACGACTAGGCGATCGCGTCGAGCCGCCCGACGATCGCGCGGGCGTGGCGCACGAAAGCGCCGGCGTCGAAGACCGAGTCGAGGTCCAGCTGAGGCGCCGCCTCGGCGAGCAGCTCGCGGAAGTGCGTGCCGGTGTCCCAGGCGCGCTGCGCGTTCTCCTGGACGATCCGGTAGGCCTCGTCGCGCGAGATGCCGCTCTCCACGAGCGCGAGCAGCGCGCGCTGCGAGAACAGCGCGCCGTGGGTCGCCTCGAGGTTGGCGAGCATGCGGTCGGGGTGCACGACCATCCCCTCGACCACACGGATCGCCAGGTGCTGCGCGTAGTCGAGCAGGATCGTCGCGTCCGGCAGGGCCACCCGCTCGGCCGACGAGTGGGAGATGTCGCGCTCGTGCCAGAGCGCCACGTTCTCGAGCCCGGTCAGCGCGTAGCCGCGCAGCAGCCGGGCGATGCCGACGATCCGCTCGCACAGGATCGGGTTGCGCTTGTGCGGCATCGCCGACGAGCCCTTCTGCGCGCCCGCCCGGAACGGCTCCTCCACCTCGCGCACCTCGGTCCGCTGGAGGTGGCGGATCTCGGTCGCGAACCGCTCCAGCCCGGCCCCGGCGAGCGCGATCGCCTCGAGCAGCTCGGCGTGGCGGTCGCGCGGCACGACCTGCGTCGAGACGTCCTCGCGGCCGAGCCCGAGCCGGGCCAGCACGGCGGCTTCGACGTCGGGGCCGTTGGCGGAGTAGGTGCCGACCGCGCCGGACAGCGCGCCAACCGACACGCCCTCCACCGCCCGCTCGAGGCGGCGGAGGTTGCGCTGGGCCTCGAAGGCGAAGCCGGCCAGCTTGACCCCGAACGTGGTCGGCTCGGCCTGGATCCCGTGCGTGCGCCCGACGCACAGCGTGTCGACCTGCTCGCGCGCCCGGGCGATCAGCGCGTCGCGGTAGTCCTGCGCGCCGCCGGCGAGCAGCAGCCCCGCCTGGGACAGCTGGAGAGCGAGCGCCGTGTCGAGCACGTCGGACGAGGTGAGGCCGTGGTGCACCCAGCGGCCCGCTTCGCCGACCGACCCGGCGACCACGTCGACGAAGGCGGCGACGTCGTGGTCGGTCACCTGCTCGCGCTCGCGAACGGCCTCCGGCGTGAACGTCGCACGTTCGCGCACCTGGGCCGCGTCCTCGCTGGGCACGACCCCTTGCTCGGCCAGCGCGTCCACGACCGCCAGCTCCACCTGAAGCCACGCGTCGAGCTTGCGCTGCTCCGACCAGACCGCGCCCATCTCGGGGCGGGTGTAGCGGTCGATCACGCTCCGAGGATACGCGCCGCCAGCACCGCGGCGTTCTTCGCGTTGTCGACGCCGACGGCGGCGACGGGCACGCCGGGCGGCATCTGCGCGATCGACAGCAGCGCGTCGAGACCGCCCGCGACGGAGGTCTTGGAGGTGAGCGGGACGCCGATCACCGGCAGGTCGGTGTGGGCGGCGACGACGCCGGGCAACGCGGCCGACAGCCCGGCTCCCGCGATGATCACCTTGAGCCCGCGCATGCGGGCGTTCTTGGCGTAGTCGGCGACCGTCTCGGGGTCGCGGTGGGCGCTCATCACGCGGATCTCGAAGCGGATGCCGCGCTCCTCGAGCTCGTCGCCGGCCCGCTCCATGGCGGGCATGTCGCTCTTCGACCCCATCACGATCCCGACCAGCGGGGCATCGTCTACGTCCAGCTCGTCGAACTCGTGCTCTACCTCTGCCACCGGCGTGAACTCCTCTGTCTCGCTCACGGCGCGACCCTATCTCGTGCGACGGCGCGAGCGGCGATGTCGGTGCGCACCTGGCGGCCGTCGAAGTCGATCCGGTCGACCGCGGCGTAGGCGCGCTCGCGCGCGTCGGCCGGGGTAGCGCCGAGCCCGGTGACGCACAGAACCCGCCCACCGGCGGTGACGAATTGGCCGCCCTCACGCGCGGTGCCCGCGTGGAAGACCTCCGCGTCCTCGATCTCGTCGAGCCCGCCGATCGGGTCGCCGCTGGAGGACGACTCGGGGTAGCCGCGCGAAGCGAGCACGACGGTCACGGCCCAGTCGGGCGACCAGTCCGGCTCGGCCCCGGCGAGGCCGCCGGGTCGCGTCGAGGCCTCGAGCAGCTCAAGCAGGTCGGAGCGCAGGCGCGGCAGCACTGCCTGCGTCTCGGGGTCGCCGAAGCGCGCGTTGTACTCGAGCACCTTGGGCCCGGCCGCGGTCATCATCAGCCCGGCGTAGAGGACGCCGTGGAAGGGCGTCCCCTGCTCGCGCAGAGCGTCGACGACCGGCTGGTGCGCGACCGCGGCGATCTCTCTCGCGCGCGCGAGGTCGATGCCCGGCACCGGCGAGTAGCTGCCCATGCCGCCCGTGTTCGGCCCCTCGTCGTTGTCGTAGATGCGCTTGTAGTCCTGCGCGGGCGCGAGCGGCACGGCGCGTTCGCCGTCGCAGAGCGCCAGCAGCGACAGCTCCTCGCCCTCGAGGAACTCCTCCACGACGACCTCCGTGTCGCCGAAGCGCCGCTCGGCGAAGAACACGTCCAGCGCGGCGCGCGCCTCGTCCTCGTCGGCGGCGATGATCACCCCCTTGCCGGCGGCCAGCACGTCGGCCTTGAGCACCGTCGGATAGGCGGCGCCGGCGAGGTGGGCTTCTGCCGCGTCGCGGTCGCGGAAGACCGCGTAGTCCGCGGTCGGCACACCGCACTCGCGCATCAGCTGCTTCGCGTAGGACTTCGACCCCTCGATCCGGGCGGCGGCACGCGACGGGCCGAAGGCGGCGATTCCCGCCGCCGCGAGGTCGTCGACGAGCCCGGCGACGAGCGGCGCCTCGGGGCCGACGACGACGAGGTCGACCGAGCGCTCGCGCGCCAGCTTGACGAGGTCGCCGTCGGGCAGGCACTCCACGCCGTCGGCGGCGATCCCGGCGTTTCCCGGGGCGGCGAGCAGCTCAGGGGACTGCGGGCTGCGCAGCAGCGTGCGGACCAGCGCGTGCTCGCGCCCACCGCCGCCGACTACGAGGACCCGCTTCGCCACTACAGCGCGGCGATGAAGTCGTCTACCGGGATGGCGGAGAGCGTCTCGTAGCGGGCGGTGCCGCGCGAGCCGAGCTCGAGCGAGGCGCGCGCGACGGTCTTCTCGTCGGGCGCCTCAATGACGTTCACGAAGTCGTAGCGGCCGAGCACGGCCCATTGCGCCTTGACGGTCACGCCGAGCTGCTCGAGCTCCTTGTTTACCTCGCGAATGCGCGCGGGGTTGCTCTTGATCGTCTGGACACCCTCCGGCGTCAGGGTGCTGAGCATCACGTAGGTCGGCATAGCCCGGAATGTATCCGCATGGCGGGATGGGCGGAGGCCCGCTAGCCTCGGCCCCCTTGAGCAAGTCGACCGCCATCGGCCTGGCAGTGGCCGTCGTCGCCCTGGCGGCGCCGGCCGGCGCGGCCGCGCAGGCCACTCTCACCGTCGACGAGGTCAAGCCCTGCTACCGCGAGCAGGGCACGGTCCACCTGATCGGGGGCGGCTTCACGCAGAACGGGCCCGTCGTGTTCACGCGCGACGGCATCCCGATCGGCGACCCGATCACCGCCGACCCGGCCGGCCAGCTGTTCCCGCAGCTGATCCTGCCCGGGCTCGTCTCGGGCCAGAAGCGGCTCACCTACATCGCGACCGATCAGACCAACACGGCGCTGGCGGCGCAGGTGACGCTGCTGGTGACCGCGACCGACGTCGGCCTGCGCCCGCAGGGCGGAGCGCCCAACCGGCTGCTCACGATCAAGGCACGCGGCTTCTTCGAGGGCACCACGCTGTACGCGCACATCGTCCGCTCGGGCCGCCACCCGGGCCGCGCACGCAACCTGAGAATCGGCCGCGTGAGGGGCAGCTGCAAGCAGGTCGAGGCGCGCAAGCGGCTCTTCTCCAAGGGCGCCGACCCGGGCAAGTACCGCGTGCAGTTCGACACCTTCCGCCGCTTCAGGTCGAAGCGCACGATCGAGTCCGAGTTCATCGTGACCGTCTTCCGCACCGCCGGCACGGCGCGGGCATCCGCGCTCAGCCCGGCCAGCTGACCCGCAGCGCGAACGGCCCGCTGCCCTTGCGGCGGGTCACCGTCAACTCGACGCGGTCGACGCGACGGTGGCGGCACCACTCGAGGCCGAACTCGCCGCTGCCGTGCAGCCGCCGGCCGGCGGCGAAGTCGGGGATCTCGGCCTGGACCGAGTAGACGGTGCCGCGCGGCGCGGTCAGGCGCAGCGCGATGTCACCGTCGAGGTGCAGCCGGATGTGGAAGGTCCGCTTGCGGTGGCGCGGGTTGAGGCGCCCCCGGAACGTGCGCTCGCGCGGCCCGGCCCAGGGGCGCAGGACGTCGCGCTTGATCGCGGAGTAGGCGCGCGCGCCCGGGCGCAGCAGGCGGTTGTAGTACCAGGGCGCGGCCGGGTAGTGCATGTGCGCGTAGCCCTCGGCGAAGCCCTCGCCGGGGTCGTCCCAGTAGTGGCTGCCCTGGTTGCCCGGGAACAGCTGGTGGCGGCGCACGCCCCGGCAGACGTTCATCTCGCTCGACCAGTACTTCGGCCCCCAGTCGAGCGCGTCCCACGGGCTGTTCGAGCGCCACAGCGCGATGTGGTGGCCATACTCGTGCGTGAGCGCGTACTCGACCGGAACGCCGTGCACCGACTCGCCCGGCACGAACATGCGCTGCTCGGCGATCGCGTAGCAGGCGACGGTTTGGGGGTCGCCCCCGCAGATCTGCACGATCTCATCGGGCGTGCCCACGTACACGCTCAGGTCGCCCAGCTCGGGGCCGTGCACGCGCGAGGCGAGGAAGTCGACGAGCTTCTGGTCGGCGGCGGGGTCGACCGGATAGGACGGCGACGCCTCGACGGCGACCTGGTAGCCGTCAGAGGTCGCGTAGCGGCGCGTGCCCGAGCCGCTCGCGGAGGCCGCGCGCATCGGCTGGGTCGCGTGCTCGACGACCGCGTCGCCGGCGTTCTCGAGCGTCGCTCCGGCCGGCAGCGGGCCCGGCTGCGGCACGTCGCGCTCCCGCGCGGCCGCGGTGGCCGGGCACGCGAGCGCGGCCACGGCGGCCAAGGTGATCAGAAAGCGCGTCACTAAGCCACGCTACGCCGGATCCCGGCCGGATAGGAACGGGTTGGACGCAGGTTCCGGTTCCTGCCCCCACCCTGGAGGTGCCTGTCCCCCTAACGGGTTACGACACTGCCGGCTCTGCCGCGCCCGCCTTCGCGAACGACAGCTCGCCGTCCGCGGCGTCCACGAGCACGCGGTCGCCCGGCTGGAACTCGGCGTCGAGCAGCTTCAGCGCCAGCTTGTCGACCAGGCGCTTCTGTATCACCCGCTTGAGCGGGCGGGCGCCGTAGGTGGGGTCGTAGCCGAGGTTGCCGAGCAGCGTCCGGGCGTCGTCGGTCAGCTCGACCTCGACCCCCTTCTCGCGCACGCGCTCGATCAGCTTCGCGACCTGGAGCTCGACGATGCTGCCGATCTCCTCGCGCGAGAGCGAGTGGAACTCGACGATCTCGTCCAGGCGGTTGACGAACTCGGGCTTGAAGGTCGCGCGTACGCCGTCGATGCCGCCGGCCACGTTCGAGGTCATGATCACGACGGTGTTCTTGAAGTCGACCGTGCGGCCCTGGCCGTCGGTCAGGCGGCCGTCGTCCATCAGCTGGAGCAGCACGTTGAAGACGTCGGCGTGGGCCTTCTCGATCTCGTCGAGCAGCACCACCGCGTAGGGGCGCCGGCGCACGGCCTCGGTTAGCTGGCCGCCCTCGTCGTAGCCGACGTAGCCGGGCGGCGCGCCGACGAGCCGGGACACGGAGTGCTTCTCCATGTACTCCGACATGTCGATCCGGATCATCGCCTGCTCCGAGTCGAACATGAACTCGGCGAGCGCCCGCGCCAGCTCGGTCTTGCCGACGCCGGTCGGGCCGATGAACAGGAAGGTGCCGATCGGGCGGTTGGGGTCCTGCAGCCCCGCGCGCGAACGGCGCAGGGCGTTCGAGACGGCCTCGACGGCCTCGGCCTGGCCGATCACGCGCTCGTGCAGGCGGGCCTCCATGTGGATCAGCTTCTCGACCTCGCCCTCCATCAGCTTGGAGACGGGGATGCCGGTCCACTTGGCGACGACCTCGGCAACGTCCTCGTCGTCGACCTCCTCCTTCAGGAAGCCGGCGCTGCCGTCGGTGCGCTCCTCGGCCTCGGCGAGCTCGCGCTCGAGCTCGGGGATGTCGCCGTAGCGCAGCTCGGCGGCGCGCTGGAGGTCGGCCTCGCGCTCGGCGCGCTCGGCGTCGCGGTGCGCCTGCTCGAGGCGCTCCTTGAGGCCCTGCACCCGCGCGATCGCGTCCTTCTCGTGCTGCCAGCGTGCCTTCATCTCGGTCGACTGCTCGCGCAGGTCGGCCAGGTCGCGCTCGATCGCCTCGCGGCGCGCGACCGACGCGTCGTCCTTCTCCTTCTCGAGCGCCTGGCGCTCGATCTCGAGCTGCATGATGCGGCGCTCGACCTCGTCGATCTCGGTCGGCATCGAGTCGATCTCGATGCGCAGGCGGCTGGCCGCCTCGTCGATCAGGTCGATCACCTTGTCGGGCCGGAAGCGGTCGGCGATGTAGCGCTGGCTGAGCGTCGCCGCGGCGATGATCGCCGAGTCCTGGATGCGCACGCCGTGGTGGACCTCGTAGCGCTCCTTGAGCCCGCGCAGGATCGCGATCGTGTCCTCGACCGACGGCTCGT
>JBQGCL010000007.1:0-21399 GCA_052038485.1 Thermoleophilaceae bacterium | reverse complement strand
CGGCAAGACGATGGGCCACGCCGGGGCGATCGTGTCCGGCTCGCACGGGACGGCGGCCGCCAAGGCCGAGGCGCTCGAATCGCAGGGCGTCCGCGTCGGCCGGAACCCCACCCAGGTCGCCGAGATCGCCGTAGAGATCCTCGGCGCGCGGGTCTAGCGCCGTCTAGAGTCGCCTTCGAGATGAAGGCGGCGGTCATCTACGAGAACGGCGGTCCGGACGTCCTGCGCTACGAGGACGTGCCCGACCCCGAGTGCCCCGAAGGCTGCGTCCTGATCGACGTCGAGGCGATCAGCATCGAGGGAGGCGACCTGCTGGCTCGTGCCGGGTCGCCGCCGCCGTCGGTTCCTCACATCGTCGGGTATCTCGCCGCGGGGACGGTTGCCGAGGTTGGCGCCGGCGTCGAGGACCGCGCCGTCGGCGACCCCGTCGTGACGCTGTTCGGGGCGGGATCCCACGCCTCGCGGCGGGTCGTTCCGGCGCTGGTGACCTGGCCGATTCCGGAGGGCCTGGACGCGGCTCGCGCCGCGGCTGTCCCGGTCGCTCTCGGGACCGCCCAGGAGTGCCTGTTCACGGCCGGTCACCTCGAGGCCGGGCAGACGGCCCTCATACACGCCGGCGCGGGCGGCGTCGGCATGGCCGCGATCCAGCTGGCGAAGCGGGCCGGCGCGACGGTGATCTCGACGGCGTCGAGCGGTGAAAAGCTCGAGCGCCTGAAGGAGTTCGGCCTCGACCACGGGATCAACTACGCCACGGAGGACTTCGTCGAGCGGACGCGCGAGCTGACGGACGGGCGCGGTGCCGACGTGATCCTCGACTCGGTTGGCGGCAGGAATCTCGTCGACAGCATTCGCGCGCTCGCCTACCGCGGAACGCTGGTCAGCGTCGGGGTGGCGGGCCGCGCCGGCTCCGGCATCGAGGCCAAGTCGCTCTGGGACCAGAACAACACGCTCCGCGGCGTGTACCTCGGCGGGGCGATGCTCGCCGAGCTGCCGCGGGTCCACGCGATGATCGCCGACCTGCTCGAGCGGGTCGCGAGCGGCGACCTGCGCGTGGAGATCGCCAGGACCTTCCCGCTCGAGGAGGCAGCGGCCGCGCACGCGTTCATCGAGAGCCGGCAAGCCTTCGGTCGCGTCGTGATGACGCCCTAGCCGGTCGATGCTGCTCTACAACTCTCAGGTCTCCGGCAACTGCTACAAGGTCCGGCTGCTGTTCGCCCACCTGGGCATCGAGTACGAGCGGCACGAGCTGGACGTCGTCGACCGCTCGAACCGGCCGGAGGTGCTCGGCGGGCTGAACCCGGCGCTGCGAGTGCCGACGCTCGTCCTCGACGACGGGCGCTCGATGTCGGAGTCGAACGCGATCATCAACTACTTCGCCGAGGGCACGCCTTACCTGCCCGAGGACCGCTTCGAGCGCGCCCAGGTGCTGCAGTGGCAGTTCTTCGAGCAGTACGACCACGAGCCGAACATCGCGGTCGCGCGCTTCCTGGTCGCCTACTCGGGCAGGAACCCGAGCGAGTCCGACCTCGACGCTCAGCGCCGCGGCGGCTACCGCGCCCTCGACGCGATGGAGGGACACCTCGCCGACCGCCGGTTCCTGGTCGGCGAGCGCTACTCGATCGCGGATATCTCCCTCTACGCCTACACTCACGTGGCCGACGAGGGCGGCTTCGACCTGAGCCGCTATCCGGCCATCAACGCGTGGCTCGAGCGCGTGACGGCCCAGCCGGGCCACGTGCCGATCACGGCCTAGGGCGTCTCGCTCACGCCCGTAAAGCGCGGCTCGCGGCCCTCCACGAACGACGCCACTCCCTCGGCGAAGTCCGGTCGCGTGAAGGACTCGGCCATCAGCTGGTTCGACTCGGCCAGCGAGTCCGCGGCTCCACGCTCCAGGTGCTCGTAGACCTGCCTCTTCATCACCGCCATCGAGGTCGGTGACGACCAGGTCGCCAGCTCGCGCGCGTACTCCAGCGTTCGATCCATCAGCTCGTCGCCCGGGTGCACCGCGTTCACCAGCCCCATGCCGGCGGCCTCCTCCGCGAGGATCACCCGGCCGCTGAACAGCAGGTCCAGCGCGTGCGCGCTGCCCACCAACCGGGGCAGGACCCACGAGATCCCGTGCTCCGCGATCAGTCCGCGTCGGGCGAACGCCGTCGTCAGCTTGGCCCCGGCGGCCGCGAACCTGATGTCGCACATCAGCGCCATCACCAGCCCGAGACCCGCCGCCGGCCCGTTGATCGCCCCGATCACAGGCTTTGGGATCGTCATCGGAAACGTCTGCGGGCGATCGTCGCCCTGAGCGTCGTCGCCGACCCCTGATCCCTGGAGCACCTCCATGTCCGCCCCGGCGCAGAAGCCTCGGCCCGCACCGGTGACCACGATCGCCCGCACGTCGGGGGCGGCCGCGGCTTGCTCGAGCAGGTCGAAGTAGCGCACCTGCATCTCCGGGACCCAGGCGTTCAGCCGGTCCGGGCGGTTCAGGGTGAGCACGGCCACGCCGTCGCTCACCTCGTACAGCACGACTTCGGTTGCTTCGGTCACGCTCATGCACGCACCGTAACGCGGTAGCGTCGGCCCGTGCTTCGATTTCGCCAAGCCGTGCTGGCGGCGCGCGATCTGGACCGGGCCGTCGAGGAGCTGCGCGCCACGCTCCCGCTGGGCGAGCCGTACGCCGATCCGGGCGTCGGCCTGTTCGGCCTGCGCAACGCGGTGATGCCGCTGGGCGACACGTTCGTCGAGGTCGTGTCGCCGGTCCAGGACAACACGGCGGCCGGCCGCTTCCTCGACCGCCACGGCGACGGCGCCTACATGGCCATGTTCCAGATCGACGAGCTCGCCGGCGCTCGCGAGCGGGCTGCGCGGCTCGGCATCCGCGAGGTCTGGTCGATCGAGCTCGACGACATCACCGCCTGCCACCTCCATCCCGCCGACATCGGCGCGGCGATCGTCTCGCTCGACCGGCCGGTGCCGCCCGAGTCGTGGCGCTGGGCCGGGCCGTGGGAGCCCAACGGCGACTCCACGGTCACCGGCCTGACCCTGTCGGCGCGCGATCCCGACGGACTCGCGGCGCGATGGCGCGAGGTGCTCGGCAGCCTCGACCTCGACGATGGCCGAGTCGACGTCGAGCAAGGCGAGGTGGACGGCATCGCCGCCTTCCACGTCAGCGGGCTACCGGCGGGTGAGATCCGCGCCGCCGGGGCGATCTTTCGCTGATCCGAATCGGGGTTCGTCGCGAATGCGTCGGCATGGACCTCGCAAACGTTCCGCCCACCAGGACCTGGAAGCGCGACCTGGCGCGCTATCTGGAGATCGACCGCGGCCGTAGCCTGCGGCAGATCGCCGGCGTCGTGCTGCCCTACCTCGGCGTCTGGGTGCTCGCGGCGATCGTCGAGCCGAGCGCGTGGCTCGCCGTCGGCTTCGGGCTCGTCGCCACTGTCTTCCTGGTCCGGATGTACTCCTTCTTCCACGACCTGACCCACAACTCGATGTTCGCCTCGCGGCGCGCCAACAGCCGTTGGGGCTACCTGCTCGGCTTCCTGCTGTTCACCCCGTACCGCTGGTGGCAGCGCCAGCACGCCCTCCACCACGCCAACACCGGCAACCTCGACAACCGCGGCGCCGGCGAGATCTACACGATGACGCTGGCCGAGTACGAGCGGGCGTCGCTGCTGCGGCGGCTCGGCTACCGCGCCTACCGCAACCCGCTGCTGATGCTGTTCGTCGGCCCGAGCCTGGTCTTCCTGTTCGAGCGCCGCTTTCCGCAGCGCGGCATGTCGCGGCGGATCCTGTTCAGCGTCGTGGTCACGAACCTCGCGCTGGCCGGCTGGGGGGTCGGCTGGAGCGCGCTGGTCGGCTGGCAGACCTTCCTGGCGATCCAGGGCACGACCCTGATCGCGGGCGGCGCGATCGCCGCCTGGATGCTCTACATCCAGCACCAGTACGAGGACACCTACTACATGTCCGCCGGCGACTGGAGCTTCGAGCTGGCCGCGCTCCAGGGCAGCTCGTTCTTGGCGCTGCCCCGTGCGCTGGCGTGGGTCGTCGGCAACGCGAACTACCACCACGTCCACCACCTCAGCGCGAAGATCCCCAACTACAACCTGCGCGCCGCCCACGAGGAGCAGGCGATGTTCCGCGACACGCCGGTGGTGACCTTCCGCAGCAGCATCGACGCCCTGCGCTTGAAGCTGTGGGACGAAGGGCGCTCCTGCCTGGTGTGCTACCCGTCGCCGAGCCGCTTGCGGCGCTCCAGCTCGGCCTCGGTCGGCTCGTCGAACTCGAACGAGCCGGGCTCGATGTCGCCGGCCCGCTCGTAGACCTGTGTCGTCACTCCGGTCTTCGAGACCTTGCTGTCGGCCAGCTCGAACGCGGCCGGGATCGTCCCCTCGCCGAACAGGCGCTTCCCACTGCCGAGCACCAGCGGGAAGATCAGGATCCACAGCTCGTCGATCAGGTCGTTGCGTAGCAGCGTCTGGATCAGTCCCGGGCTGCCGTGCACCTGGATCTCCGGGCCGTCGCCGCGCTTGAGCTCCGCCGCGTAATCGGCCACATCGCCCTCGATCACCGTCGAGTTGTTCCACTCGAGCTCCGTGCGCGTCGTCGACGCCACGTGCTTGCGCGTGGCGTTCAGGCGATCGGCGATCGGCCCCTCGTCGTAGGGCCAGTGGGCCGCGAAGATGTCGTAGGTCCCGCGCCCCAGCAGCAGCTCGTAGGGCGGCGCGTTGCGCACGGCATCGAGCATGTCGTCGTCGTAGTAACGGGCTGCCCAGCCGCCATGGCGGAAGCCGTCGGTCGGGTCCTCGTCAGGCCCTCCGGGCGATTGCACGACGCCGTCGAGGGACATGTTGATTCTCACGCTTAGCTTTCTCATGTCCGTTACAACGAACGAGCGGCGGCAAACTCATCGGTCGAGTTGCGCGGGGAGCCCGAAGGCCGTGAACAGCTCGGGAAACACGAACGACGTGATCTCGGCGACGAGGCCGCCTTCGATGCGCAGCACGTCGAACGCCAGCGGCCGGTACTCGCGCTCGCCCGGCGGTCGCAGGTAGTGCGCCGCGGCCGGTTGCAGGTTGGCGCCAGTCGCTACAGCGCGCAGCGCCCCGAACTCGGGCACGAAGCCCTGAGCCGAGGCGGTGACGATCGCCTCCCGGCCGTCAAACCAGACGGGGTGCGGGGGCATGTCCAGGCGGGCGTCCTCGGCAAGCAGGGCGGCGAGGGCGGCAGCATCGGCGCGCTCGTGCGCCTCCACGTAGCGCCGCAGCACCTCTCGCTCGCTCGGGTCGGCCGTCCGCGTCCAGTCGGTGCGGCGCTCCGGCAGCTGCTCACGCAGGGTCGCGCGGGCGCGCTGGAGCGCGCTGTTGACGGCCGCCACGCTCGTCTCCAGCAGTGACGCCGTCTCCTTCGCCGCCCAGCCCAGCACATCGCGCAGGATCAGCACCGCGCGCTGGCGCGGCGGCAGATGCTGGATCGCCGCGAGGAAGGCGAGCTCGATCGTCTCCCGCACCACGACGGCCGCGCCGGGCTCCTCCTCGGCGGGCGCCAGCAACGCGTCCGGGTAGGGCTGCAACCAGGGCAGGTCCGCCGGGGCGGCGGGTGGCTCGGCGGGATCCGCCGCGGGCACGTCGAGCCGCAGCACCCGCCCCGGCCGCCCGCGTAGCACGTCGAGACAGGCGTTCGTGGCGATCCGGTAGAGCCAAGCGCGCGCCGCGCCGCCGCTGAACGAAGCCCGCGCCCGCCAAGCTCGCGCAAACGTCTCCTGGACGAGGTCCTCGGCCTCCTCGAACGAGCCGAGCATCCGGTAGCAGTGAACGCGCAGCTCACCTCGATGGCGCTCGACCAGGTCGGCGAACTCGGGCTCCTTCATCGCCACATGCTACTGTTAACCTAGTGGTTAACGATTCATTCAAGGCACTCTCGCACCCGATCCGGCGCGGCATCGTCGAGCGGCTCGCGGCCGGGCCCGCGAGCGTCGGCCAGGCAACGGCCGGCTTCGGCGTGTCCAAGCCCGCCATCTCCAAGCACCTGAAGGTGTTGGAGGAGACCGGGGTAGTGAGGAGGGAGATCCGGGGCCGCACGCACCGGCTCTCGCTCCAGCCCGCCGTTCTCAGCGAGGCCGCCGATTGGATGGATCAGCAGCGCGCCCTCTGGGCCACGCTGTTCGACGTAGTCGACGAGTACCTCAAGGAGGACGTACCCCTATGAACACCCCGCCCGTCGTGTCGCCCGAGGAGTGGCAGGCCGCCCGCGAGCAGATGCTGGTCAAGGAGAAGGAGCACACCCGCGCCCGCGACGCGCTCGCAGCCGAGCGCCGCCGGATGCCGTGGATGGCGGTCGAGAAGGAGTACCGCTTCGACGGTCCCAACGGCGAGGCAACGCTCGCCGAGCTCTTCGGCGGCCGGCGCCAGCTTGTCGTCTACCGCGCCTTCTACGGGCCCGAGGTCACCACCTACGCCGAGGGCGGCTCGTATCCCGAGCGGGCCTGCGTCGGCTGCTCGTTCGTCGCCGACCAGGTGGCTCACCCCGCCCACCTGGGCGGGCGCGATACGGCGCTCGCGTTCGTCTCGCGGGCCCCCCAGGCGGAGATCCAGGGCCTCAAGCAGCGCCACGGCTGGGACCACATTCCCTGGTACTCGATCCCCGACGAGTCCGACTTCGACACCGACTTCGGCGTCCGCGACTGGCACGGCACCAACGCCTTCATCCGCGAGGGCGACAAGATCTACCGCACCTACATGATCGACGCCCGCGGCGACGAGCAGATGGGCAACACCTGGAACTACCTCGACATGACCGCGCTCGGCCGCCAGGAGAAGTGGGAGGACTCGCCGGACGGCTATCCGCAGACCCCGCCGTACGGGTGGTGGAACTACCACGACGCCTACCCCGCGTGATCGGCCACGTCGGGGGCGCGCCCCTCGAGGAGCTGCTGCCGGCGCTGTCGGGCGCCGGCACCGGGTTGCTGCTGGCCCGCGCCTGGATAATGGTGCGGCTGAAACGCCGGCGGTAACCCCGGATGAGCGACGACAAGACGACGCTGCACATGGTGCGCACCTTCGACGCGCCCGCCCAGGCCGTGTTCGATGCGTGGACCAACGTGGAGGTGCTGCGCCGCTGGTTTCACGCCCGCCACGACTGGGAGACCACCGTGGCCGAGGTCGATCTCCGGATCGGAGGCGCCGTCCGTGTCGTCATGCGCGACCCGCACAAGCAGGTCGAGTACGGCGGCAGCGGGCACTACACCGAGATCGACCCGCCGCGCAGGCTCGCCTTCACCTGGTACTGGGACGGCAACGACACGCGTCAGCTGATCGAGATCGACTTCGACGAGAAGGACGGCGTCACCACCGTCCAGTTCACCCATCGCGACCTCTGGAACGAGGAGGCCGTGCGCGACCACGAGGACGGCTGGAGCACCTGCTTCGACAACCTCGCGCGAGCGCTGCAGACAGCTTGATGCGGACTAGCGCTCCCGCGCCCTGCGCGGGTCCCGAGGCCGCGAGCGCGGTCGTCGCGAGCAGGGCGAGACCGATCACGCCGCCCGCACCTTGATCCGAGGCCGCGCGTTGTTCACGTACCCCTTCGGGTTCCACAGCGACGCCTCGTCCTCGGGCTGGGTCGCCGCCGAGGAGTCCCAGGCGCGCACCACGATCTCGTGCTCGCCCGGCGAGAGGTCGACGGTGATGCGCCAGTGGCGCCAGGCCCAACGGCCCAGGTCGTCGAGCAGCTCCGCCTGGGTCCACGTCGAAGCGCCGTCCAGCGACACGTCCACGCGCGCCACGTGCCGCTCCCCGCCCGCGAACGCGTAGCCGCGCACCTCGACCGGGCCGACCGCGACAACGTCGCCGTCGGCAGGCGACAGCACGTCGGCGTTGAGCGCCACCAGCCCGAGCGGCATCCCGGCGCCCGGCGCCGGCGTCTCGTCCTCGGGCAGCAGCCGGTAGACCACGTTCTGGAAGTAGCCCATCCAGGGCTCGGGGCGCAGCTCGATCCGCTCCAGCCACTTGACGCTGCGCGCCCCGATGTAGCCCGGCACGACCACTCGCAGCGGCGCCCCGTGGACCGGGTGCAGCGGCTCGCCGTTCATCGCCCAGGCGAGCAGCACCTCGGGACGGCACGCCTTGTCCAGCGGGACCGAACCGCCGAAGCGCTGCGCCGGCTGAGCCTCTGGGCACAGGTCGCCGCCCTCGAACCCCACGTGCGCCGCCTCCGCGCGCGGGCTCGCGACGGCGAGCACGTCGGCGAGCGCCACGCCCGTCCAGGTCGCCGTGCCGGTGGCGCCCGGTCCCCAGGGCGCCTCGCCCGGGATGTCGCGGATCGCGACCAGCCCCTCGCGCCTGTTGCCCGCGCACTGGAGCGTCGCCGTCACCTCGCGCTCGCGGAACGCCTCCCGCAGCGTCGACAGCGACAGCTCCAGCTCCCGCTCGACCAGGCCGCCCACGCGCAGGTGCCACCCCGCCGGGTCGAGCTCCGGCACCGCCCCGTGCCCGCGCACGTAGAACGCGTCGGTGGCCGTCACCGGCCCCTCGGCTAGCGCGGCGAGCCCCGTCTCGGCGTTGAAGGGCTCATCCTCGTGGACTATGAGGTCGTCGCGCTTGCCGTAGCGCCCCAAGCTATCCCCAGATGAACGGCGGGTAGCGGTCGGTCGTGAAGTACGCGTAGGCGTTGCCGCGCAGGTTCCAGCGCATGCCCGGCATCATGATCTCGAAGATCCCGCGCGGGATCTGCTTCGTGAACAGGACCGTGAAGAAGGCCGCCACGGTCATGATGCTGGTCAGCCAGTACAGGATTCCCGCCACGAACAGGTACGGGATCGCCAGCAGCCACTGCACCAGGGGACGCCAGTTGGCGACCCGCTCCGGGTAGTCGATCGTCAGCCGCACCGGGTAGTCGGGGTCGTCGGCCAGCGAGAACGGCGGGTACGCGTCGGTCATCAGGTGGAAGTACGCCGCCACCCGGTACGCCCACCTGAACGTGCCGACGATGTAGTCGAACGCGCCGCGCGGCCAGCGGCCGGTGAACAGCACCGCGAAGAAGCCCCAGATGGCCACGAAGAACGCGCCGATCCCCACGAAGGCCAAGACGATGAAGTGGGGTATGACGAGCAGCCACTTGACCAGCGGCAACCATCGGTTGAGCTCGGCGGGATAGGCGATCTCGAGCCGGGCCGGATGGTCCGGCGACGGCGGACCGGCGGGGTCGGGAACGGCGATTGGGCCTGTGGGGGGAGCGTTCACGTGGGCAGCGTAACTCCCGGTGAGGATTGGAGAACGGTCGCGAGGGGTACTCAACGGTCTGCGTGGATCGGCGGGGGATCAGGCGGTTCATGTCGTTTGCGGTGGGGGCTGCGGTCCTCGCCGCCTTCAGCGCGGCTCCAGCCGCGGCGCAGAGCCTTGCGGTCGACCCGCCGCTGGCCAACTCCAGCAACGTCCAGTACCTCGGCCACATCCCCGGCACGGCCGCCGGGATGAACTTCAAGGACCACTACGCGTACGTGAGCGGCTGGGGCGGCATCACCGTGCTCGACATCGCGCAGCCCGAGGCGCCCAAGCTCGTCGGCGCCCTGCCGCTGCCGCACTTCGAGAACGAGGACGTCGACCTGTGCGGCAACACGCTGATCGTCGTCAACGACCGCGAGGCCGAGGACCTCGGCGCGGTCATGTACGTCGTCAGCATCGCCAATCCCACGACGCCGACCCTGACCGCGGTCCTGCCGCTCGGACTGACCGGCAGCGGGCGCGGCTCGGGCCACATCGCCAACTTCGTCAAGCCCGACTGCACCCAGGCCTGGGTCGACGGCGGCGAGCTGGTCGAGGTCGTCGACCTGACGATCCCGAGCGCGCCGCGGTCGCTCGGCAAGTTCGAGTCGGCCGCGTCCGTGAGCGACAACTTCAAGGTCAGCCACGACACCGAGCTCGACAGCACCGGCACTGTCTGGTCGGTCGGGGGCGGCGGTGCCGCCGGCTACAAGATCACCTCGAACCCGCTCGCGCCGCAGCTGCTCGGCACGACCGGGACGGCCGGGCGCAACCCGTCGCCCTACAACGACTTCATCCTCCACAACTCGCAGCGGCGCGGGAAGACGCTGCTGATCACGGAGGAGGACTACATCGACACCGACGAGGTCCCGCCGGGCGGCTGCCGCGGCCAGGGCAAGTTCGAGACCTGGGACCTGTCGCGCCTGAGCAAGCGTCAGATCACGCCGCTCGGCACATGGGAGACCGAGCTGAACGGCATGTTCACGAGCGGCGCGGTCGACTCGAAGGCGCCCGTCACCGTGAACTGCTCGTCGCACTGGTTCGACGCCAAGGCCGGCGTCGCCGCTGTCGGTTGGTACGAGCAGGGCGTGCGCTTCCTCGACTACCGCTCGCCGACCCAGATCACCCAGGTCGGCTACTACATCCCGGCCAACGGGTCGACCTGGGCGGCCTACTGGTCGCCGACCGACCCGACCGGTCAGATCGTCTACACCGCCGACGCCTACCGCGGCGTGGACGTCCTGAAGATCAAGGACGGCGGCACGGGTGGCAAGAAGGTCAAGGCGCCCGTCCGCAACGAGTGGTTCGGGAGCAACGCGACCGACTCGTTCGTACCGAGCCCGACCTACGGGTTCATGTGTCCGCTGCTGAAGGCGGACGTGAACCTGCCGTAAGCGGCCCGGCGTTGAGGACGTCCGCGGCGGTCGCGCCGCCGCGGCGCGCGGTCGCCACGGACAGCATCATGTTGGCCAGGCCGGCCACGGAGTGAGCGTCGGTCGAGCAGACGATTCTCACGCCCGCCGCGAGCGCCTCGCGCACGTGCTCGCCGCTGAGGTCGAGGCGGGGCGCAAGGCCGTTCACCTCGAGCGCCACGTCCTGCTCGAGCGCCACCTCGAAGATCCGCTCGAGGTCGAGTGCGTTCTCGGGCCGCCGGCCGATCAGCCGGCCCGTGGGGTGGCTCAGGCAGCTCACGTGGGGATTGCGCAGCGCCTCCTCGACTCGCTGGGTCATCTCCCGACGCGGCATCCGCTGGCCGCCGTGCACGCTCGCCTGGACCCAGTCGAGCTCGGCCAGCACGTCGTCGGGTAGATCGAGCCGGCCGTCGGGCAGGATGTCGCACTCGATTCCGCGCAGGACGCGGAACGGCGCCAGCAGCTCGTTGGCCGCGGCGATCTCCTCGGCTTGGCGGCGCACCTCGCCTGCGGTCAGCCCGCGCACCGCGCCGACCGCGGGCGTGTGGTCGCAGATCGCCAGGTATTCGTACCCGCGCGCCCGGGCTGCGCGGCCCATCTCCTCCACGCTCGCCCGGCCGTCGGACCAGGTCGAGTGGCAGTGCAGGTCGCCTCTGATGTCGCTCAGCTCGACGAGCGCGGGCGGCTCGTCGCGGAAGGGACGCTCGCGCAGCTCGGGCGGGCACCAGGCGACGCCGAGCGCGCGGTATACGGCCTCCTCGTCTTGGGCCTCCGGGAGCGGCTCGAGCGCCGCCACGTAGTCGGCCGAGCCGGTCGCGCGCAGCAGGGCGGTGCCGAGGCTCTTCGGCTCGGGGACCAGCAGCTCGACCGGCACGCCCTCGACCGTGACGCCCACCGAGCGGCGCTCGCCCTCGTCGACGATCGAGACGATCTGCGGCAGCGCGGCGAACCGCTCCAGCACCGGGGCGGGGTCGGCGGCCGCGCGGACCACGGCGAGCAGCTCGCAGGAGTCGCGCCAGCGGCGAGCGTCGCCGGCGACCTCGCCGTCGATCGCCGCCGCGATGCCGCCGACCAGCTCGAGCGCGCTTGGCAGCAGCAGTCCCCGGGCGGCGCGTGGCTCGTGCTCGCGCGCGAGCGCCTCGAGCAGCCGTGCCTCGGTCTTGGGGCCGATCCCCGGCGCGTCGCGCAGGCGGCCCGCGGCGGCCGCCTCGCGCAGCTCGGGCGCCGTGCGGATCCCGAGCGCACGCGCCAGCTCGACCGAGCGCTTGGCGGACAGGCCCAGGTAGCGGCCGAGCCCGACCAGGTCGGGGGCGAGCTCGCGCTCGAGCTCGGCCAGCTCGGCGATCTCGCCGGTCTCGACCAGCTCGCGCAGGCGCGCCTCGATCCCCCGGCCGATGCCGCGCAGGTCGCGCACGCGGCCGGAACGGACCAGCTCGGCCACGGACGTGGGCGCGCCGCGGATCGTCTCCGCGGCGCGCCGGTAGGCCCGTGCCGTGTAGGGGTTCGCGTCACCCAGCTCGAGCAGCGAGGCGAACGCTTCCAGGCGGTCGGCGATCTCGGCGTTGTCCACCGACCGTAGTGTCGCCTCCTACGCGGCTTCGGGGATGGCGGCCTCGGTCGCCACGGTGGCCTCGCCCTCAGTGCGGAAGACCTTCACCGCCACCACGATCGCCGCCGCGATCAGCGCCGCGCCGACCAGGTAGGCGAGGTGGAAGCCGGAGTTGAGCGCGGAGGCCATCGACTCGCCGTTGGCGGCCGCGGTGTCGGTGCGCTCGCTCGCGAGCGTCGCCAGCACGGCCAGTCCGATCGCGCCGCCGACCTGCACGCTGGTGTTGACCAGGCCCGAGGCCAGCCCGGAGTCCTCCGGGGTCGCGCCGGACATGGCCAGCATCATCAGCGAGGGGAAGGCGAGGCCCGCGCCGAGCCCGATCAGCGCCGTCGCCGGCAGCAGGTCGACCGCATAGCTCGCGTCCACCGGGGTGCGCGCGAACAGGAGCAGCCCGGCGAGGAGCACGACCATGCTCGGGATCAGCGTCGCCTTGGGGCCATAGCGCATGTTCAGCCTGGCCGAGAAGCGGAACGACATGACGCCCATCACCAGCGTGGTGGGCAGGTAGGCCAGGCCCACCTCGAGCGCGTCGTAGCCGAGCACCCGCTGCATGTAGAGGGCGCCCAGGAAGAACATCCCGAACATCCCGACCACCAGCAACGCCTGCACCAGGTTGGCGCCGCTCACGTTGCGCGAGCGGAACAGGCGCAGCGGCATCAGCGGGTTGGCAGCCTTCCCCTGGCGGACCAGGAAGGCCGCCAGCAGGGCGATCGCGACCGAGCCGAGCCCGAGCGTCTGGGTCGAGCCCCAACCCTGCTGCTCGACCTCGAGGATCGTGTACACGCCCAGCATCAGGCCGCCGGTGAGCAGCGCGGCGCCGGGGATGTCGGCGCCCTGGCCGAGCCCGATGCCCTCGCGACCCTCGACCAGCCGCAGCGCGGCGAGCGCGGTGCCGACCCCGATCGGCAGGTTGACGAAGAAGATCCAGTGCCAGCTGATCGCCTGGGTCAGCACGCCGCCGACGATCAGGCCGATCGACCCGCCTGCGACGGCGACGAACGTGTAGACGCCGATCGCCTTCGCCTGCTCGCGCGGCTCCGGGAACATCGTCACGATCATTCCGAGGATCACGGCCGAGGTCAGCGCGCCGCCGACACCCTGCACGAAGCGGGCGCCGATCAGCATGCCCTGGCTCTGCGACACGGCGCAGAGCAGCGACGCGCCCGTGAAGATGACCAGGCCGATCAGGAAGATCCGGCGCTGACCGATCAGGTCGCCGATCCGGCCGGCGAGCAGCAGCAGGCCGCCGAAGGCGATCAGGTACGCATTGACGACCCAGGCGAGGTTCGACTGGGAGAAGCCCAGATCGTCCTGGATCGACGGCAGCGCGACGTTCACGATCGTCGCGTCGAGCACGATCATCAGCATTCCGACGCAGAGCACGTACAGCGCGGCCCAGCGGTTGCGGTCAGTCATCTCGGTTGAGCTCCTCGTGGTGGTCATGTCGGTAGAGACCGCGCGCCCGGCCCGAACTCATCGCGCTCCGGAGAACCGGAGCCACGTCACATAAGGCCCGTTCGTCGTCGACGTGCAGCACGTCGCCGGCCAGGGCGGGCCAGCCGTTCTCGCGCGCCAGCAGTGCCACCTGCGCTGCCAGCGCGCCGCCCCGGCCGGCGCCGCCGAGCAGCACCCGGCCGGGGTCGGCCTCGAGCTGCGCGGCGTGGTCGGCGGCCCACTCCAGGGCCGTCGCGGCGGTGTCCCGGCACGCGGTGCGGACCGACAGCACCACCACGCACCCGTCCGCGCACAGGGCGCGGCAGAGCGCGTCGACGGTGTCGGTCGGCTCCTCCTCGGTCGACAGGAAGACCAGCACGGGGTTGCGGTCGCCGCATTCGGGCGGCGGCCAGTTGACCCGCACCCGCACGAGTCCCCTGCGTTCCCTGAGCATCAGGTCGGCGTCGGAGGCCATGGCGGCCATGGTGCGGGCGGGCGGGCGGAAAGGGAAAGGCCGATCGGGCATGGCCGCCATGCACGAACGGCATGGCCCCCTTTGGAGCAGCTGTCGATAATGGGTCACGTGAACGACGACGCCAACGTGCTCGCCTTCCCCCAAGCGGCCGAGGCGATCGAGCTGCGCCACCTGCGCGCCTTCGTCGCGGTCGCCGAGGAGCTCAACTTCGGCAGGGCCGCCGAGCGGCTCTACATCAGCCAGCCGGCCCTGAGCCGCCAGATTCGCGGGCTCGAGCAGCTGCTCGGCTGCGAGCTGCTGCGGCGCTCGACCCACCGAGTCGAGCTGACGATCGCGGGCGAGGCGCTGCTCGACCGGGTACGGCCGGTGCTGCGCGAGGTCGACGCGACCGTCGCGACGGTGCAGTCGCTGGGCGGCGAGCTGGTGGCTCGCGTGGCGAAGCTGTGGGAGCCACTGATCCAGGCCGCCGCCACGGACGCCGACGTGCAGGAGCAGCGCGCCGCCTACGAGAAGCTGCTCGCCAACTTCGAGGTACCGCCCGAGACGACGGTGCGCCCGGTCAACGCGAACGGCGTCTCGTCGCTGGTCGTGGCGCGCGAGCCCGACAACCCGCCGACGGTCATGCACCTGCACGGCGGCGCGTACCTGATCGGCTCGGCCTTCGGCTACCGGCCGCTCGGCGGGGCACTGGCGCTCGCGGCGGACACCGGCGTGCTGATGCCCGACTACCGGCTCGCGCCCGAGCACCCGTTCCCGGCCGCGGTCGAGGACGCCGTGGCCGCCTACGAGTGGATGCTCAGCGGCGGAGTGGAGCCCGAGCGGATGACCGTCTCCGGCGACTCATCGGGCGGAGGCCTGGCCGTGTCGGTCCTGCTGACGCTGAAGGAGCGCGGGCTGCCGCAGCCGGGCAGCGCGGTGCTGATGTGCCCGTGGGTGGACCTCGCGCACGACCTCGAGCAGAACCCGGACACGCAGGGCTACGCGGACGCCTATCTCGCCGGCCACCCCGCCGACGACCCGGTGGCGAGCCCCCTGCGCGCCGACCTGTCCGGCCTCCCGCCGCTGCTGATCCAGGGCGCCACAGGGGACAAGCACCTCCAGAACTGCAAGGAGCTGGCCGAGCACGCGCGCCGTCACGGCGTCGACGCCGCGCTCGAGCTCTACCCGGTCGACGCGCACGTGTTCCAGCTGTTCTGGTCGTTCCTGCCCGAGGCGGCCGAGGCGATCGAAGCCGCCGGGCGGTTCGTGCGCGACGGCGGCGCCGCTACGGCCGGCGCAGCTTGACGAGCCGCGACTTGCGCGTGGTGAGCGAGTCGGCGGTGGCGATCACGGTGATGCGCGCCGCGGCCGGCTCGCCCTCGCGAAGCGCCCTCGCCGCGGCACGGCGCGCCGCTCGCGGCAGCTCGACGGCGATCGTGCGTGTGCCGCCCGCCGGCACCTCGCGCTGAGCGGGCTCGAGCGAGCGCCCCAGCATCCGCCCGGTCGCGCGGGCGCGGCACGCCGTGGCGCAGCGCACGCGCACCTCGATCGCCCCATCGAGCGCCTGGGTCTGGGCTCCGCTGAGCGTCACCCGCGGCGCGAGCCGGCTCAGGTGCGACTTGAAGGCGGTCCCGTTCGGCGCGCGGGGCCTGCCCTTGACGTCGGCGAGCACCGCGTGCGTCGAGCAGCGCCGGTCGGGCAGCACCCACCAGGCCCAGATCAGGTAACCGATGCCGCGCTGGTCGGCCCAGTCCATGAACGTCTCGTCATGGGTCGACGAGCAGTCGTCCTGGCCGAACTCGCCCGAGATGACCGGCACCTGCTCGGCGACCGGCGCGACCGTGGCGTCCCAGCAGGCCTGGAGATTGCAGGGCTGGTGGCTGTAGTTGTGCCAGCCGGCGATCAGCTGGCCGTCGGCCGGGCGGTTGGCCAGCCACCCGCTCATGTCGTTGGCGAAGTCGCGCCCGCTGATCACGATCGGCTGGGTGGCCCCGGTCGAGCGGATCGCGTCGACCATCGCCTGCATGCCGATCGTCGGATAGGTGCTGCCGTCGAGCGGCTGCAGGATGTGCGCGCGCGGTGCGTTGCAGCCGCCGTTGCGCCAGCACCCCAAGGTCAGGTCGAACACGAGCCCCATGTCGCCGTAGCGCGAGTACGGCTCGTTGAAGACGTCGAAGATCATCGACCGGTCCGATTTGAACACCTTTGCGACCGAGCGCCAGAAGTCGTCCGAGCGGTCGTCGGCCATCGCGCGCTGGCCGTCCGCCACGATGCCGTCGGGCCCGTTCCAGTGCAGGTCGAGCACGACCGCGAACCCGACGCGGTGGAGGATCGACACCCACTTGCGAACCGCCTTGCGGTAGCCCGACGCGCGCCCGAACTTGGGCAGCTTGTCGTCGCCGAGCCAGCAGTCCTGGTTGAGCGGGAGCCGAACCGTGTTCACGTGCCAGGTCGTGATCAGCCGCGCCCCGGCGAGGTCCGGCCCGACGGTCCGGCGGTTGGCCTTGTTCGAGTACCCGTAGCCGTCCTTGCAGGCGTACTCGAAGCTGGGCCAGTTCACCCCGCGAGCCACGAACACCTGGCCGCTGCGACCGTCGATCAGCTTGTTGCCGACCACCGTCAGGCGCGGCCCGGCGGCGTCGGCCGTGCCCGGGCACGCGAGCGCGATCAGCGCCACCGCCGCAGCCCAGCAGCCCCTCTTGCGCGCGCGAGTCAGATTGGCAAGGCTCTCACACCATGCCAGCGAGACTTGACCACGTCGGACTCGACGTGAGCGACTACGAGGCGAGCAAGGCCTTCTACGACCAGGCGCTGGCGCCGCTCGGGATGTCGACGATGATGGAGCCGGCGCCGCGCATCTGCGGGTACGGGACCGACTTCCCGTTCTTTTGGATCGCCCAGCGCGACCTGGGCTCCGACAGCGGCGTGCACGTGGCCTTCAGGGTCGAGGACCGGGCCACCGTGGACGCCTTCCACGAGGCGGCGCTCGCCGCGGGCGGCACCGACAACGGCGGGCCGGGGTTGCGCGAGATCTACCACCCGCACTACTACGGCGCCTTCGTGCTCGACCCCGACGGCAACAACGTCGAGGCCGTCTGCCATACGCCGGTCAGCTGAGGTACTCGTCGACCAGCCGCTTCGGCGCGCGGGCCAGCCAGGCCTCCACGATCACTTCGCGCAGGTCGTCCTGCCCGATCTCGTCGAGCCGGACCAGCACGGCCGGGTAGCCGTCGAAATGGGGCGTGGTGAAGAACACGCCCGGGTCGTCGGCCAGCAGCGCCTCCTTGGCCACCAGGTGCTCCACCCTCGCGCCCAGGATCGGGCCCTCCGGGGCCGAGTCCCCGAGGGCCTCGTAGTCCGAGCGGCGCAGCGGACGCTCCCACACGAAGCCCTTGTCCTTGACGAGCCAGCGGCGCAGGTCACGCGAGACGCCCTCGCTCGTCTCCGGGAGCTCCAAGGCGATTCGACGCACGTCTTCCCAAGTGGCCACGGTGCCATGATGCACCAGTGGACGAGCGCCTCGACGCCGTGCACGAGCTGTGGTCCACCTATCGGGAGCAGGGAGCGGAGCAGGCGATCCCGCTGCTCGATCCCGCGGTGGAGTTCGTCGCCCACGACGGTCGCATCTATCGCGGCCACGACGGCGTGCGCACTTTCTTCGCGGAGTTCGAGGAGCGCGGCGAGCGCTTCATGGCCTCGCCCTACACGTTCGAGCCGCACGACCCGGACGTGCTCGTGATCGGCCACCGCCGCATCCGCTCCGAGGACGGCATGCGCGGCGACTACCTCTACTTCGTCCACAGCTTCCGCGAGGGGAGGGTCGCGCGCATCGCCGCGTTCACGAGCAGGGACGCCGCCTTGACCGACGTCGCCGGGCGCGCCGACAGCTAGACAGCTATCTTGGCTGGCCGTGGCCGAGTTCACCAACATCTCGCTCTCGCGCGGCGCTCCGTCGCTCGACATCATCGCCGTCGACGAGCTGCGCGCCTCCGCCCAGGGCGCCTTCGAGCGCGACCCCGGCGGAGCGTTCGCCTACGGCACCTCGGCGGGCTACCCGCGCCTGCTCGACTGGCTCTCGAAGAAGCACGGCGTCGACCCCAAGCGCCTGCTCGCCACCAACGGGTCGATGCAGGCAGACGCGTTCCTGTTCGATGAGCTCGTGGAGCCGGGCGACGTCGTCGTCGTCGAGGCGCCCACCTACGACCGCACGCTTCTTTCGTTGACCAAGCTCGGCGCCGAGATCCTCGCGATCCCGCTCGAGGCCGACGGGATCGACGTCGGCGCGCTCGAGGCCGCCCTCGAAGAGGGGGCGCGGCCGACGCTCGCCCACATCATCCCCAACTTCCAGAACCCCGCCGGCTGCACGCTGTCGCTCGACAAGCGCCGGCGGCTGCTGGAGCTCGCGCGCGAGTATGGCTTCACGATCTTCGAGGACGACCCTTACGTCGCGCTGCGCTTCGAGGGCGAGCAGCTGCCCACGATGCTCGAGCTCGACGAGGACGAGTCGGTCGTGTACGCCTCGTCGTTCTCGAAGACGGTCTGTCCCGGCATCCGGGTCGGCTACCTGGTCGGGCCGGAGGAGCTGATCGCGTCGATCCGCAAGCGCGCCACCGAGACCTACATCTCGCCGAACATGGTCGCGCAGGCGATCGTCGCCGAGTTCTGCGACTCGGGGGCGATCGACCGCTCGATCGCGACGGTCAAGGAGGCGCTGCGCGAGCGCCGCGACGCCACCTGCACCGCGCTCGACGAGCACCTGCCCGACGCCCGCTACGTGACCCCCGAGGGCGGTTACTTCCTCTGGGTCGACCTGCCCGAGGGCACGGACGTCGCCGACCTTGCCCACCGCTCCGCCGAGCGCGGCGTGGTCTTCGAGCAGGGCACCGGCTTCATGATCGAGGGCGGCGGCAACTCGCTGCGAATCGCCTACTCGGCCGTGCCGCCGGACCAGATCGAGGAGGGCATCGGGCGGATCGCTGAGGCGTACCGGGAGCTGGCAGCCCCCGCACGTGCGTGATCGAGCTCGAGCGCCCGCGTGACGCGGGCGCGCTGCTGCGCGACTCGCTGGTCGTCTACATCCGCCATTTCTGGACGTTCCTGGCGCTCGGCGCGCTGGTGGTGGTGCCCGCCGAGCTGATCGTCAGCGGCATCGGGCTGGAGCAGCTCAGCGCCGGCTACGACAGCACGCCCTCGTTCGCGGAGGTGGCGATCCCGTCGGTGGTCTCGTACCTGGTCGTGGCGCCGCTGATCACCGCGATCTGCGTCTACGCGCTCCAGTCGGTGGCGGCGGGCGGGTCGCCCAGGGCGCGCGAGGCGATCGTGCGCGGCTTCGAGATGTTCAACCCGATCTTCTTCGCTGTCCTGCTGGCGGCGGCCGGGGTGCTGGCCGGGGCGATTCTGATCGTGCCCGGCGTCTACCTGTTCGTGCGCTGGTACTTCGTCCCGCAAACGGTGGTGCTGGAGAACTCCCGCGGCCCGGCCGCGCTGCGCGCGAGCGGCCGGATCGTCGAGGGCTCGTGGTGGCGGACGTTCGGGCTGATCGTGCTCGTCAACGTCCTCGCTGTGATGTTCGCCTACGTGCTCGGGGCGCCCTTCATAGCCGCCGCCGACAGCGCCGACCGCGCGCTCTGGACGCTGATCGGCGAGACCGTGGCCGGCTCGCTCGTGCAGCCCTTCGGAGCGCTCTACTCGACGTTCCTCTACTTCGACCTCAAGGCACGCAAGCGGGCCACGCTCGGGTAGCGTCTCGCGGGTGCCACTGAGCTTCGGCGTCACCGTCCTCCCGGATCCGCCCTATCAGCGGCTGGTCGAGTTGCTGGTGCTGGCCGAGCGGCACGGGTTCGACTACGGCTGGACATACGACTCGCACGTGCTCTGGCAGGACTCGATGACCACGATGGCGCTGGTCGCCGAGGCGACCGAGCGGATCAAGCTCGGTCACATGGTCACCAACCCGGGCACCCGCGAGCCGACGGTCGTCGCCAGCACCTACGCGACGCTCCAGGACATCTCCGACGGCCGCATGGTGATGGGCATCGGCCGCGGCGACTCGGCCCGCCGCTACATCGGACAGGACCCCGTGCGGGTCGGCCCGTTCGAGGACGCGCTCAAGATGATCAAGCCGTTCATGAACGGCGAGAAGGTCACCTGGAACGACACCGAGATCGAGCTCGCATGGGTCAGGCCGGAGCTCCCCGAGATCGAGATGCACGTGGCCGGCTACGGCCCGAAGGTGCTCGCCATCGCCGGCCGCGTGGGGGACGGCGTGATCATCCAGCTCGCCGACCCCGACATCATCAAGTGGACGATGGGCACCGCGCGCAAGGCCGCCGAGGAGGCCGGCCGCGACCCCGACGCGCTCAAGTGCATCGTGTGCGCGCCCAGCCACATCACCGATGACCTCGCGGCCGCGCGCGAGCAGGTGCGCTGGTTCCCGGCGATGGTGTCCAACCACGTGCGCGACCTGATCCGCCGCTACGGCGCCGACGGCTCGGTCGTGCCGCGCGCGCTGACGGACTACGTACCGGACGAGACCGGGTACGACTACGACGAGCACTCGCGCGTCGGTGCCAAGCACGGCGCGTTCGTGAGCGATGAGATCTGCGACCGCTTCTGCGTGCTCGGCACCCCCGAGCAGGCGCGCGAGAAGCTGGCGCAGCTCGAGGAGATCGGCGTCGATCAGTTCAACATCTATCTGATGACGGAGGGCCAGGAGCGCACCCTCGAGATCTACGGCAAGGAGATCATCCCGTGAGGAAGCTGATCCGCGGCGGCACCGTCGTGTCCGCCACCCACTCGTCCGTAGCCGACGTGCTCGTCGACGGCGAGGAGATCGCCGCCGTCGGGGCGGTCGGCGACGTCGACGCGGAGGTCGTCGACGCCACCGGCTGCTACGTGCTGCCCGGCCTGATCGACAACCACACCCACATGGCGATGCCGTTCGGCGGCACGCACTCGATCGACGACTACGACACCGGCACGCGCGCCGCCGCCGCCGGCGGCACCACCTGCATCGTCGACTTCGTGATCCAGCAGCAAGCGGGCGGCCTGCGTTCCTCGCTCGAGGAGTGGAGCGAGCGCGCCGCCGGCGCCGCGCACGTGGACTACGGCTTCCACATCGCGATCACGAATGCCGACGAGGGCACGTTCGCGGACATGGCGCCGATGGTCGACGAGGGCATCTGCTCGTTCAAGGTGTTCCTCGCCTACAAGGGCGTGCTGATGATCGACGACGAC
>JBQGCL010000006.1:0-1683 GCA_052038485.1 Thermoleophilaceae bacterium | reverse complement strand
AGCGAGCCGGCGTTCGACTCGACCACGACCACGCCCGACATCATGTTCTCGGCGACCGACCAGCCGACGCGCCCGTTGACCTGAAACTCGGCGCCGTCGCCGAGCCCGCAGCCGAAGTAGCCGAGGCTGCCCTCGAAGGTGATCTTGCAGCGCTGCAGGATCGCCACGCCGAGCGAGTGGCGCGCGCTCGGGTTGAGGATCGTCACGTCCGTCACGCCCTGCTCGTAGAGCAGCCAGCGCAGCTCGGCGTTGATCTTGCGAGTGGACAGGTCGCGCGCCTCCATCACCGCGCGCGTCCCGTCGATCTCGGAGACCTTCGGGATCGTCCCGTCGAGCTCGACCAGCCCGCGGGCGTCGTAGGTGATCGTCACGTCGTCCAAACCATCACCGCACCCTCGTAGGGATCGTAGGTCTCGATCTCGCGGTCGACGACCTTGCGGATCGCGATCTCCTCGGACGCCAGCGCCACGATGTCATCCGCCTCGTAGAGCACCAGCGGCTTGGCGCCGAGCTCGTCCTTCGCGACGCCGAGCGCGTCCTCGGTCACGCAGATGTAGGTGAAGACGCCGTCGAGCTCGTCGAGGCTGCGCCGCATGGCGTCCTCGAGCGAGTCGCCGTTGGCCATCCGCTCGGCGAGGTAGACGGCGATGATCTCGGAGTCGCACTCGCTCTGGAAGCGGTGGCCGGCGCGCTCGAGGCGGCGGCGCCACCCGTGGTAGTTGGTCAGCTGGCCGTTGTGGACCACCGCCACGTCGGGGAACGGATAGGCCCAGTAGGGGTGGGCGTTGGCGATGTCCACGTCGGACTCGGTCGCCATCCGCGCGTGCCCGATCGCGTGCGTGCCGCGGAACTCGTCGAGGTTGTAGTCCGCGGCGACCGTGTTGGCGTCGCCGAGGTCCTTGACGATCTCGAGCGAGTGCCCAAGCGACAGCACCTCGGCGTCGCGCACGTCCTCGACGTAGTCGGCGAGCCGCTTGAGGTCGCCGTCGAAGCCGAAGCTCACCGTCATCGCGTGGTCGCTCGTGCTCGCGTCGATCGCCTTGATCGTGGCTCCCGACGCGCGCATACGCTCCTCGATGTCACGGCGCTGGCGCGCGAGCCGCTCGGCGAGGTCGAACTCGTGGTGCCCGTTGGACTCGGCGAGCTTGACGTGCATGACGTAGTCGTCGGCCTCGGGGCGATACAGGGCGTAGCCCGTCGAGTCCGGCCCGCGGTGCTTCATCGCCTGGAGCATCGCGGTCATGTCGCGGCCGACCTGGTGCTCGCCGCCCCCGTCGCGGTAGATCAGCCCGGCGATGCCGCACATCAGGGCAGCACCTCCAGGTACTGCTCGCGCTCCCAGTCGGTGACGGCGGCCAGGTAGCTCTCCCACTCGTCGCGCTTGTAGTGATGGAAGACCTTCCAGAGCCGCCCCGGCATCGTGCCGTCGCGCAGCACCTCGTCCTTCTCCAGCGCGATCAGCGCGTCGCCCAGGCTGTCCGGCACGCGCTCGAGCGCGGCCGCGCCGTTCCCGGCCTGGAGCAGGTCATACGTGTTGGCGTCCTGGGGCGGGCCCGGGTCGCTCTTCTTGCGGATCCCGTCGAGCCCCGCGACCAGCAGCGCGGCGACGCTCAGGTACGGGTTGCAGGACGAGTCGACGCCGCGGTACTCGAAGCGGCCGCCGGTCGCCACGCGCACGGTGCA
>JBQGCL010000005.1:0-30187 GCA_052038485.1 Thermoleophilaceae bacterium | reverse complement strand
CCCGGCTCGGGCAGGACCGGCGCGTCGCAGGACGGGCAGGCGAGGGTTCCGGTCGCCACCTGCCAGGTGTCCTGTGCCGGGCGTCGCTCGTGGCGGCCCGCCTTGGCCCGCTCGATGCTCATGTCCGGCTGCGGTCGCGCTCGGGCTGCGACTCGGCGATCGCGGTGCGCGCCTCGTCGAACGAGCTGCGGTTGAGGAACTCGATGCCGAGGCCGTCGCCGGCTCGCATCGCCATGCCGAACCTCATGTCCACGTCGACGCCGCTGTCGGCGCCGCGTGCGCGCAGGCGGAGCGCCGCGATGGCCCACTCTCCCTCGTCCTCGATGTGCTCCACGTCGATCCGGAACCGCTCCCAGGGCTCGTGCATCTGGCGCCAGAACGTCGCGGCGCGCTCGCGGCCCACGTACTCGGCGGCGAGGCCGGGGAACAGTCCGGACGTCGAGATGCGGACGTCCGGATGGAGCAGAGCGAGGTAGCCGTCCAGGTCGTCGTGGTTCCAGGCCTCGTAGCCCGTCAGCAGCAGCTCTGAGTTGCTCGGTACCACCACCGAAGAGGCTAGCCAGGGTCGAGCGCCAGCGTCATGTACGCGCTCAGCGGCGTCGGCTTGTAGCCGCCGAACGCCGCGCAGGGCTTGAAGTTCGCTCCCGCGTAGAGGCTGCGGGCGGCGACGAAGGCCGGGCCGGAGCCCGTCTCCAGACTGATCCGGCGGTAGCCGCGCTCGCGTGCGACGGCGACGATGTGGTCGACCAGCGCCCGTCCGACGCCCTCGCCGCGTGCCTCGGCCGCGGTGTGCATCGACTTGAGCTCGGCGTGCTCGCCGTCGAGGTGCTTCAGCGCCGCCATTCCGATCACGTCGCCGTTCACGCGATAGGTGAAGAACGTCACGGCGGGGTCCTTCAGGGCGTCCAGGTCGAGCGCGAACACGTGCTCCGGCGGCGTCGTCGCCCGCGCGAACTCGAGGTGACGCTCGATCAGACCCCGCACGTCGGCGGCGCTCGGGTCGTCGACCGCGATCACTGCCCCGGTCATCGCGCCCGCTGCGCCGACCGCAGCCGCGGGAAGTCAGCCGGCAGGTCGGGAGCGATCGCCTGGAAGATCTCGATCGGCTCGGGCAGGCCGCGAAAGCGCCACTTCCCCAGCCGCTTGACCTCCGCCTCGGCGCCGATCGCCGAGCGCGCGGCAGCGGACAGCACGACCTGCCCACCGTGCGCCGAGAAGCAGATGCGCGCCGCCGCGTGCACCGAGATGCCCACGTAGCCCGTCTCGGTCAGCTCCGGCCTGCCCCGGTGCAGGCCGATGCGCAGCCGGCACTGCGCTCCCCCGGGCCACTTGTGCGCCTGCATGCGGCGCTGGATGTCGAGTGCGCCGTCGAGTGCGGCTGTCGCGTCCTCGAACACGACGAACACGTCGTCGCCGCGCGCGGACACGACGTGCCCGCGCACCGGCCGCACGGCGGCGCGCACCAGCTTGCGGACCTCGGCCAGCAGCGCTGCGTAGTCGTCCCCCAGCCGCTGGAGCAGGTCCGTCGACCCCTCGATGTCCGCCAGCAGGAACGTCACCTGCCCTGTCGGGAGCTTCTTCTCCGGCTGGAGCTGCGCGTTGACGAACCCGATCGGCATGATCCCGTGCTTCTTGGCGGCGTTGAGCAGCCGGTTGCGCGCCCGGTCGCGGGCGGCGTCGTCCTCGAAGGCGACCTGGTTGAAGCGCGACAGGGCGGCGCGCACGTGCGCGGCGTCGTGGATCGGCAGCCGTCGCTGTCCCGTGGAGTCGATGTACGCGAACGCCCGGTCGGGCAGCCGGGCGCGCTCCTTTGCCGTCAGCGTTGCCATGGGTCGCGCGCGCGATGTTACGCTCGCGCCATGACGCGCGAACAGGCCGAGGAGCGCGCCCGCAGCCTCGCTGCGGAGCACCCCGAGCGCCACTACGTGGCGCGCGAGACGGACGGCGGCGAGTGGGAGGTCGCGAGCGTCGAGCTGCCGCCCGAGCTGCGCCGCGTGCCGCTCACGCCGACGATCGACGCGAGCCCCCGCCCCTCGCCCGCCGACGATCCCCGCACCGGCGCCGAACGCCGGGTACCGGGATTGCCGGGCGGGCTCGGGTAGCGGCCTCAGGCCTTCAGCCACTCCTCGAAGGTCGGGCCGGCCAGCTTCGCGCCCGGGCCGGGCAGCGGCGCGTTCGAGTCGTAGACGTCGCTCTCCGAGAAGAACTCCGTCGTCTCCTCGATGCGCAGCGACTCGCCCCGGTGCGCCACCAGCGTCCGGGCCAGTTCGGACAGACGCTCGGCGCGCGGGCCGGCCACTTCGACCGTCGGCCCGGTCGCGGGTGCCGAGTCCGGCAGTGTGGCCAGCTCGGCCAGCACCTCGGCGACCGTCCCGGCCGCCACCACCTGCGTGTTCATCGTCGGCAGGTACGCGACGTCGCCCTGGCGGCCCCAGTCGACCAGCTGCGGGACGAACTCGTGGAACTGCGCGGCGCGCACGATGCGCGTGGGGATGGGGCCGTCCAGCCAGGCCTTCTCCTGCGCCTGCTTGGCGGCGTTGTAGCCGCTGCTGAACTTGTCGATGCCGATGATCGAGACGAGCACCGCCCGCTTGACGCCGGCCGTCTCGCCCGCCTCCTGGAGGTTGCGCGCGGACGTCGTGAAGAAGTCCGTCGCCTCCTTCTGGTCGGGCGACGGGCCGGTGGCGGCGTCGACGATCACGTCCACCCCGTCGAGCGCCTCGGCGAGGCCCTCGCCGCTGATCACGTCCACGCCCTTCGAGCGCGCGATCGGGACGACCTCGTGGCCGTGGGCCTCGAGGATCTCGACGAGCGGCTGTCCCAGGCGACCCGTCGCTCCGGTTACGGCAATCTTCGCCATCGTTGGTTCCTCCTGTCACATCTGTCGTGTTTCGTCGGTCTAGCCCTTTGACACCTGACGACGAAGGGATGTGACAAGTGGACGAGCGCGAGTGGCTGGCGGATCGATTCGAGGAGCACCGGACCCACCTGAGGGCGGTCGCCTACCGGATGCTGGGCTCGGTCAGCGAGGCCGACGACGCCGTCCAGGAAGCGTGGCTGCGGCTGAGCCGGTCGGACGCGCGCGAGATCGAGAACCTGGGCGGCTGGCTGACGACGGTCGTGGGCCGCGTCTGCCTCAACATGTTGCGCTCACGCCGGACGCGCGGCGAGTCCCCGCTCGAGGTGCACGTGCCGGAGCCGATCGTGAGCCGCGAGGACGGCGTCGACCCCGAGCACGAGGCGCTGCTGGCGGACTCGGTCGGGCTGGCGCTGCTGGTGGTGCTGGAGACGCTCACGCCGGCCGAGCGCCTCGCCTTCGTGATGCACGACATGTTCGCGGTGCCGTTCGACGAGATCGCGCCGATGGTGGGCCGCTCGCCCGAGGCGACCCGCCAGCTCGCCAGCCGCGCCCGGCGCCGCGTGCAGGGCGAGGCACCGCCGCCCGACCCGGACCTGTCGCGCCAGCGCGAGGTCGTCGACGCCTTCTTCGCGGCGGCGCGCGAGGGCGACTTCGAGGCGCTCGTCGCCGTGCTCGACCCGGACGTGGTGCTGCGCGCCGACGGCGGGCCCGGCCGGCCCGCCACGGCGGTGGTTCACGGCGCACGCGCGGTTGCCGAGCGCGCTTCCCACTACGCGCACCTCGCCCCCTACGTGCGCCCGGCCCTGATCAACGGCACTGCGGGCGCCGTGGTGACCCCGCGCGGCCGTGCGTTCTCGGTGATGGCGTTCACCGTGCGCAACGGCAAGATCGCGGCCATCGACGCGCTCTCCGACCCGAAGCGGCTCGCGGAGCTCGACCTGACCGTGCTCGACGACTGAATCCGCCTCCTAGACTCCCTTCATGGACCTCACGCGGGAGCAGCCGCCGGTCAGCGCGGTGCCCGCTCAGCCCACGCGCGTGCGGCCGGTGGTGCTGGCCACGCTGTCGGTAAGGGTCGACCCGAGCGCGGAGCGGATGGCGATCGACAGCGCACTCGAGGCCGGCGCCCCGCTGATCCTCGTGAACCTGCTCAAGCTCCGGAACTACCCGACCACGATCGCGCTGCTGGGTGCGGCGGCGACGACTCTGCCTCACGAGGAGGATCTCGACGCGGTCCGCGCGACAGCCGCCCGTGCGGCGGAGCTGGGCATAAAGACCGAGCTCCTCCGGGTTACGAGCAAGCGCCCGATTGCGGCCCTGCTGGAGGTGCTCCACGAGCGCGATGCCGGGCTGCTCGTCTTCGGCCCCGACCTGCGCCGGACGAGCCGGCTGCGATTTCGGTTTGCGGCACGCCGAGTGCGCGCGGAGGCCGATTGCCTGGTCTGGGTCGCGCCGGACGGATAGCGCTCGGGGATAGGATCGCCGCCATGCCGCTGGTTCCCCCTTGGCGCAGGGGCAAGCGCCCTCCGCGTGAGCGCCTGGGCCACGAGCAGCCGGGGGTCATCCTGCGCGGGCCGCCGATCGCCGTCACCTGCGAATGTGGCGAGAAACGCGACCTACGCTACGGCGAGGACTGGGCTTGCGAGAACTGCGGCCGCCGTTGGGACACGAACCAGATCCCCGCCGAGCAGTACGCGACGATCCGCCGCACCCAGCTGCGCTTTCGCATCCTCCCGGTGGTCTACGGGCTGGTCGTGCTCGCTCTGGCCGCCTTCTTCACGCTCACCGGCAACATCTTCTCGGTGGTCATCCTGCTGCCGCTGGCGCTGATGCTCTGGTTCTACTTCGTGCGGCCGTTCCACCGGCGCCGCTACCGGCGGGCGATCGCGGAGCTCCCGAGATGGGAGCTCCGCCCGGAATAGCCCACCGCCCCCGCTAGGTCGCCGGTGTGGTTGCCGCGGCCGGCGTCTCCGGCGGCGGCATCGTCGGCGTCTCCTCGCGGAAGTGGATCGAGGTGCGGTCCTCGACCACCCTGCGCCAGACGTACAACAGCAGCCCGACGGCGAGGACGATCAGCCCGATCCGCGTCTTGTCCCAGCCGTATCCGTAGGTGTCGGCGTAGACGAAGCCGCCCCACACGATGAAGACCATGTTGATCGCCGCAAGCAGAGCCGCGATTGGCATCCATACCGCGGCGAGCCTGATCGGCCGCGGCCAATTCGGCCTGTCCCTGCGCAGCAGCAGGAATCCCGTGAGCGCGAACACGTGGGCGAGCATGTAGCCCAGGTTGCCGGCCGCCAGGATGTCCAGCGGGTAGCCGAAGTACGAGATCAGCAACAGGTTGAGGATCACGTCCATCGTCATCGCTATCCCGGGCACGCTGTAGCGGTTCAGACGACCCAGCCACTTGGTCGTCATCCCGTCCTGGGCGATGCCGTAGAGCGCCCGCGACCCGTCCATCGTGGCCGTGTTCATCGAGAGCAGCAGTCCCGCGATGAGGCAGACGATCATCGCCTGGCCGACCGCGTTTCCGACGATCGCGTCGAAGGCGTCCTTGTAGAAGGCGATGGCCGTGGCGTCCTCGGCCACGGCGGCCGTCCCGAGCGTTCCACCGAGCCCGAGCGGCAGCAGGGCGTAGACGACGACGGAGAACGCCGCGGACGCGCGGAGGGCCCTTGGCGTGTCCCACTCGGGCTCGTGGTACTCGGGCGCAAACGCGGCCACGGTCTCGAACCCATAGGCCGACCAGCCCATGAAGTAGAGCCAGGTGATCGCCAACCCGAGACCACCGCCGGCGCCGATCTCCCAGGTCATGTTGTCGCTCGACCAGTCGCCCGTGAGGTAGGGCAGGAACATCAGCACCGCCGCCGGCAGGATCAGGAGCCCGCCCGTGACATAGCTCAGCCAGACGGCCGGCCGGACGCCGTAGATGTTGAAGATCCACACGGCGAGGATGCAGCCGATGCCGATCCAGACCGGCAGGCTCCACTGGAAGTTGCCGACGTCCTGCGTGAAGGTCGTGTCGGAGAACCACTCGGCCTGGACCAGCGTGCCGATCACGTAGCCGTTGATCGCGAGCACGCTCGACCACGCGAACCAGTAGCCGAACGTGGCGATCGGGCCGATCAAGGACAGGTACTTGCGCCACGCCTCGTGCGCGTACAGGGAGATGCCCCCGGCCTTGTGCGGGAACATCGTCGCCATCTCCGCGTAGATGTTGTTCTGGAGAGCCCCCAGGAGGACCGAGATCGTCCAAAGCACGAAGGCGCCGGTGGTGCCCAGCACGCCGATCGAAGCGCCGAGCGCGGCGATGAGGAACCCCGGGTTTGCGAGTGCGACGACGAAGCCGTCCCACCACGTCATCGCCTTGAGGAGTTGTCTCTCCTCAACCTCGGCGTGGGCCATCTCCACCCTCCCCTTCCCTCGTATGGCACCCTCGTACCAATTGGTACAGGGTGGTTGGTCGACTTCTACCATGCGTTTCGGACAGCGTCAATCGCCGCCGGGCTAGGCTTCGGTGGACAGGCGCGGCGCAGCGCGATACAAGTCCTTGTACAAACTTGTACGAGAACGCTCGAACCCGGGAGGGGACGAATGGCGGAGAAGACTTGGGGCGGCGAGCCCTTCTGGGGTCTCGGTTACGACTGGGACCCGGACTGGTTCCTGACCGAGCGCCAGAAGGAACTGCGGGCGAAGCTGATCGAGCTCTGCGAGCAGGAGATGCGCGCCAACGCCAAGCGCTCCGACGACGAGCTGCTCTACCCGCGCCGCAACTTCGAGGTGCTCGCCGAGCACGGCTTCCTGGCGCTGACGGTGCCGGAGGAATACGGCGGGCTTGGTGAGAACCACGTCGCGTTCACGATGGTCTGCGAGACGCTGGCGCGCTACGGCTGCGCCTCGACGGCCATGTGTTACGTCATGCACATGGGCGCGGTCGCGACGATCATGCTGCGCCCCACCCAGGAGCTGGTCGACAAGTACATCCGCCCGCTCAACTCGGACGTCAAGATCGGCACGCTGTCCTACTCCGACCCGGAGACGGGCTCGCACTTCTGGTACCCGTTCTCCTCGAAGGCCGAGAAGTCCAACGGCGGCTTCAAGGTCAACAAGAAGGCGTCCTGGACGACGTCGGGCGGCTTCGCCGACTTCTACGTCGTGCAGACGACGAGCCCCGACTTCAAGGGCTACGACGATCTGTCCGTGTTCGTCATCGACGGCGACGACGTCAAGGCGCAGCCTTCGCTGTGGGACGCGCTCGGGCTGCGCGGCAACCAGTCCGGCCCGATCCAGGTCGAGGACATCGAGATCCCGGGCGACCAGATCGTGGGGCCGCTGGGCGACGGCGCCGCCTCCAACGACGAGGCCGTCGACCCGTGGTTCTTGATCGGCTCGTCGTCGGTCTGGAACGGGATCACGATGGGTGCGATCGACATCGCAAAGCGGCACACGACGCGCAAGCGCCACGTGGACGTCGGCATGCGAGTGGCCGACTACCCGACGATCCAGGACTACGTCGGCGAGGCGGTCATGGACACCAACGCCTGCCGCGTGTTCGTGATGTCGGTGGCGCAGGCCATGGACCGCGTCACCGACGACAACCGGCGCATCCTCGAGCCGGGCGAGACGGCCCGCGCCGACTACCTGCACTGGGCCTGGCAGATCAAGTTCGAGGCGGCCAAGAACACCGCCCACCACGTCGACAAGATGCTGCACGCCTGCGGCGGGTCCGGCTACAAGCGCGACATGGAGCTCGAGCGCTACGTGCGCGACGCGAAGGCCGGCTGGGTGATGGGTCCGACCAACGAGGTGCTGCGCCAGTTCGTCGGCAAGGCCGTGCTGCTCGGCTTCGAGGCGCTCGACTACTGGAACCAGACCTACAACCGCCGCGTCGTCGAGAACGAGGTCAAGAAGCTCGACGCCGCCGGCAAGCGCGAGCTGGCCAAGCAGCTCGCCGAGCAGGCGGACGCGGACGAGGCGAAGGAGCCCGCGGCAAAGGCGTGAGCATCGAGGCCCCGCTCATCGGAGGGCTGAAGCCGGTCGACCGGTCCTTCGAGTCCTGGTGGGTGCGGCCCGGCGCGAGCACGACCGTCCGGCTGCGCGGCGACGACCGCGTCACCGTCATCGACCCGGACGGGGGTCAGCTCGCCGAGCTGACCCTCGACGACCCGGGCGCGCTGGGCGAGCGCAAGTCGCCGGTCCGGCTGTTCGGGCCCGACAGCCGCCCGGGCGACTCGCAGTCCTTCGCGGTGGAGCGCGACGTCACCCTGACGGTCGCCGCGCCTGGCGGTCGCGTCGTCGACGGCGACCTGCCGGCCTCGGCGCTGATCGTCGAGGTCAAGCGGGCTGAGCCGCGCCCCGAGGTCGAGCTCGAGCTGCCGCCGGCGCTGGCCGAGCCGCGGCTCGACTTCCGCGTCGACAAGGCCTCCGCGCTCAGCTACGAGGTCAAGGCCGGCGAGTACATCCAGATCATCGACGTGAAGGGCAAGCAGTGCTCGGACTTCCTCGCCTTTCACGCCCACAAGCTCCACGACGGGCTCGAGCGCGGCTTCGACGGGTTGACCACGCGCACGCTGATGGGCGCCGCCGTGCCGACGCCGGGGATCTACAGCAAGTTCTTCGACGTCGACATGGACCCGCTCGTGCAGGTGGTGCAGGACACGGTCGGGCGCCACGACATGTTCGGGTTGGCCTGCACGCCGAAGTACTACGAGGACATGGGCTATCCCGGCCACATCTCCTGCACCGAGAACTTCAACAACCAGGTCGCGCCGTTCGGGATCGCTCCGCGGGCGGGCTGGGAGGCGGTCAACTTCTTCTTCAACACCGCCTTCAGCGCCGACGACGTGCTGATCGCCGACGAGCCCTGGTCGCGCCCGGGCGACTACGTGCTGCTGCGCGCGATGAACGACCTCGTCTGCGCGTCGTCGGCCTGTCCCGACGACATCGACCCGGCGAACGGCTGGGAGATCACCGACATCCACGTTCGCGTCTACTCGCCCGAGAACCGCTTCTCGACGGCGATCGCCCACCGCGTGACCCCGGAGGCAGAGCCCGTAATGACCAAGGAGACCGCGTTCCACTCGCGGACGAGCGAGCTGACCGAGAGCTTCGTCGAGTACCGCGGCTACTGGCTGCCGCACTGCTTCAACAACGAGGGCGGGATCGCCGAGTACTGGGCCTGCCGCGAGAAGGCCGCCGTGATGGACCTGTCGCCGCTGCGCAAGTGGGAGGTGCTCGGCCCCGACGCCGAGACGCTCGTGCAGCACGCCGCGACGCGCGACATCCGGCGGCTGGCGGTGGGGCAGGTCGTCTACACGGCCGTCTGCAACGAGACCGGCGGCATGATCGACGACGCCACGGTGTTCCGGCTCGGACAGGACAACTTCCGCTTCGTCGGCGGCGACGAGTACGACGGCATCTGGCTGCGCGAGCTGGCCGAGCGGCTCGGGCTGAAGGTCTGGATCAAGCCCACGACCGACCAGCTCCACAACGTCGCCGTCCAGGGACCCGAGAGCCGCGAGATCATGAAGCAGTTCGTCTGGACGCCGCCGACGCAGCCGGGCATCGACGAGCTGAAGTGGTTCCGCTTCCTGGTCGGACGGATCGGCGACTACGACGGCGTCCCGATCGTGGTGTCGCGCACGGGCTACACGGGCGAGCTCGGCTACGAGGTGTTCTGCCACCCCGACGACGGTCCGGCGGTCTGGGACGCGATCTGGGAGGCCGGCGAGCCGCGCGGTCTCAAGCCGCTCGGGCTCGAGGCGCTCGACATGGTGCGCATCGAGGCGGGGCTGATCTTCGCCGGCTACGAGTTCGACGACCAGGTCGACCCGTTCGAGGCGGGCATCGGCTTCACGGTCAAGCTCGACACCGACGACGACTTCGTGGGCAAGGAGGCGCTGCTCGAACGCTCGGCCCACCCCCAGCGCGCGCTCGTCGGCCTGGAGCTCGATGGCAACGAGACCGCCGGCCATGGCGACGAGGTCTGGGACGGCCGTCGCCGCGTCGGCGTGATCACAAGCGGCACCCGTTCCCCCACGCTCCGCAAGAACATCGCTCTTTGCCGGATGGCGATCCAGTACACCGAGATCGGGACGGCGGTCGAGGTCGGCAAGCTCGACGGCCTCCAGAAGCGCATCCCCGCCAAGGTCGTGCGCTTCCCGTTCTACGACCCCGACAAGACGCGCCCGCGCTCATGAGCGAGCCGACCGAGTTCCAGTTCCCGCTCAGCTGGACCGGGCCGGACGGGATCGGCGCCAGCCCGTTCGACGAGTTCGCCGAGGAGGAGAAGCCGGACGTCGGCGGCGACGATCCGGCGGTCGCGCTGCGTAAGACGCTGGGGATGTTCGCCACGGGGGTGACCGTGATCACGACGCTGAAGGGCGAGCAGGTGCACGGGATGACCGCGAACGCGTTCATGTCGGTGTCGCTCGAGCCCCCGCTGGTGCTGATCTCGGTGGACCGCGGCACCAAGATGTGCGGGATGCTGCACGAGGGCAGCCACTACGGGGTCAGCGTGCTGTGCGAGTCGCAGGCCAAGCTGTCCGACCGCTTCGCCGGTCGCCCCTGCGACGACTGCCCCAACCCCCAGTTCAGCCTCGTGCGCGAGACCCCGCTGGTCGACGGCGCATTGGCCCACTTCGTGGCCCGCGTCGAGCGCTCCTACTGGGGCGGCGACCACTCCCTCTTCCTGGGCCGCGTCGAGTACGCGCGCACCGGCTCCGGCACCCCGCTGCTGTTCCACGGCGGGCGCTACGAGCGGCTGGGCCAGCCGACCTAGCGGCGACCACTCAGCGCGCTTGCATGCAATGGGGCGCGTGTGTCAGGCTCGCTCCACGTGTTGTCCCGAGCGTGGACTCTCGTCGTGCTGCTCGCGGCGACCCTGCTCGCGATGCTGCCTCCACCGCAAGCGCTGGGCGCGCCGCAGCTGGACTGGACGGCGGTAGACCGTCTCAGGGACCGCGATGGCGACGGGACCGTCGACGGCTGGCAGACGCCCGCGCAGGCGGTGGCGGCTCAGCCGGCCGTGCAGGTCAGGCTGAGCGGCGCCGGCACCTGCGACGGCAACCTGATCTGGAAGCTCGACGACAGTGAGCTGAAGCCGGAGCGGATCCGCGGCTGCGTTTTCGAGTTCTCCGCCGGCGAGGGCACACACAGCCTGCTCGTCGACGTGGACGGCGAGGAGGTGTCCCAGGAGATCGAGGCGCGCGACCACCTCGTCGTGTCGATCGGTGACTCCGTCGCCTCCGGGGAGGGCAATCCCGACGCGGGGGGCCTCGCCGCGCCTCAATGGAGACTCGACCCGCGCTGCCATCGCTCGATGCGCTCGGGTGCCGCCCAGGCGACGGTGGCCCTCGACCGCGGCAACCCCACCGCGAGCGTCTCCTTCGTCCCGCTCGGCTGCTCGGGTGCCACCGTCGACCACGGCCTGCTCGGCGAGTACGCGGGTATCGAGCCCGACCCCGGCCTTGGGGCCCTTCGTCCCCAGGTCGACGAGCTGGGCGAGCTCTCGGACGAGCGCGACGTCGACGCGGTGCTGCTGAGCATCGGCGCCAACGACGTCCGCTTCAGCAGGCTGGTCAAGTTCTGCATCCGGGTCGACGACTGCTCGCGTCAACCCTACGGCGGCGCCGACACCGCAGCGGAGTACGTCGCGGACGCACTTCGCTCCCTGCGCCAGAAGTACGACGAGCTGGGCGCCCGGCTGCGCGAGCACGTGCCGGACGATCGCGTGGTCGCCGTGGAGTACTTCGACCCGCTGCGCGACGTCGGCGGCGAGCCGTGTCAGCGGGCGCTGTTCGGCATCGACCAAGAGGAGGCGACCTGGGCGGAGGTCAACGTCCTGGGAGCCCTCAACGCGGTGTTGCGGGACGCGGCGGTCGAGAACCACTGGCGGCTCGTGACCGGCGTCGCGAAGGTGTTCCGAGATCACGGCATCTGCGCGGCCGGCGAAGCCGCGTGGGTGCGCAAGCTCGGTGAGTCGTTCAGCAGCCAGGCGGATCTCAACGGCACCCTCCACCCCAACGGCCGCGGGCACCTGGCGACCGCCGCGCTGATCGCGCCGGTTCTGGCGACCGCGCTCGGCGAGGAGGTCGGCACCGGCCTGGCTCACCTGGCCGGGGAGCCGGAGGGCGAGGACCAGGGTCGGGTCGACTGGTGGTGGCTGCTGGTCGCGGCGGTGCTCGGCGGCCTCGCCCTCTGGGTGGCGATGCACCTGGGGGCCGTCCCGGGTGCGGTGCTCGGCGCGCTCGCGGCCGTGGTCGGTTTCGCCGGCGACGCCGTGTCGTGGGTCGCGCGCGCGGTCGTGACGGGGTTCGCCGCGGTCGTCCGCGCACTGGTTCGAGTTCGCTTGGTCGCCTACGCCCTGCTCGTGCTGGCCGCTCTCGGGGCCGGGATGACGTTCGCCTTCGACGACGACCCCGTGCGCATCGCAGGCGCCGTCGTCGCACTGCTCGCGGCCGGTGCGTACGCCGTGCTGCGCACCGCGACACCTGAGCCGCAGGAGGCTCCCGAGCTGCCCGAGCGCCTGGCTCGCTTCGCGCTGTTCACGGTGCTCGGCCTCATCGCGTTCGCCACGGCTTTCGTCGCGGGCGCGACGCTGCTCGGCCTCGCGGTCGAGGACCGCCGCAGCCCGATCGACCGCTTCTGGCTCGACGCGGGCGTCGTGGTGCTGGCGCTCGTCGTACTGTGGCTGGCCGCCGCGACCGTGCGCTCGTTCTGGAAGGTCGTCCTGCGGGTCAGGCCGCGGTTCTCGGTGACGGCCACCTTCCGCCGCGCGCCGCGGACGCCACGCGAGCTGCGTTTACCGCCCTTCCTGGTCAGCTTCGTGTTCGCGGTCCCGTTCGTGCTCGTCGGAGGCTGTGCACTCAGCGCCAGGGACACCCCACGCGAGACGGACGTGGAGTCTCACGACGTGGTCGTGCGCCGGATCAAGGGCGAGTACGACCTCCTGCTCGTGATCGATCCGGGCGATCCGCTCGGCCGCCGCCTGATCAAGGTAGCCCGCAGCGAGCGGCACGCCGGCCGGCTGCGCAGCCTCTTCCAGCCAACCGTCGACGCCGATCGCTTCGATCTGGCGGTCGGCATCGCCGTGCCGCGGCGGCCGGAAGGCGGGCGCACGCTCTGGCGCCTGGTCGAGTCGCCCACGACCGACTACCGCGAGCTCCAAAAGTCGCTTGCCGCCATACCGCTCGAAGGCGCCGAGCCTTCGCCCGGCTCCTACGGCCGGGTGCTGGTCGACTCGCTGCGCAAGATCAAGTGGCGCACCGACGCCGACCGCGGCGTCGCGTTCCTGCTGGACGACCTGCCGACCACCGAACAGCTCGACAGCTACTTCCCCGCCGGCACAAGCCGCGAGACGGTCGCGCCGTGGACCAGAGCCGCGACCGCCTGCGACGAGCTGATGAAGAGCCGCCAGACGCTCACCGTGTCGAAGTCCGGGGCGGCGCCGATCGCTTGGGAGGAGGCGCTTGGCCACGGGTGCGCGGCAGCCGGAGACTGGCCGCTGGCCCTGCACACCATCACAGGCGACACGGACGTGGACGACGACGCGCGCTGGATGACCTGGACACGCGCGCTCGATGGGCGCTTCGAGTCGAGGGCCTTCGGCGACGTCGAGCCCGCGGAGGCCGAGTGGGCGCTGCGCGAGGCCGGCGACGCCCACACCGGGCGCCCGGTTGGTGGGCTGGAGCAGGTGGTTCGAGAGTTCCGGCCGCTGCTCAGGTTCGACGGCGGCGAGCGGCTGCGCCCGGTGGACGTGGACTGGCTGTTCGAGCACGCCCCCCAGGGAAGCAACCACCAGGTCTGCGACCACCACGCAGGGCCGGACGCGTGCGAGACGCTCGACCGCGAGAGCGACCTGGCCGGATCGCTCGACGAGTACATCTCGCTCGGCAGCCGCGCTCGTGGCGGGGTCGACCTCGCCGTCGACCGCCCCGGCTCGGTCGAGCGCATGTACGTCCACGCGCGCGTGCGCCAGGACAAGCTCTACCTGGGCTACTGGTGGTTCATCCCCTACAACAGCTCGCCCTGGCGGAGCGAGCTGAACTGCCTGCCCGGCTTCACGTTCGCCGACCTGAGCTGCTTCGACCACCAGGGTGACTGGGAAGGCGCCACGGTGATTGCGGGGATCAAGGAGGACCGGCGCTACATCGACCCCTACCGGCTCGACAACCTCGAGCCCGAAGCCGTGCTGTACGACTCGCACGGGACGTCCTACAGATGGGACTGGTCGCAACTCGATCGCGTCCCGGGACCGTCAGGGGACGAGACGCGCCCGGTCGTGTTCGTGGCCGCCGGCAGCCACGCGTCCTATCCGGCCGGCTGCCGGCGCATTCGCTGCGAGCAGGGACTCGCCAAGGGATCGCTGGGAGAAGGCCGCTTCGACGGCCTCGGGGACTGGAAGTTCAACCAGGACGACGCCTGCTTCGACGACCAGATCGACTCAGAGGGCCAACGGAGCGGGCCCTGTCTGATCGCGCTGCCCACGAGCCGCGACGGCAAGCACGGCGCACTCTGGAACGCCTTCCCGGGCCGCTGGGGAGCGGCGGTGTGCAGCTTCGTGGGCAAGTTCTGCTACCAGACCGACGGGCCGCGGTCGCCGAGCCGGCAGAACCGCTTCCGAACGCCGTGGAACAAGCAGGCCGCCGGCGACCCCGACGAGCTGAGGCGCTATCGGCGCGCCTACGCGAGCGCCGGCAGCTCGGCCAGCCAGGCGCTGCGGGCGCCCGTCTCGTCCCAGAGCACCGGGAAGAAGGACTCGTCCATCGACAGGTCGCCCCGGCGCCGGTAGCGCGAGTAGATCTGGTCGACGTTGGTCGGGTGGAAGCGCGTGTGGGCGGCGATCAGGTGCGACACGATCGCCCGGCGGTCGCGGGTGGCCTCGTTGGGGCCGGAGCCGTGGAAGGTGAGCGAGTGGTGGAACGAGCATCCGCCCGCCTTGACCACGACCGGCACCCGCTCGGGCTCGACGCCCTCGGGCGCGGCCGCCGCCAGCGGCGCCAGCCAGTCCTCGGGCGCGTGGAAGCTGCCCCGGTCGGGCGCGACCTTGGGCCACTTGTGCGACCCGCGGGCGTACTCGATCGTCCCCCCCTGGGCCTGCGTTTCGTCGAGCGCGACCCAGCAGGTGATCATCTCGGACGGCACCAGGTAGTCGGCGAACGAGCCGTCCTGGTGCATGCCCAGCGACCGCGCCCCGGGCGGCTTCCACAGGCAGTTGTCCTGGAGCATGCGCGCGCCGCCGTAGCCCATCAGCTGCGCCGCGATCCGCCCCGTGCGCTCGCTCAGAACCTGTGCCGCGATCACGTCGTCGGCCCGCCAGCCGTTGCAGATCTGACGCGTCAGGTCCTCGCTGTCGCGGCCCGGCTTCCAGTTGACCTCGTCGGGCTGGATGCCGGTGGCGTACTCGCCGGCGAACAGCACGTCGAAGCGCTCGCGCAGCAACTCGATCGCGCGGTCTGAGATGAACCCCTCCTCGACGATCAGGAAACCGTCCTGGTGAAAGCGTTCGACCTGCTCGCCGGACAGGCGCTCGATCCCGGTAGCGAGCACGAGCAAGTTCTACCATCGGCCCCAATGACCGGACTCGCGGACCGTCCGCTGGCGGCACTCCTGGAGCTCGTGGCCGCGCCCGACCCGGCGCCCGGCGGCGGCTCCTCCGCGGCCGTCGCGGCAGCGCTCGCGGCGGCGCTGCTCGAGATGTCGGCCTGCATCGAGCTCGCGCGTGAGCGGGCGCCGGAGGAAGTCGGGCCAGAGGTTCCCGCCCGCGCCACCGAGCTGCGCACCGAGGCGCTCGAGCTGGCCGACCGCGACCTGTCCTCGTACGCCCCCGTCCTGGATGCCCTGCGGATGCCGGCCGGCCACCCCGAGCGCGCCGAGCGCCTCGAGGCCGCGCTGACGGAAGCGAGCCAGACCCCGCTGGCGATCGCCGAGGGCGCCGCGGAGGCGGCGGTCCTGGGCGCGCGCGTGACCGTCGCCAGCGATCCCGCCATCAGAGGTGACGCCCTCACCGGCGTGCTGCTCGCCGAGGCCGCCACGGTGGCCGCGGCCGCGCTGGTCGAGATCAACCTGACCGGTCGCGACGACGCCGATCTCGCCCGCGTGCGCGATGCCCGCCGCCGCGCGCACGAGGCGCGCGAGGACGCGCTGGCGACGCTGCCGCGCGGCTAGGCGTGGCGACGCGACCCTTCACCGAGCGCTCCGCGTGGGCGCGCAATCTCGCAGCGCCGCTGCGCGACTACCTCAACACGGAGTCGGCCGGCGCGGCCGCGCTGCTGGGCGCCACGATCGCTGCGCTGCTGTGGGCGAACTCGCCCTGGTCCGACTCATACGACTCGTTCTGGCAGACCAAGCTGTCGATCCAGATCGGCAGCGAGGGCATCTCGATGGACCTGCACGACTGGGTCAACGAGGGCCTGATGACCTTCTTCTTCCTGGTCGTTGGCCTCGAAGCGCGGCGCGAGTTCGACGTCGGCTCGCTGCGTGAGCGGCGGCGGCTGGCTTTGCCGCTGGTGGCAGCGATCGGCGGTATGGCGCTGCCGGTCGCGATCTTCCTCGCGTTCAACGCGGGCGGCGACGGCGCCGACGGCTGGGGCACGGCGATGTCGACCGACACCGCGTTTGCACTCGGCGTGCTGGCGCTGGTGGCGCCCGGCGCCACGCGCCTTCGCGTGCGCCTGCTGACCCTGGTCGTGTTCGACGATCTGGTGGCGCTGCTCGTGATCGCCACCGTCTACTCGGACGCGATCGACGGGGTCGCGCTGGCGGTGGCCGTGGCTCTCCTCGGGGCGCTGGCGGCGCTGCGCTACGCCCCGGTCGCCTGGCGCCCGCCGCTGGCGACGCTCGCCGCCGTGGGCATGTGGGTCGCGCTCCACGAGTCAGGAGTCGACCCGCTGATCACCGGGCTCGCCGTCGGCCTCGCGATCAGCGCCTATCCGCCCGCGCGCGAGGACCTCGAGCGCGTGACGGAGCTGACCCGTTCGTTCCGCGAGCAGCCGACGCCCGCGGCGGCTCGGTCGGCCCAGCTCGGCGTTACGTCGGCGATCTCCACCAACGAACGGCTCCAGTACCGGCTCCACCCCTGGACGAGCTTCGTGATCGTCCCGGTGTTCGCGCTCGCGAACGCGGGCATCCACGTCGACGGCGGGCTGATCTCGGACGCGGTCGGCTCGCCGATCACGCTCGGCATCCTGTTCGGCTACGTCGTCGGCAAGCCGGTCGGGATCATGACCGCCCTCTGGATCACCTCGCGGCCCTGGGTGACCGGCCTGCGGCCGGCGGTGAGCTGGCCGGTGCTGGCGGGCGGGGGCGCCGCCGCGGGAATCGGCTTCACGGTCTCGCTGCTGATCGCCAGCCTCGCCTTCGAGGGCGACCAGCTCGAGCAGGCCAAGCTGGGCGTGCTCGCGGCGGCGGTCGCGTCGACCCTGCTGAGCTGGCTGATCTTCCGCATGATCCGCCGCATCCCGGCCGACGTGCGCGCCCGCCAGCTGGCCGGGACCGCCGAGGACCTCCAGGACCTCGCCGAGGACGTCGACCCCGAGCGCGACCACATCCGCGGCCCCGAGGGCGCGCCGGTCACGCTGATCGAGTACGGCGACTACGAGTGCCCCTACTGCGGGCAGGCCGAGGTCGTGATCCGCGAGCTGCTCGACGACTTCGGCGACGAGCTGCGCTACGTCTGGCGCCACCTGCCGCTCAACGACGTCCACACGCACGCCCAGCTGGCCGCCGAGGCCGCCGAGGCGGCTGCCGCGCAGGGCGAGTTCTGGGGCATGCACGACAGGCTGCTCGCGACCCAGGACGAGCTGACCGGCCGCGACCTGAAGCGCTACGCCGAGGAGCTGGGGCTCGACCTCGACCGCTTCGTCGACGACATCCACCGTCACGAGCACGCCGAGCGCATCGCGGGCGACGTGGCGAGCGCCGACGCGAGCGGCGTCGCCGGCACGCCGACCTTCTTCATCAACGGCCGGCGTCACCAGGGCGCCTACGACATCGACACGCTCACGCGTGCCGTCCGGGCCGCCCGCGGGCGCGCGCGGGTCAACGAGAAGGCGGGACTCCCGGCAGCTTGATGTCGTGCAGGCGCGCCTCGCGGATCAGAACTCGCGGGCTGTCGAGCACCAGTCCGCGCCGGCGCAGGCCCGTCAGCCGCGCCTCGGCGTCCTCGAGCCGCACGAGCGTGGCGTACGCCGGCCGCAGCGCGAGTTCGAGCTCGTTGGCTTCGACGGCGACGGGCTGCCCGTCGACCTCGTAGCGGACGCCGCCGTAGCCGGGCTCGACCGCGAGCGCCAGCCGGCTGTCCGGTCCGGCGACCAGTGGCGGGCAGGATCCGCCGTGCGGCGCCAGCGGCGTGACCACCATCCCCTCTGCACCGGGTGCCAGCACCGGGCCGCCCGCGGCCATCGTGTACGCGCTCGACCCGACCGCCGTCGCCACCACCAGGCCGTCACCGGCCACCTGCGCGTACAGCACGCCGTCGACCGTGATCGACACCTGGATCTGGCTCGCGCCGTTGCGGATCGCGACGAAGTCGTTGATTGCGACCAGGGCCGACCCGTCGCCCCAGGCCACTGCGAGGCCGATCAGCTCGAACGGTGCCCAGCGACCGTCGGCCACGGCATCGAGCGCCTCGGTCGTCTCCTCGGCCACCACCGAAGTCAGCGCGCCGACGCTCCCGCAGGCGATGCCGAGCACCGGCCGGCCGACCGCGGCGCCCTCGTGCAGCGCGGCCAGCGTCGTCCCGTCGCCGCCGACGGCGACGAGCAGGTCGCACTCGCCCGGCGCCACGGCAGCGGCGACCTCGCGCGTCTGCCCGTCGATGCGCACCTGCCCCAGCTCGAGCCCCCGGTCCGAGGTCCACCCCGCGATCGCCGCCAGCTCCCCGTCGAGCGGGCGGGACGGGTGGACGATCAGGCCGAGCCGTCTCAGGCGACCAGCTCGTACGTGCCCGGTTCGATCCGCTCGGTCCGGCGCCGGTAGGTCGTCCACAGCCACGGCCACTGGTTGGGGTCGTGGCCGTTGTCGTCGACGTACCAGTTCGTGCAGCCCGAGTGCCAGACCGTGCCTGCGAGCGCCTCCTTCAGCTCGCGCTCGAAGCTCTCGGCCGCGCCGGCCGTGATCTCGATGCGGCGCGCCTGGGCGCGGTCGAGCTCCTTCAGGGCGGCGATCACGTGGTTCACCCCGCACTCGATCGTGTTGACGACCGAACCGCTGCCGCCGTTGGTGTTCGGCCCGTAGAGCAGGAACATGTTGGGGAAGCCCGGAACGCTCAGCCCCAGGTAGGCGCGCGGCACGTCCGCCCAGGCCTCGCTCAACAGCCGGCCGCCGGCGCCGGCGATCTCCATCGGCGCGACGAAGCCGTGCGTCGCGAAGCCGGTGGCGAGCACGAGCACGTCGGCGGGACGCTCGCCGCCGGACTGCGTACGGATGCCGGTGGGCGTGATCTCCGCGATCCGGTCGGCGATCAGCTCGACGTTGGGCTTGACCAGCGTCGGATACCACTCGTCTGTGAGCATGATCCGCTTGCAGCCGATCTCGTCGGTCGGCGTGACCTTGCGGCGCAGCTCGGGGTCCTTGATCGCCTTGTTGATGCGGCGCTGCGCGATCGCCCGGAAGGCCGGCAGCAGCCAGCGGTGCTTGGTCATCCCAGCCGCCGCCAGCTCCTGGAAGTAGAAGATCGACGCGCGATCGAGGCGCTGGAGGATCGGGAAGCGCTCGAACAGGCGCTGGGTGCGCTCGCTGTAGGGGAAGTCCTGCTTCGGGAAGGTCCAGCCCGGGGAGCGCTGGTAGACGTCCACCTGCGCCACGATCGGCTGGATCGCCGGCACCACCTGGATGGCGCTGCAACCGGTGCCGATCACCGCCACGCGCTTGCCGGCGAGGTCCACGTCGTGGCGCCAGCGCGCCGTGTGGAAGGCGGGGCCACCGAAGCTGTCTAGCCCGGGCAGCGGCGGCACCGTGGGCACCGACAGCTGCCCGCACGCCGTCACGAGCACGTTCGCGAAGTGTGTGCCGCGGCTCGTCTCCATCATCCAGCCGTCGCGCGACTCGTCCCAGCGCGCCCGCAGCACGTCGGTGCCGGTGCGGATCCTGTCGCGCACGCCGTAGCGGTCGATGATGCCCTCCAGGTAGGCCTGGATCTCGGCCTGCGGGGCGTAGCGGCGCGACCAGCGCGGGTTGGGCGCGAACGAGAACTCGTACAGGTGCGACGGGATGTCGCAGGCGGCCCCCGGATACGTGTTGTGGTGCCAGACGCCGCCGATCCGCTCGCCGCGCTCGAAGACCGTCACGTCGTCATAGCCGGCGCGCTTGAGCATCGCGGCCGCGCCGACGCCGCCAAAGCCGCCGCCCACCACCGCGATCGATCGCGAACTCACAGTGCGGACACTAACGCGACCGGCCCCGCTGCTTGGCGGGGCCCGCGCGCTACTTCTTCTTCTTCGATCCCGAGCGCTTGGTCTTGCGGTCCGCCGTCTTGCCCGAACGGGTCGGCGGCTCGAACAGCATCAGCGCCAGCACCGCACCCTCGGAGTCGGCCGCGCCGTCCGAGTGGAGCCGCGCCGCGCTCTGCGCCTGGATCTCGAGCGCCTGCTCGGTGAGCTCCTGGAGCGCCTCGTTGAGCTCCTGCCAGCCCTGCTGGTCGAGCGTCACGGTCGTGCGGCTGAGATGGACCTCGTCGCGGTCGAAGCCGCCCTCGGCGGCGGATGCGCCCATGTCGTCGGCGATTTCCGTAAGCACGGCGCCCGCCAGCGACTTGCGTATGGAGAGCGGGAGCTCGGCCCAGTCGTCGTCGCTGAACACCGGCCGGACCACTGCCCGGTAGTAGTGCTCGACGGCGCCTCGGACCTGCTTGGTCTTGACAAGCTCCACGCACCCGAGCCGAGCCAGGATCCTGGTGTGGTAGCTGACGTTGCCGATCGGCTCGCCGAGCTCCGCGGCCAAGTCGCTTGGACTGGCCACCCGCTCGTTGAAGATCGTCAGCAAGCGCAGTCTTAGCGGATGTCCAATTGCCCGCACGAGTCGCTGATCCACGCCAGTCTTCGTCTTAGTCATGCTCTCCCGTCAGCCTTTCACGTAGGCGGCCACGTATCCGATGGAGCCGAATCTTCACAGTTCCTTCGGGCAACCCTGCCAGCCGGGCCAAAGATGGCTGCGTGTAATCCCGCTCATAACGTAGCCGGAGCAACAGCGCATCTCCAGGCGCGAGCTCTGAGATCGCCTCCCGTAGGTCGATGATTTCCGCAAGCTGCGAGACATCTTGGGCGGCCGGAACACCGTCCAGAAGCTCGACTGGCGCTTCTGTATACAGATCTCGCGCCCGCGCCCGCCGTGCCTGCTGGCGCAGCGCCTCGTTGCGCGCGATTTTCCGGACCCACCAGACCTCAGCGCCGCGCTCGCGCTGACGGTCACGTCTACGCCAGGCGCGCAAGAGCGCGTCCTGGGCTGCCTCCTCGGCGTCCTGCTCTGAATCGAGCAGCCGTCGTGCTTCGCGGTGGCAGCTCGTGCTGAGTGCGGTCCAATCCCACGAGTCCCATCCATGGTCGCGGTTCAGTGTAGAGCGCTTCTGCATTTGGCCTCCACTCGATCTATGAAACGGACTCGACCGCGCGAGGGTCTTACCGGGTAATGGACGTTTCAGTGGCGTCGGACACACGCACCGCATACGACGCGCTCGCCCCCGTCTATGACGGGCTCACCGCCCACCACGACTACGAGGGTTGGCTGACCCAGCTGCTCGGCCTCGCCCACCAGCATGGACTCGCCGGGAGGCGCGTGCTTGACGTCGCGTGCGGGACCGGAAAGAGCTTCATGCCGCTGGTGCGGCGCGGCTACGCCGTGACCGCCTGCGACCTCTCCCCCGCGATGGTCGCGCTGGCGCGGCGGCGCGCACGCGGGCACCGCGTGCGCCTCAGCGTCGCCGACATGCGCCGGCTGCCGGTGCTGTGCGAGCAAGCCGACCTCGTCACCTGCCTCGACGATGCGGTCAACTACCTGCACGATCGGGCCGAGCTGCGTGCCGGCCTGGCCGGGATGCGGGCGAACCTGCGCGGTGGCGGCCTGCTCGTCTTCGACGTCAACACGCTGGCGACCTATCGATCGGTCTTCTGCGAGGGCGTCAGCTGGGACGACGGCGCGCACCGCTACGCCTCGGCCGGCGAGCCGCATCCGGTTCAGACCGGCGGGCTGTTCGCCACCACCCTGCGCGCCTGGCACGACGGCAGGCTGGTGGCCGAGAGTCGCCAGGTCCAGCGCCACCACGGCGCCGCCGAGCTTCGGCGCGCGCTGCGCGCCGTGGACCTCGAGCCTCTCGGGCTGTACGGCAGCGCGGCCGATGGCTCGCACGAGCGGCCGCCGGACGAGCGCCGGCACGTGAAGTTCGTTGTGGTCGCGCGGCGGCCCCTTGGGAGAGGGACGAGGAGCGAGAGGAGGTGACTGCAGATGCTGAAGATCGTCAAGGTGAAGCGCCCGACGTCGGCGGTGGAGTTCGTCAAGGGCAACTAGCCGCAACGCCTCTCCCCCCACGGAGCACTGGTCCCCGTGGGGGGAGACCGCGGCTACGGCAGTCTGTCGAGCGCTTTCCGGCCGCGGACGGGACCCTCTACCTGCTGCGGCCCGGGGCCGGCGAGGATCTCGCGCTGCCGGACCTGGAGCCCCGTCAGCGCGCTCTGCTCGAGGGGCTCGACGGAACCCGCACGGTCGACGACCTGGCCGGGCTCCACGCCGAGCTGACGACCGCGGAGGTCACCGACACGCTCGCCCAGCTCGCCGAGCTGGGCCTGGTCGAGGACGCCGCCGCCGACGACGACTGGCTGAGCGCGACAGAGCGGGAGCGCTACGACCGCCAGCTCGAGTACTTCGGCGAGCTCGTCGAAGGCGGCGAGACTCGCGCGGCCTGTCAGGCGCGGCTGCGCTCGGCGCGCGTGGTCGTGATCGGGCTCGGCGGCCTCGGCGCGTGGGCGCTCTGGGCGCTCGCCGCGGCGGGCGTGGGCGAGCTGGTCGGCGTGGACGGCGACGCCGTCGAGCTCAGCAACCTCCAGCGCCAGACGCTCTACCGCGAGCGGGACATCGGCCAGCGCAAGGCGCTCGCCACGGCGCGCACGCTCGGGGACTTCAACTCGTCGATCCGCTTCGAGGCGATCGACCGCCGGCTGGACGGGCCCGAGGCGGTCGCGCCGCTGGTGGCCGGCGCCGACTTCGTCGTCGAGGCAGCCGACTGGCCCCCCTATCGGCTCAGCCGGTGGATCAACTCCTGTTGCGCCGAGGCCGGCGTGCCCCACATCGCCGCGAGCCAGTTCCCGCCGCTGATCCGCGTCGGGCCGACGTTCGTGCCGGGCTCCCCCGGCTGCCTCTGGTGCGTCGAGGAGGGCGCCCGCGCGAGCGACCCGCTGTTCGACGAGCTGGCCACATGGCGCCAGCGGGCCGACACGGTTGCCGCCACGTTCGCGCCGGCGTGCGCCCTGATCGGCGGGATCCTGAGCAGCGACGTGATCCATCACCTGACCGGTCTGGCGGCGCCGGCGACGCTCCGGGCGTCGGTCGTGATCGACATCCGGACGCTCGAGCAGCGCCGCATCCCGGTGGAGCCGGTGGCCGGCTGCCCGGTCTGCTCGCCCGCGGCGGCCTAGCCTGCTATCAAGCGCGCGCAGATGACGCTTGCGTTCGACGCCGGAGCCGGCCTCGGCGAGGGAGCGCTCTGGGACTGGCGCCACGACCGGCTCGTGTCGGTCGACATCCTCGTGGGCCGTGTGCTGATCAGCGACCCGACCGACGGATCGACCCGCTCGATCGAGGTCGGCCAGCCTGTCAGCGCAGCGATGCTGCGCGGCGAGGACGAGCTGCTGCTGGCCGTGCGCGACGGCTTCGCGACGCTCGAGCTCGAGTCCGGCAGGTTCGAGCCGCTCGTGGCCGTCGAGGCCGACAACCGCGCCAACCGGATGAACGACGCCAACTGCGACGCGCGCGGCCGCTGCTTCGCCGGGACGATGGCGTTCGAGGGCACCCCTGGCGCGGGCACGCTCTACCGGCTGGACCCCGACCTCTCGGTGCACGCGGTGCTGGGCGACCTGACGATCTCGAACGGGATCGGGTGGAGCCCCGGCGGGGGGCTGATGTACCACGTCGACACCAGGGCCGGCGGGATCCACGTGCAGGACTACGACGAGGAGACCGGCTCGATCTCGAACCGGCGGCGGCTCGTGGACACGCAGCCGGGCTGGGGACGGCCCGACGGGCTGACGGTGGATGACGAGGGCGGTATCTGGGTGGCCTTCTGGGACGGCGCGGCGGTGCGCCGCTTCGGTGCCGACGGCGAGGTGACCGAGACGATCGAGCTGCCCGCGACCAACGTCACGCGCCCGGCGTTCGGCGGCCCCGCCCTGGACCAGCTCTACGTCACGACCGCCGAGCCAGGGCCCGGCCAGGCCGCGGACGGGGACCAAGGCGGGGCGATTTTCGTGTTCGAGCCCGGCGTGCGCGGGACCCGTGCCCACCCGTTCGCGGGCTAGCCGCCCCACACTCCAGTCGCCGCGGTCTCACGCGCGAACTCCCCGAAGTCGCGCGGCTCGCGGCCAAGAGCGCGTTGGACGCCGTCGGCCAGCCCGATGTTGCGACCGTCGAGCACCTCTGTGAAGAGGTAGCGCAGCAGCCAGATCACATCGTCGGGGACGTCCAGCCCGGCGGCCACCGCGGCGTAGTCGTCCATCGACACGCGCGTGTAGCTGAGCGAGCGACCGGTCGCGTTCGCGATCTCCCCGACGGCCTGCGCGAACGTGAGGGCACGCGGGCCGGTCAGCTCGTAGACCTGGCCGGCATGGCCGACCTCCGTCAGGGCCGCCACGGCGACGTCTGCGATGTCGTCGGCATCGACGAACGGCTCCGGCACATCGCCCGCCGGCATGGCCACCTCGCCGGTCAGGATCGGCTCGACCATGTAGCCCTCGCTGAAATTCTGGTTGAACCACGAGCAGCGCACTACGGTCCACTCCAGCCCGGCGTCCTGCACGACGCGCTCGGCCTTCTGCGCCTCCTCCTCGCCCCTGCCGGACAGCAGGACCAGACGGCGGACGCCGGCCTCGCGCGCGGCCTCGGCGAGTGCGCCGACCGCCTCCGGAGCACCGGGCACCGCGAGGTCGGGGAAGTAGGAGATGTAGACCGAGCCCGCGCCCGCGAGCGCCGGGCCCCAAGTCGCCCGGTCCTCCCAGTCGAAGGGAGGCTCGCTCGCGCGCGAGCCTGCCCGCACGGCGGCGCCACGCGCCTCGAGCCGCTCGACGACGCGGCGGCCGGTCTTTCCAGTCGCACCCAGCACGAGAATCGGTTCGTTGGTCATGCGTCCAGTCTTCGGGCTTCGAGCTGGGGCGTCTATGACCGGTCGGCCGTGTTTCATGCCCGTCCGTCCAGCCTGGCTGGACGGACGGCGCGGGAGCGGGATACTGCGCGCATGGCCACGCTCGATCCCTGGGCGCCGTCCGACCCGCTCGGCGAGGCGCTCCACTTCCTGCGGATGAACGGAGCCTTCTACTGCCGCTCCGAGCTGACCGCTCCGTGGGGCATGACGATGATGCCGATGCCCGGGTACGTGTGGTTCCACGTGGTCACCTCGGGTCGGCTCTGGCTCGAGGCCGGCGATGGCGAACCCTTACTGCTGGCGCCCGGCGACCTCGGGCTGGTGCCGCACGGCGAGGGGCACGTGCTGCGCAGCGAGCCGGGCGTGCCGGCTCCCGGCGTGCTCGACCTCGACCGCGAGGAGATCAGCGAGCGCTACGAGCTGCTGCGCCACGGCGGCGGCGGCGCCCCGACGACGCTGATCTGCGGCGCTGTGCGCTTCGACCACCCCGCCGCGCGCAGCCTCGTCGAGATCCTGCCGCCGATCCTCCACATCGAGGCCGCGGGCTCACCCCAGTTCGACTGGATGCAGAGCACGCTCCGGCTGATGGCGGCGGAGGCGAAGGAGCTGCGGCCCGGCGGCGAGGCGGTGATCACCCGGCTCGGCGACATCCTCGTGATCCAGGCGATCCGCTCGTGGCTCGAAACCGATCCGGCAGCGCGCACTGGCTGGCTCGGCGCGCTCCAGGACGAGCAGATCGGGCGCGCGATCTCGCTGATCCACCGCGATCCCGCGCGCGAGTGGACCGTGGCCGCGCTCGCCGCCGAGCTGGCGATGTCGCGGTCGGCATTCGCCGCACGCTTCACCGAGCTCGTCCAGGAGCCGGCGATGCAGTACGTCACGCGGTGGCGCATGCAGGTCGCCGTGAGCGCGCTCAGGGACGAGGGCGCCACGGTCGGCGAGCTGGCCAACCGGCTTGGCTATCGCTCCGAGGCCGCCTTCGCGCGCGCGTTCAAGCGGGTGGTCGGCATGCCCCCGGGGGCCGTCAGGCGCGCCGTGACATCGGTCACGTAGGCTCGGTCGTGCCTTGCCTACCCCCGGTTGCGCGATCTAGCATGGCCCTCTCGGTGAGACGACGTGGATGAAGCTGCCGATCGCCTGACGCGACTCGAGCCCGGCTCGGAGTTCGCGGGCTACCGGATCGAGGGAATGCTCGATCGCGGCGGCATGGGGGTCGTCTACCGGGCCGCCGACCTCGAGCTCGACCGGATCGTTGCGCTGAAGATCATCGCGCCCGAGCACACGAGGAACCCGGACGCCGTGCAGCGCTTCAAGTCCGAGGCGCGTTTGGCTGCCTCCCTGGAGCACCCCAACATCGTCCCGATCCACCGCGGCGGCGAGTACCACGGCGTGCTCTACCTCGCGATGCGCTTCGTGCCGGGCACCAACCTGCGCCAGGTCGTGGACCGCGGCCCGCTCGACATGCGGCAGATCCAGCGGGTGATCACATCCGTCGCCGGCGCGCTGGACGCCGCCCACGACCGCGGGCTCGTGCACCGCGACGTCAAGCCCGCCAACATCCTGATCAGCGGCGAGGGCGAGAACCAGCACGTCTACCTGACCGATTTCGGGCTGACCAAGCGGCTCGGATCGGCCGGCAGCCTGACGCGAACGGGCGCCTGGGTCGGCACGCCCGACTACGTGGCGCCGGAGCAGATCCAGGCCGGGCCGGTCGACGGGCGGGCGGACATCTACTCGCTCGGCTGCGTGCTCTACGAGATGCTGACGGGGAGCGTCGCCTTCCCGAAGGACAACGACATGGCGAAGCTGTGGGCGCACGTCACCGACCCGCCGCCCGCGCCCAGCCTGAAGCGCGCCGACGCGCAGGCCTTCGACGACGTCGTCGCAAAGGCCACGGCGAAGAACCCGGACGAGCGCTACTCGAAGGCATCGGAGCTGGCGGCCGCCGTCGACGCCGCGGTGGGACAGCCGAGCGGAGTCTCGCTGGCACCCGACGCGCTCCAGGTCACCCGCGCCGCCGCCCCGGCGGTGTCCGCCGAGCCCGAGTCGGTGCACGAGGTGTTCATCACGGAGCCGACGAGCGGAGCGGCCGCCGCGAGCGCGAGCCCGCCCGCCTCGGGCGAGCCGCCCGCCGCCGCGCCGCCCGCTTTCGCCGCGCCCGCCGCCGGCACAGCGCCCCCTCCCGGCGGCACCGCACCCCCTCCGGGCGGCGCGCCCCCTCCCGGCGGCACCGCACCTCCTCCGCGTGGCACCGCTCCGCCGCCTCCCGCCGCGGCGGTCCCCCCGGCGGGCGCTCCGCGGCCGCGGCCCCAGCAGCGGCGGCGCTGGCCCGTGATCGCCGGGCTCGCCCTGCTGGTCGGCGGCGTGGCCGCCGCCGTCGTGCTCGTCGCGGGCTCGTCCGATGACGGCGGCGACAAACAGGCCAACGCCGGTCAGAAGGTTCCCTCCACGCTCGGCCCCGTCCCGACCAACAAGGTCGACGGCCTCGGCAACGCGAACGTGACGCTCAACGGCAACGTCGCGACCGTCACGCTCAAGACCAACGGCCTGCTCGACGGCGAGCCGCACGCGATGCACATCCACGCCGGCGAAAAGGGCGCCTGCCCGACGGTCGAGGCCGCCCGTGAGCACAACGGCCACCTGTCGATCAGCACGCTCGACGGTGCCGCCTTCTACGGGCACCCGCGCGTGGCGCTGACCACCCGCGGCGACATCGGCGTGGTCAGCATCCTCGAGTTCGCGCGCTATCCGACGGTCGGCAACATCACCTACAGACGCACGATGAAGCTGCGCCCGCGCACGGTCCGCTTCATCAAGCGCAACCTCGCCGTCATCGTCGTGCACGGCATCGACTACAACGGCAACGGCTCCTACGACGACACGCTCGGCGGCAGCGATCTCAACCCGGCGCTGTCGGGCGAGGCGACCGCGCCCGCCCTCTGCGGCGAGCTGCTGGCCGGGTCGAAGGCGCAGCAGAGCGCGCAGGCGCCCGGCGGCGGACCCACCTACACCGCGTCACTGGGCCTGCCGCCCGGCACCGAGAGCCTGATCTGCCACCTGCGCGGGACGATCTGATCGACACCGACGCCGTAGTCGCGTCGTACTTCGACGAGCGGCCCGACCCGTCGGTTCCTGAGCAGCGCGTCTCGTTCGGCACCTCGGGCCACCGCGGCAAGGCACTCGCCGGAACCTTCAACGAGGCGCACGTGCTGGCGGTGAGCGAGGCCGTGTGCCGCTATCGCGCCTCCCAGGGCACCGACGGTCCGCTCTTCCTCGGCCGCGACACTCACGCCCTGTCCGAGCCCGCCTTCCGCACGATCCTCGAGGTGCTCGACGCCCACGGGGTCGAGGTGAGGATCGACGCCGACGACGGCTTCACCCCCACCCCGGTGATCTCGCACGCGATCCTGACCCACAACCGCGGCGGCGGGGCGGGGACGGCGGACGGGATCGTCGTCACGCCTTCGCACAACCCGCCCGAGGACGGCGGCTTCAAGTACAACCCGCCGCACGGCGGCCCGGCGGGGACCGACGTGACCGCGTGGATCGAGCGCGAGGCGAACGAGCTGCTCGACGCCGGGCTGGCGGGAGTGCAGCGCGCCGCCGGCGACGGGCCGACGGTGCGCCGGCACGACTACGTGTCCGCCTACGTCGACGACCTCCCCGCGGTCGTCGACCTGGACGCGATCCGCGCGAGCGGCCTACGGCTCGGCGCCGACCCGCTCGGTGGCGCCAGCCTCGCCTACTGGACGGCGATCGCCGAGCGCCACGGGATCGACCTGACGATCGTCAACGACCGGCTCGACCCGACCTTCTCGTTCGTGCCTCCCGACTGGGACGAGAAGATCCGGATGGACTGCTCCTCGCCGTATGCGATGGCCGGGCTGCTCGACCTGAAGGACCGCTTCGACGTCGCGTTCGCCAACGACCCCGACGCCGACCGGCACGGGATCGTCACCCCGGGCGCGGGCTTGCTCAACCCGAACCACCACCTGGCGGCCTGCATCGCGTATCTGTTCGGCGGCAACCGCGACTGGGCGCGGAGCGTGGGCGTCGGCAAGACGCTGGTCAGCAGCAGCATGATCGACCGAGTGGTCGCCGACCTGGGGCGCCGGCTGGTGGAGGTGCCGGTCGGGTTCAAGTGGTTCGTCGACGGGCTGCTGGACGGGACGCTCGGGTTCGGCGGCGAGGAGAGCGCGGGAGCGTCCTTCCTGCGCCGCGACGGCACGGCGTGGTCGACCGACAAGGACGGGCTGATCCTGTGCCTGCTGGCGGCTGAGATGACCGCGCGCGGCGGCGCCGACCCCGGCGAGGTCTACCGCGGCCTCGCTGAGCGGTTCGGCGACCCGGTCTACCGGCGCGTGGACGTCGCTGCGACGCCGGCGCAGAAGGCGGCGCTCGGGAAGCTGTCGGCAGAGCAGGTGCCGGCCGGGGAGCTCGCGGGCGAGCCGATACTCGACGTGCTCACGCACGCACCCGGCAACGGCGCGCCGATCGGCGGGCTGAAGGTGGTCGCGGAGAACGGCTGGTTCGCGGCCCGGCCGTCGGGCACGGAGGACGTGTACAAGACCTACGCCGAGAGCTTCCTGGGCGAGGAGCATCTCGAGCGGCTGCTGGCCGAGGCCGAGGGGATCGTGGCCGCGGCGCTCGCCGCCTAGCGGCGCGCCGCCCGCCGCCTAGCGGCGCGCCGCCCGCCGAAGCAGCGGCGCGCCGCCCGCGACCGCGCGGCCGCCTATATTCACCCTCATGGCCGAGATCTCGATTGGCTCGGTCTTGGCCGGCTACCGGATCGAAGGGCTCGCCGGTGAAGGCGGGATGGGACGCGTCTACCGGGCGACCCAGATCGCGCTCAACCGGCAGGTCGCGGTCAAGCTGATCGCGCCGGAGCTGGCGACCGAGCCGGATTTCCGCGCGCGCTTCACGCGCGAGTCGAGGCTGGCCGCGTCGATCGAGCACCCCAACGTGATCCCGGTCTACGAGGCCGG
>JBQGCL010000004.1:0-20526 GCA_052038485.1 Thermoleophilaceae bacterium | reverse complement strand
CGGGAAGACCGTGCTGCCGCTCGGACGGCGCGACGTGCGGCGCGCGTCGATGCGGCCGGCCGGGGTCAGGGAGCAGCTCTAAGCGAAGAACTCCGCGAGCAGCTCGCCGACCTGCTGCGGGACCTCCTCCTGGATGAAGTGACCGCGGCCGGGCAGCGGGGTGACGACTGCCTGGGGCAGGTCGCCGGCTACGCGCTGCATGGTCGCCGCCACGTCCGGCAGCGCGCGGTCCTCCTCGCCGTAGAGGATCCGCACGGGCATCGTCAGCGTGGGCAGCTTCCGCTCGATCTCGGCGAACCCCTCGAGGTCGAGCCCGACGCCGGCGTCGGCGAGCGCCCGTTGGGCCTCGGGTGTGTCGAACGGGGCGGCGAACGAGTCGATCAGCCGCTCGAGGTCCTCGAAGCCGTCCGGCATGACGTCCTTGGCCAGCTCGGCGAGCCCCTCGCGGCTGGTCGCCTGCTCGCGCTTGCCGGGCGTGGACAGGATCGCCACGAACTCGAGCACCGACGGCGCGAGCTGCGGGTAGACGAGCGTGTTGAGCAGAGCCAGCTTGGTGACCCGCTCGGGGTTGCGGACGGTCCAGTGGACGCCGATCGGGCCGCCGAGGTCGTGGACGGCGAGCCCGGTCTCGCCGACGCCGAGCTCGGCCAGCAGGCCGTCGAGGGCACGCTCGAAGAAGTCGAAGTGGTAGCGGACGCCGGTCGGCTTGTCGGACGCCCCGAAGCCGGGCAGGTCGGGGGCGATCACGCGGTTGGAGCGGGCGATCGCGGGCATCACGTCGCGCCACAGATGGGACGACGTCGGCCAGCCGTGCAGCAGCACGACGGCCGGTCCCTGGCCGAGCTCGCGGTACCCGATATCGAGGCCATCCACCTGCACCGTGTCCACAGTCGCCGTTCCCATCGCGAACCTCCGTCGCTTGCGCGCCGCGTACGCCGGTCGCGGCGACATCGTTGACCGACTGACGGTCTAGAACTTAGCAAACCGACGGCCGGTCTACAATGCTGGGGTGGCCACACCGGGGGAGCGCACGGCGCGGGGCACTAGCGATCGCCGCGTCGAGAAGGGCCGGGCCACTCGCGAGCGGCTCGTCTCCACCGCCCGTGAGCTGTTCGGGCGCGATGGCTACGAGGCGACCTCGGTCGAGGCCGTGTTGCGGGAGGCGGGCGTGGCCAGGGGGTCGCTGTACCACCACTTCCAGAACAAGGAGGCCCTCTTCGACGCCGTGCTCGATCGCGTCGTCGCCGAGGCCGCGGCCGAGGCCGGGCGGGCGGCCGCAGAGCACGACGATCCGGTCGAGTCGCTGCGCGCGGGCTGCGGCGCCTGGCTGCGCCTCTCGCTCGACCGCGCCGTTCAGCAGATCGCCCTCGTCGACGCCCCCGCCGTGCTCGGCTGGGCGCGCTGGCGCGAGCTCGACGAGCAGTACACGCTCGGCGGCGTCCGCCAGAGCCTCCAGCGACTGGCCGACGCGGGCCGCGTGCCGGCCGACCAGGTCGACGCGCTCGCCAACATGCTGCTCGCCGCAGTCGGCGAGGCGGCGCTCCTGATCGTCGCCGCCGACGACCCCGAGTCGGCCCTCGCGTCGGGGCTTGCCGCGTTCGACACGCTGCTCGAGCGGCTCGCGGGAAGCGGTTGAGCGGCGCCGGACCCGCTTGACCGAGGCTCGTCCCGCTGGTTGGATCGCCCGACCATGCGCCGGCTCACCCTCCCGCTCGTCGCCGTCGTTGTCGTGCTCGCCGGCTGCACCGTCCCCCGGCCGCCGGGCGACTCACCGCTGCGGTACCGCGACCTCGTCTTCACCAACGTCACGAAGACCGCCGACGTCCAGTACGGCACCGCGCCCGACCTGAACGGCAACCCGGTCGCCCTCAGGTTCGACCTCTACCGGCCGACCGGCGACACGGTGAATCGCCGCCCGGTGATCGTCTGGGTCCACGGCGGCGGCTTCTCGGCGGGCGACAAGAGCGGCGGCGCCGACTGGGCCACGGCCTTCGCGCGGCGCGGCTACGTTGCGATCTCGCTCGGCTATCGGCTGCTCGCGACCGGCCCGTGCGGCGGCGACCAGCCCGTGCCGGATTACTGCTACACCGCTGCCTACGCGGCCCAGCACGACGCCCAGGCCGCCGTGCGCTTCCTGCGCCAGCACGCGGACTTCCTCGGCATCGACCCCAACCGCATCGCGATGGCGGGCGAGTCGGCCGGCGCGGTCACCTCGCTGCTGGTCGGCTGGCGCCCCGACGACCCCGGCACCAGCGGCAACCCGGGCTGGCCGTCGGACATCCGCGCCGCGGTCTCCGTCGCCGGCGGCATTCCGATCAACGACTACATCGGCCCCGGCGACGCGCCCGCCTGGTTCTTCCACGGCACCGCCGACACCACGGTCCCGTACAAGTGGGCGGCCTCGAACATCGGCGCGATGGCCGCCGACGACCTGATCGTCGGGGTCAGGCCATTCAACGGCGAGGGCCACGGCATCCTCGGCCCCAACCGCAACGAGATCCACGAGCAGGCGTCGTACTTCCTCTACTTCATGATGGATCTGGAGCACGCCGCCCGTTGAGGGCGCCGAGCGGGAAGCCCTCCTGCATGCTGCCGTCGAGCCGCAGCGCCGGGCGAGCCGCGACCAGGCAGTTGTAGACCGACTCGTGGGCGGCCTCGTACGCGGCCGCGAAGTACGGGTCGATCCGCTCGGTCGGCAGGTCCTGGTCCGACGCCGTGCTGAACGCGACCGCGATCTCGCCCGATCCGTCGGCGCCGTATGAGCCGATCCGAGCGAGCCCGAGCAGCGGGCGCAGCGCCAGCCGGCGCAGCTGCTGCGCCGACAGCGGCGCATCGGTCGCGCACACGGCGATGCACGAGCCGTGCGACTCGCGCCGCGACGCCGGCGACTCGAACTCGACGCCGGGCACGTCGAGGTAGTCGCGGTCGCCGAAGTTGCAGAGCAGCAGCACGCCGACGTGGTGGTCGCCCACGACCCTCGACGCGGTGCCGATGCCGCCGGGGAAGTCGAACAGCACCATCCCGGTGCCGGCGCCGACGCTGCCCTCGGCAACGTCGGACCCGAGGTTCGCCAAAGCGGCGTCGACGTCGCCGACGGCCACCGTGCGCGAGTCCGCCATGTCGCCGTCGTCGCACTCGCCGACGACGGGAATCACGGCGTTGTCGGGTCCCCGTCCGGAAGCGAGCACAGCCGCGTGGTAGACGGTGCCCACGGCGTGCGTTCCGCACAGGTAGACGGGCGTCTGGATGACCCCGCGCTCGTCGATCTCCAGCTTGCTGGTCAGCTCCCCCACCCCGTTGATCACGGCCGCGCCGGCAGGAGTCGGGAGGACCGGCGGCTCGATCACGGTCACGCCGGTGCGGTGACCGCTGGCCGCCTGGGCGTGACCGAGGCGCACGCCGGGCACGTCCGTGATCGCGTTGCGCTCGCCGGTGGGCAACCGTCCCACCGGCCCCCCGAGGTCACGCCAGCGCATCGGGTGCGTGCGCCGGGTCGTGCAGCAGGCAGGCGGCGAGCTGGCCGGCCGAGGTCGGCAGCAGCGGGGGGTCGACCTTGTCGCAGGGCTCGAAGCGGCGCGGGCAGCGCGGGTGGAAGCGGCAACCGGGGGGGACGTTCGTCGCGTCCGGCAGCTCGCCCGACAGGGGCTCGCGGATGCGCGCCTCCGCCGATGGCACCGGCACCGCCGCCACCAGCGCCTGGGTGTACGGGTGCTGCGGGCGCTCGATCACGTCGACGGCGGAGCCCTGCTCGACGATCCGGCCGAGGTACATGACCGCGAGCCGGTCGCACAGCGACCAGGCGAGGCTGAGGTCGTGCGTGATGAACAGCAGCGCCAGGTCGCGCCGCCGGCGCAGCTCGATCAGCACCTGCAGGATCTGCGCGCGCACCGACACGTCGAGCATCGAGACGGGCGCGTCGCAGATCAGCCCGTCCGGCTCCAGCACCAGCGCCGCGGCGATCGCGACACGCTGGCGCTGCCCGCCCGACAGCTCGTGCGGATAGCGGTCGAGGAAGCGCTCCGGCTCGAGCCCGACGTCCTCCATCGCCCGGCGCACACGGTCGGTGTGGTCGCCGCCGTCGACGCTCTGCACGCGCAGCGGCTCGGCCACGATCGTGCGCACCCGCTGGCGGGGGTTCAGGGTCTGGTAGGGGTCCTGGAAGATCATCTGGACGTGCTTGCGGAGCTCGCGCAGCGCGGGCTTGCCGTCGACCGAGCCGCCGTCGCGCTCCACCTCGCCGGCCGTGCGCGGCACGAGCCCGAGCAGCGCCCGCGCGAGCGTCGACTTGCCGCAGCCCGACTCGCCCACGACCCCGAGGATCTCGCCGCGTCGCCAGTCGAGCGAGATCCCGTCGACCGCGCGGGCGACCGTCCGGCGCGGGCCGGGGAAGTGGACCGCGAGGTCGCGCGCATCCATCAGGGGCGCGCGCGCGTCGCTCATCCCGCGGCCCCCTCGACCGCCGCTTCCTGAAGCGCAGGCCACTCGGTCCAGGGCGCGAAGTGGCAAGCCGCTGACTGGCCGGGGCGCACCTCGCGCAACGCCGGGTCCTCCAGGCACTGCTCGGCCGCGTAGGGGCAGCGCGGCCGGAAGCGGCAGCCCTCCGGAAGCTCGCCCGGATCGGGTGGCCCGCCCGGGATCGGCGCGGCGAGCTCGCGCGAGCCGCCGATCACCGGCAGCGAGTCGAGCAGCCGCTTCGTGTACGGGTGCTGGGGCGCCGCGAACACCTCGCGCACCGGCCCGGTCTCCACGATCCGACCCGCGTACATCACCGCGATCCGGTCGCAGGTCTCGGCGAGCACGCCCAGGTCGTGCGAGATCAGGATCAGCGCCAGGCCGAGCTCCTCGCGCAGCCGCTCGAGCAGCTCGAGGATCTGGGCCTGCATCACCACGTCGAGCGCGGTGGTCGGCTCGTCCGCGATCACCAGCGACGGCCGGCACGCCAGCGCGAGCGCGCTCATCACGCGCTGGCGCTGCCCGCCCGAGAGCTGGTGCGGGTAGCGGCGCCCGAGCGCCGGCGTCAGGCCGACGGTCGTGAGCAGCTCGGCGATCCGCGCGCGCACGTCGCCGGCGCTCTCCGGCCGTTCGTGCAGCGTGATCGCCTGCGCTATCTGCGCGTCCACGCGCTTGACGGGGTCGAGAGAGTTCATCGCCCCCTGGAAGACGAGCGACACGTGCCGCCAGCGCACCAGCTGCATGCCCGCCTCGGTGCGCCGCTCGACGTTGATCGGCTCCTCGGCCCCCGGCGGGTGCAGGGTCATCGTGCCGGACTGGGTGAACGACCCCGGCAGCAGCTTCATCAGGGCCAGCGCCGTGGTCGTCTTGCCGCAGCCCGACTCGCCCGCCAGCCCGAGCGCCTCGCCGGCCCGCAGCGTCAGGTCGACCCCGTCGACGATCGGCCGGTCGCCGTGCAGCACTCGCAGATCCCGGATCTCCAAGAGGTCGCTCACGCGTGCTGCTCCCTCAGGCGCGGGTTGACGTACTCCTCGAACAGGTAACCGAGGATCGACACCGACAGCACCAGCAGCGTGATGCAGAGGCCGGGCGGGATCACGTACCACCAGGCGCCGGCGCTCGGCGCGCCCGAGGAGAACGCGTTCTCGAGCATCGTCCCCCATGAGATGCGCGTCGGGTCGCCCAGCCCGAGGAAGGCGAGCGCCGCCTCGGACAGGATCGCCACCGCCACGATCAACACGGTGTTGGCGAAGATCAGCGGCAGGGTGTTGGGCAAGATGTGCGTGCGGATGATGTAGCCGTCGCTCGCGCCGAGCGCCCGGGCGCGCTCGACGAAGGCGCGCTCGCGCAGGGTCAGCACCTGGGCGCGCACGATCCGGCCGGTGCCGGCCCACGAGGTCAGCCCGATCACCGCGATCAGCACGGTCAGGGACGGCTCGAGCAGCCGCGCGAGCACGATCATCAGCGGGATCTGGGGGATCACCAGGAACCAGTTCTCGAACGCGTCGAGACTGCGGTCGGTCCAGCCGCCGAGGTAGCCGCCCAGCAGCCCAACCGTGGCGCCGAGCACGGCCGAGATGACAGCCGCCGCGAAGCCGACCACTATCGAGACGCGGGCGCCCGCGAGCACCTGCGAGAACACGTCCGACCCTTGCTCGGTCGTTCCCAGCCAGTGGTCGGTGCTCGGCTTGGCGAGGATGTCGAGGCTCGAGGCGTCCGGGTTGTCGGGCGCGATCGCGCTGCCGAAGACCGCCAGGAACAGGAACAGGCCGAGCACGCCCAGGCCGAGCCGGCCGCGCCACGTCTCGAAGAGCAGCCGGCGCACGCCACGGTCGGTCACGTCGCCCGCACCCTCGGGTCGAGGAAGAAGTAGAGGCAGTCGGCGAGCAGGTTGGCGATGATCACGCCGGCCGAGAAGACCAGGAAGGTGCCCTGGAGGACGGGGAAGTCCTTGTCGTTGATGGCGTTGAAGCTGAGCTCGCCGAGCCCTGGCCAGGAGAACAGCGTCTCGATCGTGACCACCCCGCCGATCACGAATCCGAACTGGATCGCAGACAGCGTCACCAGCGGCAGCAGCGCGTTGGGCACCGCGTGCTGGCGCACGACCCGGTCCCACGGCAGCCCGACCGCGCGCTTGACCGTGACGAAGTCCTCGGTCAGCACGTCGACCATCGACGCGCGCATGATCAGGAAGTACTGGCCCAGCAGCATCAGCGTGATCGCCGTGGCGGGCAGCACGAGGTGCTCGGCCACGTCGGCGGCCTGGGCGAACCAGCTCGAGAAGTCCTCCCCCGGCGTCATCTGCTGCCCGGCCGGGAAGATCGGCAGCCAGACCGCGAACAGCAGGATCAGGATGATCCCGATCCAGTACTCGGGCGCCGCGTACGTGAACAGGCTGAAGCCGAGCAGGCTGTCGTCGGCCGGCTTGCCGCGCCTGGTCGCGGCGATCACCCCCAGCCAGGCGCCGATCACGGTGGCCAGCAGCGTGCCGGTGCCGACCAGCAACAGCGTCCAGGGCAGTGCCTCCTTGATCTCGGTCCAGACTGGCCGGCGCGTGCGCTGGCTGTCGCCGAGATCCAGGGTCACCGTGTGACCCATGTAGTCGGCGAACTGCGACGTGACCGACTTGTCGAGCCCGTAGTAGTCGCGGACCTTCTCGATCTGCTCCTGGCTGGGGCGGGCGGGCAGCCGGGCGAGCTGGGACGTGGGATCGCCCATCAACCGAAACAGAAAGAAGTTGAAGACGAGGACGAAGACAAACGTCAGCAGCGCCGCCGCGACCTTGCCCGCCAGCCAGCGCAGGCTCACGAACGGCGCCTCACGTCTCCAGCTCCCGCGGCTCGCGCCCGCCGCCGCGGCGGCGGCGCAGGAACACGAACGCCAGCACGGCAACCACGACGACTCCGATCGCGATGAAGATGCCGGCGCCGCCGCCACCGTCGTCGCTGCCACCCTCGGCGGGCTCGATCGACAGCATCGGCTGGTAGGAGACCTGCTGGCAGAAGGCGTCGCCATCGGGCTTCGGGCACTGGAGCTCGACGTTGCCGATCCGATCGGTCCGATACGCCTCGAGCACCGGGTCCTCGGTCAGGACCAGGTAGGGCAGGTCGCGCTGGGCGATCGCGATCATCTGCTTCACGATCTCCTTGCGCTTGGCCTGGTCGAACTCGCCGGTCTGCTGCGTGAACAGCCGGTCGTACTCGGGGTTCGCGTAGAACGAGTCCGAGGTGTTGCCGATCTGGTCGGTCGTGATCAGCTTGAGCAGCGCGCTCGGGTCGTATGGATCGCCACCCCAGCCCCAGATGAACGTGTCGAACTCGGGAGCCGGCTTGTCGCCCTCGAAGCGCGTCGTGATCTCGGTCAGCTTGTCGACGCTGACCACCTGGACGTTGAAGTCGATCCCGACTTCCTTCGACTGCTCGGCCACGATCTTGGCCGCCTGGATGTCGGACGGCGACTCGGACCGCACGAACAGGTCGAACGACAGCTTCACGTCGCCCTTCTGGCGCACGCCGTCGCTACCCACCGTGTAGCCGGCGTCGTCGAGCAGCTGCTTGGCCTTGTCCGGGTCGTACGGGTAGTCGTCGGCCGGCTGCTCGTAGAACGACTTGTAGTAGGAGGGCAGGAGGCCGTGGCCGACGAACGAGGTGCCGCGGCTCGAGATCTCGTTGACGCGCTTGCGGTCGACGGCGTAGCCGATCGCCTGGCGAACCGCGACGTCCTGCACCCCCGGGTTGGCCTTGCCGTCGGGGCAGTGCTCCTTCGAGCAGAGGTTGAAGGCGAGCTCGGTGAAGGACGGCGACGAGCTGCGCACCGCCTCGATCCCGTCGGCCTTCTCGACCTGGTTGAAGGCGGTCGGCTCGACCTCCATCGTGCCGTCGACCTCGCCCAGCTTGATCGCCCGGATCACGGCGTCGGTGGTGCCGTACTTGATGAACTGGATCTCGTCGTACTTCGGCTTCTCGCCCCGGAAGTTCGGGTTCGGCTCCATCTTCACGATGCGGCCGCGCTCGAAGTCGGTGACCATGTACGGGCCGCTCCCGACCATCGGCAGCTCGGGCTGGTACGACTGCGTGAGCCGCTTCACCGGCACCTTGCCGTAGACGTGCTCGGGGATGATGTAGATGAACAGGCCGCCGATGATGCGCGCGTCCGGCTGCTTGGTCTTGATGACGACGGTGTTGTCGTCCGGCGTCTCGACCGAGGTGATGTTGTCGGTGTAGCCGGAGAAGATCAGGCCGTTGCCGCCGAGCACGTCGAGCGAGTACTTGACGTCCTTGGAGGTGATCGGCTGGCCGTCCGACCACTTCGCGTCCTTGATCAGGTGGAAGGTGACGGTCTTCTTGTCGTCGGAGACGTCCCAGCTCTCGGCGATGCCGGGCGCCGGCGACAGGTCGTCCGGGCTGAAGCTGACCAGCAGGTCCCAGTTCAGCGCCCAGACGCGGAAGTTCTCCTCGTCCTGGGCGACGAACGGGTTGAGCGTCTGGACGTCCTGCGCCCAACCGAGCTTGAGGACCTTCTTCTCCGCGCCGTCGTCCTGCGCGCCGGCGGGCAGGGCCGTCACCGCCACCGCGACCGCCGCGATTGCCACGAGCAACGCCACGAATGTCCTGAGCCTCATCCCCATCTCCTCATAGTTGTTCGGCTACCGCCGCCTCGGTCACTTCGAGGGTCTTTGCGCCGCCGTCGATCCGGGCCATCGTCCCGAGCGGCATCGTCGCCATGTGCTTGCCGTGGCCCACAGGCACGTTCGCGAGCGCCGGGATCCCCAGCGGCGCGATCAGCTCGTCGAGGATCTCCTCGATCGAGAGCCTGGACTCGGGGCCTTCCGGCAGCGTCTGCGCCTGCAAGTTCACGTTCGTCCCGAGCACGAAGCCGACCGCGTTGTCGAGCTTGCCCGCCCGGATCAGGTGGTTGAGCGCCGTGTCGACCAGGTACTCCTCGGTGTTCAGGTCCTCGACCATCACGATGCACCCGTCGGTCTGCACCTCGAACGGCGTGCCGATGCTCGCGCACAGCAACGTCAGGCAGCCGCCCACCAGCGGCGCCTCGACCACGCCCTCGCCGACCGTCAGCACGTACGGGTCCTCGGGGTCCTCGAACACCCGCCCGAGCGGCTGGGGCTGGAAGGCGCGGTGGAACCAACCCTTTGTCTCCTCCGTGAGCTCGTCCTTGCGACGTGTGAAGCGCACGAAGTTGGGACCGTAGAAGGTGACCCAGCCGGTATGAGCGGCGAGCGCGAGATGGACGGCCGTGATGTCGCTGAACCCGCACACGATTCGCGGCGCGCCGAGCGCGTTCCAGTCGATCCGGTCGTGCAGGCGCGCGGCGCCGTAGCCACCGCAGAGCGTGTGCACCATGTCGATGCCGGGCTCGCTGAGGGCCCACTGGAGGTCGGCGGCTCGCTCCTCGTCGGTGCCGGCCAGGTAGCCGTGGACCTTGCGGTGGTTGGGGCCGAACACGACCTCGTGGCCGAGCGCCTCGAAGTAGGCGGTCGCCTGCTCGATCTCGGAGCGCGTCTGGGGCGGGCTGGCCGGCGCGACGACCGCGATCGTCGCGTGCTCGGGCAGGGCAGGCGGCTTGACGCGCGGGGTCACCGTGCCACCAACCGGCTGCTCTCGATCGCCTCGGCGATCAGCTCGGCGGAGGCCTGGAGCGAACCGAGCACGAGCTCCACGTGCAGCTCGGCCACCTCCTCGATCGACAGCGGCCCGGCCGGGTCGAACCAGAGCGCCACGCCCGTGCACTGGAGCAGGATCGCGTAGGTCGCGACGTGCACGTCCGGGGTGCGCAGCGAGCCGTCGCGGATGCCGTCGCGGATCATCCCGCTGAACATGCGCTGGTACTCGTCGCGCTTCGCGATCAGCGCCGCGCGCGGAGCCTCGTTGAGCGCGCGGATCTCGCTGTCGGTCACGAACGCCGCGCGCGTGTGGTGGCCGTGGAAGACGACGTGCTCGCGCACGGCGGCGGCGAAGCGCAGCGCCGGGCGCTGGTGCTGCTCGAGCGCGGCCACGACGCGCTCGGTGAGCCGCTCCATGAAGTCGTCCTGGAGCCGCACCAGGATCTCTTCCTTGCTGGCGTAGTGGTGGTAGATCGCCGCCGGCTGAACGCGCGCCTCGGCGGCGATCGCGCGCATCGAGGTCGCGTGGTAGCCGAGCCGCGCGAACAGCTCGAGCGCGGCCTCGTGGATCGCCTCGCGGGTTTCGGGGCCCTTGCGGGTCAAGTCAGCCCAAACAGCTCGGGGGTCTGCTCCCGCGTGGCCACCTCGCGGCCGAGCGCGTGCGTCAGGTTCACGGCCATCTCCACGAGAGCGGCATTCGAGGGCGCGAGCACGCCGCGCTTGAGGTAGGCGACGTCCTCGAGCCCGGTACGGATGCCGGGCGCGCCGTGAAGCAGGGCCAGCGCCATCATGCGCTGGTGGTGGCGGCCGATGCAGGTGACGGTCCAGAAGGCGTCCTCGGGCAGCGGCCGCGTCATCGCGGCGAGCGCCTCCGGTGAGGCGTCTATGCCGCCCGGCACGCCGAAGACGAGGTTGATGCGCAGCGGCGCCGGCAGCAGGCCCTCCTCGAGCCAGCGCAGGGCACTGATCACGTGGCCGACCTCGAACGCCTCGACCTCGAGCGCGATGCCGGCCTCCTTGGCCCGCTCGACGATCCCGCGGCCGGCCGTCGGCGGCGTGATGAAGGTGTCGTCGCCGAAGTTCATCGAGCCGGACTCGACGCCCGAGATGTCCGGCCACGCCTCGAGGCCCGTGGTGCGCTCCTCGATCGTCATGTCGTTGCTGCCGCCCGTCGACACCATCGTGAGCAGGTCGCTGCCGGCGCGGATGCGCTCGATCACGGCCTTGAACAGCTCGGGGCGGCCGCTCGGCGTGCCGTCGTCCTCGCGCACGTGGAGGTGGACCACCGTCGCCCCCGCCCCGGCCGCCTCGATGCTCGAGTCCGCGATCTCGGCGGTCGTGTAGGGGATGTTCGGGTTGTTCTCGCGGAACACGTCGGCGCCGGTCACCGCCACCGTCAGAACCACCGGGTTGCTGTTCCAGCTCATGCGCTGACCTCCTCGAGCGATGCGCGCTCCTCGTCACTGATCGGCCGTGCGCCGCGCTGCTCCGGATCCCACAGCACCAGCGCGAACTCGGCGTCCACCACGACCCGGCCGGCGTCGTCGACGATGCGCTCGCTGGTGGTGAGGCTGGAGCGGCCGAGCTCGCGCAGGCCGCACTGCACGGTCACGGCCTTGGAGTGCCCGTCGATCTCGCGCCGGAAGTTGACCGAGCAACGGCCCACGACGTACTCGTCGCGGCGGATGCCGTGGCGCTCCAGCCAGGCGTCGCGGCCCTCCTCCAGGTAGGTGAGCACGACGCAGTGATTCACGTGGCCGAGCCCGTCGAGGTCCTGCCAGCGCACCTGCACTCGATGGCCGTCGGTCATACGCCCAGCGCCTCCCTCAGCGCGGGGGTGCGCCGCACGAGGTCGAGCGCGTAGGCCCCGACGTCGGGCGTGTAGCCGCTGCCGACCAGCATGCGCACGTTCGACGCCATCCCGTCCGCCGTGAGCGCGGCGGTCGAGAAGTTGGTCGCCATCGAAAAGAACAGGACCGTGCCCGAGTCGGCCGTCAGCAGGATCGCCGTCGGCTCGCAGCCGGCGGCGTTCACGACGACCACGGTCAGGTCGGCCGGCGGCGCGCCCGCGGCGCGTAGGGCCTCGACCGCGGCCAGCGGGTCGCGCAGATCGGCCGTGAGGCCGATGTCGCACAGGCCGAGCTCGCTGACGCGTGCGATCGCCCGCTCGTCGACGTCGACCGCGACGACGGTTCCGCCCGCCATCGCGTCGCGCGCCGCCGCGAGCGCGAGCTTTCCGGCGTGCCCGGCGCCGAGCACGAGCACCGTGCCGCCCTCGGCGGGTGCCAGCGTGTGCGTCAGCGAGCCGGCGCCGTAGACGTCGTAGATCTCGAGGACGGTCTTCAGCGGCAGGTCCTGGGGGACCGGGCCCCAGGCCGAGCGGTCGCAGACGTAGGCGGTGCCGCTGACCTCGACCTGCGGGTCGTCGGGATCGAGCCGGGTCACGGCCTCGAGCCTCAGCGGGGTGAGCGTGAGCGAGGCGAGCGTGACGATCCGCTGGCCGGGTTCGGGCGGCGACGCGTAGCGCTCGCCGATCTCGGTGACCGTGCCGAGCGCAACGCCGCCCGAGTCGGTCTCCGGGTTGTGCATCTTGCCGCGCGAGCCGACGATCTCGAGGATGCGGTCGGCCATCCGCGCCGAGTCGGCGTCCGAGCGCTCGCGGATGTTGCGGAACGAGGTCGAGTCGAGGCAGAGCCGCTCGACGGCGACCTCGAACTCGTAGGGACGGCACGGGCCGGCGGCGTCCAGGCGCTCGGCGGGCTGCGGCAGGGCGCCCGCGGGCGCGGTCACACGGTCGGCGCCGAGCTGCTGGGCCATGTCGACAGCGGAGTCCGTCTTCATGAACGCTCGTTAGGGAATCTATGGGGCTTCAGAGAGCCATGTCAAGGCTCGGAACGAGCGATCGTTAACTCCTTATGAAGTTCTACGGGAAAACCGCTGGCGCGTTGGCGCTATCGCACTTACGTTGAAAGCTTGCATCGCCGCCGCCCCAGTCAGCACTCGCGAACCGCGCTCGCGCTGGTCGTCGCCCTCCTATGCCTGCTCACGGGCGGAGCCCTGATCGCGTTCAGCGGCGGGCCCGCTCCGGCGCCGGCGCGGGCGGCGAAGGCCCCGACGGCCGACATCCCGTCCGACGTCGCGCCGGGCCACGAGCACGCGGGCGACCTGGGCGTCCCGGGCATGAGCGAGCGCGAGCTGCGCGCCTTCGAGACGGCGGCGCTGGGGCCCGAGCACGCCCGAGAGCACGCGCTCATGCGCACGGCGATCCGCGAGGAGAAGGCGACCCCCGAGAGCGTCGCCCCCGAACCGAAGCTCAGCGTGGCCGACGCCGACGCCGAGGTCGACGGGACCCCGGCCGACATCGGCCAGTGGATCGCCAGCAAGTCGAAGTGGCCGATCGTCGCGATCCACGCGGCGCTGCTGCCGACCGGCAAGGTGATGTTCTTCTCCTACCCGACCTATCCCAACCGGCCGAACAACGCCGAGGCCTACCTCTGGGATCCGGCCAACCCGACCGCGGCCCCGGTGCAGAAGAACCCGCCCGACAAGGCCAACATCTGGTGCGCCGGCCAGACCTTCACGGCCGACGGAGAGCTGGTCGTGTTCGGCGGCAACCTCGATTACGAGAGCCCGTCGCAGACGTGGAAGGGGCTCGACCGGGTGTTCACGTTCAACCCGTGGACGGAGACCTGGCGCGAGCAGCCGAGGATGGCCCACGGCCGCTGGTACCCGACCGGCGTGCGGCTGCCCGACGGGCGCATCCCGATCGTGAGCGGGCTCGACGAGTCGGGCCAGCTGATCCCGCACTCGAACACCAACCAGGACGTGGAGCTGTTCACGCCGCCGGCCGCGTTGAGCGGGGTCGGGACGATCACGAAGATCGGGTCGATCGGCACCGGCGACGACGACGAGCGCGCGAAGAAGCCGATCGGCAACCTCTACCCGCGCATGAACGTGCTCAACGACGGCCACACCTACACCGCCGGCCCGGACCTCGACATGACCTGGGTGATGGACGACGTCGACGTCAACCCCTTCACCTGGCACGACATCCCGAACATGACGCGCCACCGCGTCTGGGGCACGACCGTGCCGCTGCCCTCCGGCCCGAGCGGACCGAACAAGCTGATGGCGATCGGCGGCACTCAGTTCAGCGGCGAGCCGTCGACGACCACCACCGAGCAGTACACGATCGGCGGCAGCTGGCAGCCACAGACCGGCAAGGACAACTTCTATGGCCGCGGGCACGCCAACACGGTGCTGCTGCCCGACGGCTCGATGGTCGAGGTCGGCGGCGGGCGCGGCAGCCTCGACGGTTACGCCTCACCGCTCCACTACGCCGAGCCCGAGCAGCGCCACGTCGAGCTCTGGGATCCGGTCAGCGGCAACTGGCGGCTCGGACCCGCCCAGACCGAGGCGCGCGCCTACCACTCGACCGCGCTGTTGCTGCCCGACGGACGCGTGATGTCGGCCGGCGACGACTACAACGGCGATCCCGGCAAGGTCAACGCGGACGTCGACACCGATTTCATGGAGGACACGGTCGAGATCTACGAGCCGCCCTACCTGTTCCGGGGCCCGCGCCCGGCGATCACCGCCGCCCCCGCGACGATCGGGTTCAACGGCAGCTTCAGCGTCAACACCGACGACACCAACATCAGCGGCGCGGCGCTGGCCTCTCCGGCCGCCGTGACCCACGGCGTGGACATGAACCAGCGCCTGCTCAAGCTGCCGGTGGTGCAGGGCAGCGGCTGCGTGAGCGTTACCGCGCCGACCGGGCCGAACGCGGCGCCGCCCGGCTACTACATGCTGTTCCTGCTGAACGACCAGGGCGTGCCGTCGGTCGCGAAGTTCGTGAAGCTCCAGCAGGGCGGGACTCTGGGCGGCTGCGGCACCGCGGAGCCGCCCGATGTGAGCCCGCCGACGGTCAACCTGGTGTCGCCCCAGAACGGTCAGGTGGCGGGGACCGTCGAGATGCGGGCGACCGCCTCCGACGACCGCGGCGTGGCGCGCGTCGAGTTCCGCGTCGACGGCAACCTGATCGGGAGCGACAGCAGCTCGCCGTACATCGTCGACTGGCACACGACCGACGTCTCGGACGGACCCCACACGGTCACGGCCACCGCCATCGACGTCAAGAACAAGCAGTCCGTGCCGTCGTCGGCGTTGGTCAACGTCGAGAACACGGACACCGACGGGCCGTCGGTGAGCATCAGCTCGCCTGGCGCGGGAGCCACGGTCACCGGGGTCACGCCGCTCACGGCCACCGCGACGGACCCGAGCGGGATCGACGAGGTTGAGTTCCAGGTGGACGGCACGCGCATCGGCGCGCCCGATCCGTCGGCGCCGTACTCGGTCCAGTGGGGCAGCATCAACGTCCCCAACGGCGACCACACGCTGACCGCCGTCGCGCGCGACGAACTCGGCAACGAGTCGACCTCGGCTCCGGTGACCGTGAACGTCCAAAACGAGGATGGCGATCTGGTCAACGCGCTGCCGCCCAAGACCAAGCCGCGGTACCCCGACAGCGAGGGTGGTGGTGGCGGCGGCGGCGGTGGTGGCGGTGGTGGAAACCCGACGACCAGCGACCTGGCGCCCACGCTCACCGGACTCAAGCTGTCGCAGGCGAGCTTCCGCAAGGGCAGGTCGACGAGGGTCAGCTTCCGGCTGAGCGAGGCGGCCAAGGTGAAGCTCTCGTTCGAGCGCAAGCTCAGCGGACGGCGCGTGCACGGCCGCTGCATCAAGCCCGCCAAGGGCGCGCGGCCCAACTGCACGCGCTACGCGAAGGTGCGCACGACCATGACCGTCCAGGGCAAGGCGGGGGCCAACAGCCTGCTCTTCCGCGGGCGCCTGTCGCGCACGCGGGTGCTCGCCGTCGGGCGCTACCGGCTCACGCTGGTGGCCACCGACCCGACCGGCAAGCGGTCCGCGGCCGGCAAGGTCAGCTTCAAGCTGCTCGAGCGCGCCTCGGCCGCCCGGGCGCGCGCCGTCCGAGCGGTCGTGCTCGGCTGGCTCTAGGCTGCGCACACGGACACGCTGCCCTACAGCTGGTACGTCAACGGAGACGTCCTCGCCCGCGAGCGCGAGCGGCTGTTCACGCACGCCTGGCAGTACGCGGGCCACAGCGGGCAGCTCGCCGAGCCCGGCTCGTACTTCACCCTGCGGGTGGGTGACGTGCCGCTCGTCGTCGTGCGCGACCGCGAAGGGGAGTTGGCGGCGTTCGTGAACGTCTGCCGGCACCGCGGCGCCGAGGTCGTCTCAGGGGAGGGGCGCTGCACGACGCTGCAGTGCCACTACCACGCCTGGACCTACGGGCTCGACGGCGAGCTGCGGGCGGCGCCGCGGGCAGATGGGTCGCTGGACCGCTCGGAGCTCGGGCTGCGGCCCGCCCTGGTCGACACCTGGGGGCCGTTCATCTTCGTCAACGCCGACGACGATGCGGCGCCGCTCGCCGAGACGCTCGGGGAGCTGCCGGAGCTGGTGCGCGCCGGAGGCATCGACGTGGACGCGCTGGTCTTCCACTCGCGCGCGCCCTACACGCTCGGCGCCAACTGGAAGGTCGCCGTCGAGAACTACCTCGAGTGCTACCACTGCCCGGTCGCGCACCCGGGCTTCAGCGACCTGGTCGACGTGTCACCCGAGGCCTACCGGCTCGAGCGCCACGAGACGTTCGCCAGTCACCACGTGCGCACGCGCGACGGGCAGGGGGAGGGCCAGTTCCACATGATCTGGCCGAGCACCAAGGTCAACGTGTTCCCGGGAGTGACGAATCTCTCGATCGGCCCGCTGACTCCAGCGGAGCCGGGCCGGACGGACGGGTTCCTCGACTACTTCTTCCTGGCGGACGCCGATCCGGCCGAGATCGCCGATCTGATCGAGCTCGACGACCAGGTCGGCGTCGAGGACCGCGAGCTGGTCGAGTCGGTCCAGCGCGGGATCGCCTCGCGGGCGTTCGATTCCGGGACGCTCTTGCTGCCGAGCGAGGAGCTGATCGCCGACTTCCAGCGCTGGGTCGCCGCCGGGCTCGCCTGAGGTGCGGATACCGGTCGTCTGGAGCGAGCGCCACCGGCTGCACGAGCCGGGCGGCGAGATCTGGGTGGGCGTGCGCACGCCGGGAACCGAGGTGCCGGAGCGGGTGGAGCGGATCCGGACGGCACTCGAGGACGCCCCCCTGTCGCCCACCCGAGACCAGCCCGACGCGGCGCTGCTCGCGGTTCACGACGGCGAGCTCATCGACTACCTCATGCGAGCCTGGGACGACTGGCAGGCGGCCGGGCTGACCGAGGATCCCGGTCAGGACCGCGTCGTCCCCTACCTGTTCCCGCATCCCGACCTGTTCTCCGGCCTTCCGCCGGCGCAGGCCGCCGCCATGACGGCCCGTGCGGGGCAATTCGCCTACGACACGATGACCCTGATCGGACCGGGCACCTGGGAGGCCGCCCGCGCCGCCGTGGACACCGCGCTCACGGCGGCCGAGCTGGTGCTGGACGGCGAGCGCGCGGCCTACGCCCTCTGCCGGCCACCTGGCCACCACGCCACCCGCAGCGCGTTCGGCGGGTCCTGCTATCTCAACAACGCGGCCGTGGCGGCGGCGTGGCTGCGCGCCGGGACCGGCGGACGCGTGGCCGTGATCGACATCGACGCCCACCACGGGAACGGCACGCAGGCGATCTTCTGGGAGGACCTGGATGTGCTGGTGGGGTCGGTGCACGTGGACCCCGGCGCGGGCTGGTTCCCCCACTTCCTCGGCTTCGCCGATGAGACCGGCGGGGGGGCGAACCGCAACGTGCCGATCGCGCCGGGCAGCGGGGACGACGCGTGGCTGGGAGCGGTTGAGTCGCTCGCCGCGTGGGCGCGCGCGGGCGGCGCGGCGGCGCTGGTGGTGGCGCTCGGCGTGGACGCGGCCGGCGGCGATCCGGAGAGTCCGCTCGAGGTGACGCCGGCGGGCTTCCGCACGGCCGGACGGGCGCTGGGGGCGCTCGGCCTTCCCACGGTGCTCGTGCAGGAAGGCGGCTACGACCTCGAGGCGATCGGCCCGCTCGTGCGGGAGGTGCTCGAGGGCTTCGAAGAGGGACGCTAGGCGCCGTCGGCTTCTACAACAACCGCGGCCGGTTCGTCGTCGAGAACGGGCGCATCAACGTCTGGGTCGGCGACAGCTCCAGCGTCACCGCCGGCAAGCAGACGTTCCGCGTCACCGGCGCCTAGCCGCCGCTCGGCGGGATGTTGGTGTTGCTGCGGAAGACGTTGTCCGGGTCGTACTTGTCCTTGACCGCCACCATGCGCGCGTAGCTCTCGGAGCCGAAGCCGGCCTTGACCGCGGTTGCGCTGGGCTCGGCGGCGAAGTTCACGTACACGCCCGCCTCGGCGAACTCGGCCATCTCGGCGTCGAAGTCGCGCGCCCACTCGATGCAGCGCTCGTCGTCGGCCGCATCCTCCCACTGCGCGAGGACGTGGTAGTTCCACTTGGCGTCGCGGTAAGCGAACGGCGCGGCGGCCTCGTCGGCGCGTGCGAACGCCCCGCCGAGCGGAAGCATCAGCGACGCTGTGAACGGCGTCGCCGGGTCGCCGGCACGGCGGACGTACGTCTCGATCGCCTCGTCGCTCAGCTCGCCGAGGAGGCCGGCCTTCCAGTAGTGCCGGCGGCCGGGCGGGTTGCCGGGGGCGATCAGCGCTTGGATCGCGCTGTACGGCATCGGGCCGAGCATCTCGAGTGCCGGCCCCCACTCGCGCAGGGGCGCGAAGGCGCGCTCGCCCGCCTCGACCGGACCGACGTAGCAGGCGATCACGGCCAGCACCGGCTTGCCGCGCACCTCCTCGGGCACGAACTCCTCGGGCGGCGCGCAGAGAACCGCGGCGCCGCCGCCGATCTCGTCGGGCGCGTCCTCCATGAAGCCGCGGTATGCCTTGAGCAGGTCGACGGCCGCGTCGATCGGGAAGAACAGCATGCCGCCGTACAGCAGCGGGCCGACCTCGTGGAGGCGAAACTCGAAGCCGGTCACGACGCCGAAGTTCCCGCCGCCGCCCTTGAGCGCCCAGAACAGGTCTGGGTTGCGCTCGGCGCTCGCGACGACCAGGCTGCCGTCGGCGGTGACGACGTCGGCCGAGATCAGGCTGTCGACGGTGAAGCCGTACTTGCGCTCGAGCCAGCCGCTTCCGCCGCCCAGCGTGAGGCCGCCGACGCCGGTGTCGGACAGCCGGCCGCCGGTCACCGCCAGGCCGAACGCCTGCGTCTCCCGGTCGAGCTCGCCCCAGTTGGCCCCGCCGCCGCACCAGGCGACGCGCTGCTCCGGGTCCACCCGCACGCGGTTCATCGGGCGCAGGTCGATCGTGACGCCGCCGTCGACGATCGCGTGACCGGCGACCGAGTGACCGCCGCCCCTGACCGAGACCGGCAGACCCTGCTCGCGCGCGAAACCGAGCGCGGCGATCACGTCGGCCACACCGATGCAGCGCGCTAACAGCGCGGGCTTGCGGTCGATCGCCGCGTTGAACACGCGGCGGGCCTCGTCATATCCCGGGTCGCCGTCGCGTAGGAGCTCGCCGCCGAACCCTTCGAGGGCGGCCGTGTCGACTGTTGGTTGGGCCATGCGCGGACTCTAACCGGGCGGGATGTTCTGGTTGCCGCGGAAGATGTTGTCGGGGTCGTAACGCCGCTTGATCTCGACCAGCCGGTCCCAGGTCGCGCCGGGATAGGCCGCGCGGACGCGCTCCTCGCCCTCGTCGGCGAGGAATCCCACGTAGGCGCCCTCGTCGCTCTGGAGCAGCTCGCCGGCGAGGCCGGTCACCCACGGCTGGATCGCGGGGAGGTCGCCGGGCTGGGCGGCCATCGCCGCGACGTTCAGCATGATGCGGCTGTCGCGGTGGGCGTACGCGGTCGCGTCGTTCGGGACCCGAGCGATCGCGCCTCCGAGAACGCGAATCTGGGTGACCGCCATCATCGCGTTCGACTCGCCGAGCCGCTTCAGGATCGTCTCTGCCCTGTCGCGGTCGATGCTGTCCACGAACATCGTGCGGATGAACGCCACCGGGTGGAAGTCCTCCTCCTCGGGCGGGTAGATCTCGGGGTAGGAGATCGGCCGCAGCATGTCCGCGAGCGGGGTGGCGAGCTCGCGGAATGGCGCGAGGGCCTTGTGGCCCTCCTCCACGCCTCCGGCGTAGGCCATCAGGGCCATCACGACCGGCTTGCCGTGGAACTCGGACGGCACGAACGGCATCGGCGGCGCCGCCGACATCACGCTGGCGATCGCCGACAGCTCGTCGGGGGCCGCCTCAGCGGCGGCGACGAAGCCGGCGATCACCTCGGGCGTCGCCGGGAGGAACAGCATGCCGCCGACGATCGTGCCGACCTCGTGCAGCCGGTACTTGAAGCGGGTGACGACGCCGAAGTTGCCGCCGCCGCCGCGGATCGCCCAGAACAGGTCGGGGTGCGACTCGGAGTCGACCTGGAGCAGCTC
>JBQGCL010000003.1:0-6174 GCA_052038485.1 Thermoleophilaceae bacterium | reverse complement strand
GACGATCACCTCAACCAGATGATGGTCGAGAATCCCAAGCGCTGGCTAGGATCCTGAGACCACCCCGCGGGCGTGGTGTAACGGCTGCACAAGAGCCTTCCAAGCTCTTAGTGAGGGTTCGACTCCCTCCGCCCGCTCTCGGTAGCGAACCGCGACGGTGAAGTCCGGCTCAGGCTTGCCCGGCTCGCCCGTGAACGGATTGGGCGGCGGCGGCCCCATCACCGCGAGCGGCGACACGGTCGCCACCCGCTCGGCGCCGGGCGGGATCTGCCTGTCGCCGATCAGCACCTCGGGCTCGGTCGTCCGCTTCTTGTAGTACCAGCCGCCGAAGGTCTTCTTCACGGACGGGTCGGGCGACTGCACGACCCGGCCCTGCGCGCGCAGCATGTAGACCACCGACGAGTACGTGTCGAACAGCAGCGCGCCGCCCTGCACGAACGTCGGGATGACCGTGACCCGCGCGCTGTCGCCGAGCCGCGCATCGAGGCGGGCGCGGATCGTCTGGAGGGCGTCGTAGGCGCCCTCGCGGTCGTCGGGGCGCGGGTTGACCGACACCGCGACCGCGATCGCCGCGACGGCCGCCAGCCCGATCGCCGGCGCCAGCCGCGGCGCGCGTCCCGTCGCCGGTACCAGCAGCACGGCCGCGCCCCACCCCAGCATCAGCCAGGCGAACATGCCGGCCGGCGCGCCCCAGCCGAGCGTGTACGTGATGCTCGCGTAGAGCTGGCCCTCCGTGGGTGTGGCGCTCGCCACGGCGCCGAGGGCGAGGCAGAGCGCCAGCGCGAGCGCGCCGCCCCAGGCGACGTCGGCGCGCCGCCGCCGCGTCGCCAGCAGCGTCACGCCGGCGAGCCCGAGCAGCACCAGGATCGCGCTCAGCTCGGCCCTGCGGCGGGGGGTCGCGAGCGTCTCGAAGAAGCGCGTCGTGTTGTCCTGTGCGTCGCGCAGCCACCAGGGTGGAACGCCGATCGCCCGCACGACCGAGTGGTAGCCGACCTCGCGGCCGAACCGCGGCACCTCGGCGGTTGCCGCGCGCTTCGCGAGGACGAGGTTGCCGGGGTCGTGGGTGGCCTGCTCGATCAGCGGCGCACTCCAGGCGACGAGGCCGACCGCGAGCGCGACGAGCGACCAGCGGCGCAGGGCGTGGGGAGGGAGGGAGGACCGCCCGACGACGAGCCCGGCAACCGCGATCGCGAGCACCGCCAGCGCGGGGGCGACGTAGGCGAGGTGGCACTGGACTACGAAGCTGGCGAGCAGGACCGCGACGGGCAGCAGCTTGGGGTCGCCGCACGCCGCCGACCAGCCGACGAACAGCAGCGCGGTGAAGGGGAGCAGGGCGGCGGAGCGGTTCCAGAGCGAGTGCATCGCCTCGCCACCGAGGGAGCGGGCCATGACCGCGATGGCGACCGCCGTGAGCAGCATCAGGACGAGGCCGCCGCGCCGGTGGGCGAGCGCGACGCTCAGCATCACGGCGACGGCGTTGACGAACCCCACGGTCAGCGTGAGCCAGGCGGGGTCGGAAAGGCGGGCCGGCACCGCGAGCATCCAGTTGAGCAGCGGACCTAGGCTGAACATGGTCTCCCCGACGACGTGAGACGAGGTCGTCACCTGGCCGAGCAGCGGCGAGTGGCTGCTCAGGACGTCGTAGGAACGGACCGCCGTCGAGGCGTTGTCGCCGACCGGCACCCAGTCATGTACGAGCGCGTGCCCGGTCGAGACGATCACGGGCAGGGCAGCCAGCAGCCCCGCCGCCAGCACCACTCCGTGCTCGGACAGCCATCCCTCTAGTGCTTGTCGGTGCCCCCCAGCACTGAGCAAGCGCACACTGGTGATTCGATTTCCCCGGACGCCGTGACGCTAATCGCGTATCGTGCGGGGTCTCCCGGGGCGTGGCGCAGTCTGGTAGCGCATTCGGCTGGGGGCCGAAAGGTCGCTGGTTCAAATCCAGTCGCCCCGATCGCGAAGAAGTGCGAACGAGCGCGAAGCTCGCGAAACGGCCGCGGGCGCGCTGGCGACGTGCGAGCAATCAGCGCGTCCAATCCGTAGCCCTTCCCAGGCGTCGTGGTCCGCGGCAGGCCGGATTACGCGCCGCCCGCCTCGAGTCGCACCCGAGGCGACCGCAGTCCGGGGAGCTCGGCCAGCAGCGCCAGCAGGTGCGGTGCAGCTCCCAGCGTGAACAGTCCCGCGAGCGTCATGCAAAGCACGGGATACCCGCCGGCCGCGAGCGCCGCTCCGCCGGTGCCCGCCCCAAGCAGGTAGCCGAGCTGACCCGTGGATGCTCTCACGCCCATCACCGCGAGCCTCCGCTCGGGTGTCACGTAGAGCGCGAAAGTACTGCCGGCGACGGTGCGCGTGCACGCCACGAGCACCAGGAGGGCGAAGATCGTCGCGCTGACGGCGAGCCCGGGCCTGACGGCGCCGAAGGTCACGGTGATTCCCGCGGCGCCGAGTCCGAGCACGACCAGGAGTTCGCGCGTGTACCGTGCCAGCCACCGGCGGGCAAGGAAGTTGCCGGGGAAGGCGGCGATCGCGGCCGCGCCGAGGATCAGTCCTACCGTTCCCGGAGTCACGTTGTATGACTCGATCAGGAGGGCGCCCGCGTAGACGAGCGTCCCGGCCCACGCCGCGTAGCTGAGCAGCTCACCCGCGATCCAGCCGGCCAGCTTCGCGTCCCAGCGGAGCGAGTAGGCGGCTGGCACCGGCGCATAGGCGTGCCGCTCGCGAGGCGTGGAGCTGACCGCCACGAGCCCGGCCAGCCCGGCCGTCAGGGGAACGCCGAGCCAGGCGCAACGCCAGCCGAGATCTGCGGTTAGTCCGATCAGGGGCATGCCCGTAACCCAGGAGGCCGGCTGGCCGAGCGACGCCGAGGCCAGGGTCGCGGCGCGGCGCTCGGGCGCCGCCCATGTGGCTGCTGCGGCGAGCCCACCCGCGATCAGGAGCCCGGTGGCGGCGCCGACCGCGACCTGGGCGATGGCCAGGGCAATCATGCTCGGCGCCGCCGCGCTGGCGATCGAGCCGAGCACAAGCAACCCGTTGCCGGCGAGGAGCAGCTGGCGCAGTCCGACTCGCCTCCCGACGAGCACTACCCCGAGCGCCGCGACGCCCCCCACGAGGCCAACGAGCGTCCGCAGCTGTCCGGCCGCGGCCGTCGAGACACCGAAGTCAGTGGCCACGTCCGGCAGGATCGGACTCAGAGTCAGCAGACCTGCCTGGGCGGCGAAGAGGCAGATGAAGGCGACGTAGCCCGCCGAGACGCGCGAACCCGAGCCGTTGCGCGACGTGCGTCGGCGAGCCGCGCGTCCCCGCAGGTCGGTGGGCCGCCGAGTGAGAACTTGGTTGAGGGAGGCCGTCATAACCGTCACCTCATGCCTGCGCCAGGATCGCTCCGCGACGCCTCTTCAGCAGGTCGACAACCGCCGTTGTCGCGCGGAAGGGGTCAGCGACTACAAGGCCGTCGCGGATCGTGATCACCGCGACGATGTGTCCGTTCAGCCTGCCGACGAGCGCGTGCCCACCCGGCCGCTTCGAGCTGTCGAGCGCCGCGACTCCGTCGACGGCGACCACGTGTCGGGACCCAGAGGTCGAGTCGATTCTGCGAGCGTCCGTGATGAGCATGTACCGAAGGTAGGTCCGCCCCGACGTTCGGACATCGGTGCCACCACCCAACTTGGCCACCACGTGGTGGCGGCGTTCACGTACGCGAGAAGCGGGCGGCCGCGGCGGCGCGGGCAGCCTTGCCGGACACCCGCAGCTTTACGTAGATGTTCGACAGGTGTCGCTCCACGGTGCGGACGCTGAGCACGAGACGCTCGGCGATCTCCTCGTTGCTAAGCCCCTCCACGACAAGCTCAAGCACCTGCCGTTCGCGCTCACTGAGGCCGCCCGTGTCGACCGGCTGCGGCGTCTGGTCTACGTCGAGGAACCCCCGCACCTGCGCGAGGAACTCGGCCCACGCCGGCTCGCCCTCTTGGAGGATGTGGTTCGCGCTCTCGAGCGCGACGAGCCGCGCGTTCGGGATCAGGGAGGCGAGCCGCCGGCCTTCCTCGAACGGCACGCTGCCGTCGTTGCGCGCGTGCAGCACGAGCGTTGGCGTCGTGACCTCACGAGCGAGATCGGTCGCGTCGATCTGCGCGCGCCCCGTCCACAGCTTGGCCGCGTTGTCGCCCGTCGTGGTCTCGCGCTGGAGCTCATCCCACCACCCCAGCTGCTCCTCGCCGGCCCCGGGCGCCCACATCGACGTGAACAGCCGACGGAGCGCGGGGACGTTCTCGCCCCAGCCGACCCGCATCAGCGCGATCAACGCCTCGGACTGCTCCCGCTGTAGCTCGTCCCGGCGATAGCGGCCCCGCGTATAGCCGCCATACATCACGAGCTTGCTGACCCGCTCCGGGTGCCGCGATGCGTAGGCAAGCGCCACGGTCCCCCCGCCGGAGATCGACAGCAGCGCGAAACGCTCGGGGGCGGCCGCATCGACGACCGTTTCGAGATCGCCGACGAAGGTCTCGAGCGTCGGCGCTTCGGTCAGCTCGCGATCTGACAGCCCGCAGCCCCGATCGTCGTAGCGGATCATGGTGTTGGTCGCGCCGAGATCGCGCAGCCAATGGCGCCAGATCGGACTCTCCCAGTCGTACTCGAGGTGCGTCAGCCAGTTGCCCGCTTTCACGAGCGGAGGGCCTGATCCGTGTGTGGCATATGCGAGTCGCGCGCCATCGGGCGCGGCGCAGAAGCGGATCTCCTGCTTCATGTCTTGTCCCATCGTATGCGGCGTCCGGCAGGCGCGCACGAGTGCGTGGCGGCCTCGCCGCCCCGTAGGGGAGCCTCAGTCGCCGTCCCATCGATCGCGCCTAGCTATGCGAGCTTGCGGCGGCGTCCAATCGAGAAGCCGATGCTCGCGCCGACCGGAATCGAAACCGCGATGACGACGATCAGCGGCGTCTGCCAGGTCCCGATGGTCCAGTTGACGCTGACCTCGTCGAGATTGAGACCGGAGAACCGATGCCGAGCACGACGGGCACCAGACACCGGCCGGCGGTAGCGAGACCGTGCGACAGATGGCTCGCAGTAATCCGGGACCACACAGGAAGCCGTATACCCCGCCCCAGGGGGGCTCCGCGAACACTGCTGTCACTAGGGCGGGATCGGGGCCACGGATACGTAGGATTCTTCGTAGGAATCGCCCGCATTCTGCCTGGCTAGTAGGGGTTGAATGGGTCGCCCCGATAGGGTGACTTCGTCGCCGGTGGGAGTTGCACCGTGACGCAGAGCCCGCCGGTGGTCCGAGGGGTCACGGTCATGGTGCCGTCGTGTGCTTTGGTGATGCTCTCGACGATTGCCAGGCCGAGGCCGACGCCTGCGTGGTCGGTGCGTATGCGTTTGCTGCCGCGCTGAAACGGCTCGCCGAGCGTGGAGACCAGCTGTGGGGTGAGCTGCTCGCCGGTGTTCTCCACGGTGAGCACCGCGTTCTTGGGACCAGCGGTGGTCGTGACCCACACGGTGCCCTGTTCAGGCAGGTTGTGGACGATCGCGTTGTGCACGAGGTTCGTAGCCATCTGAAGCAGCAGCGCGGGCGAGCCGACGGTGGGGGTCGCGTCGCCGGAGGTCTCGATGGTGACGCCGTGCGTTTCTGCGAAGGGGAGGAGCGTCTCGGTGGCTTCTTCCGCGATCAGGGACAGGTCGGCGTGTTCTCGGGTGAAGGACCGTTGGTCGGCGCGGCTGAGCAGGAGCAACGCTTCGGTGAGGTCGATCGCTCGGGTGTTGACAGCGTGGAGGCGGTCGACGAGCTCGCCGTTGTGGCCGTTCGGATCGTTGCGGGCGACGTCGAGGAGGGTCTGGGTGATCGCCAGCGGGGTGCGCAGCTCGTGGGAGGCGTTGGCTGCGAATCGCTGCTGTTCGGCGACGTGCGCCTCGAGCCGCGCGAGCATGGTGTCGAAGGAGTCGGCGAGCTCGCGGAACTCATCGCTGCGGCCCTCCAGCCGGATTCGGTGGGAGAGCGAGCCGGTCGCGGCCGTGCGTGTGGCGTCGGTGATGCGAGTCAGTGGGGCGAGCATCCGGCCGGCGAGCAGCCACCCTCCCCCCAAACCGAACACCAGCAGGAACGCCATCACCGCGGCCGCGATTGGAGCGAAACTGCGCAGGAGGTCGGCGTGGCTGCGCACCATGAAGACCACGCCAGGGTGC
>JBQGCL010000002.1:0-13730 GCA_052038485.1 Thermoleophilaceae bacterium | reverse complement strand
TCTCGGTCAGGGCTTTCCGGACGAGGACGGGCCGCCGGCGCTTCTCGACGCCGCGGCCGCGGCGCTCCGCGAAGGCCACAACCAATACGCCCCGCTGCCGGGCGTCCCGGCGCTGCGTGAGGCAGTGGCCGCGCACCAGCGGCACCACTACGGCATCGAGCTGGACCCGGACCGCGAGGTCCAGGTCACCTTCGGCGCCACCGAGGGGCTGGCTGCGGCGCTGCTTGCGCTGGTCGGCGCCGGCGACGAGGTGCTCGTGCTCGACCCGGCCTACGACTCGTACGCGCCGATCGTCGAGCTGGCCGGCGGGCGCGTGAGGCCGATCCCGCTGGAGCCGCCGGACTGGCGCTTCGCGCCGGTCGAGCCCGGCCCGGCGCGCGTTCTCTTGTTGAACTCGCCGCACAACCCGACGGGGCGGGTGCTCGACGAGGCCGAGCTCGAGTCGCTGGCCCGGCTCTGCCGCGAGCACGACCTGATCGCCCTCACCGACGAGGTCTACGAGCACCTCGTCTACGACGGCCGCCACGTGCCGCTGGCGACGCTGCCCGGCATGTGGGAGCGCACGCTGACGGTCTCGTCGATCGGCAAGACGCACTCGGTGACCGGCTGGAAGATCGGCTGGGTGACGGGCCCGGCCGCGCTGGTCGAGCGGGTGCGGGGCGTGAAGCAGTTCCTCAGCTTCGCGGGCGGCACGCCGCTCCAGCACGCGGCCGCCGTCGGGCTCGGCATCGATGCCGCTCCACTGGCGGCGGCGCTGCGCTCCAAGCGCGACCGGCTGGCCGAGGGCCTGCGCGACGTCGGCTTCGAGACGCTGCCCTCGGCCGGGACCTACTTCCTCAACGCGACGCTGGGCGACGAGGACGCCGCGGCGCTCTGCCAGCGGCTGCCGCACGAGGCCGGCGTGGCGGCGATCCCGTTGTCCGCGTTCAGCACGCGCGACGGCGCTTTGCGCTCGATTGTGCGCTTTGCGTTCTGCAAGCGCGACGAGGTTCTCGATCAGGCGATCGAGCGCTTACGCAAGTGGAAAGCCGGGTAGCTGAGGCGAGAACGAGGAGAGGAGAGGTATGGACACCGGAGTCATCATCGCCATCGTGGTTGCCGCCTTGCTCGTCTTGGCGCTGCTGTGGCTGCTGGGCCGTCGTGCCCGCGAGCGCCGTCTGGACACGCGTCGTGACGAGGCGCGCGGCATCCGCCGCGAGGCCGAGGTCGGCCGGGCGCAGGCGGACCGGACGCGCGCGGAGGCCGAGGAACGCGCGGCTCGAGCGCGGCGCGAGGAGGCAACCGCCCGCGAGCAGGCCGCGCGTGCCGAGGAGCAGCAGCTGGAGGCGCGCGACCGTCATCTGGAGGCAGCCCGCGTCGATCCCGACGCGGACGAGGCCGAAGTGGCCGAGCGCTACGACACCAACCGCGTGGGGGGCATCACGTCGCACGGCCACGGCGAGCCGGGCAACGGGGTCGAGCACCACGAGCAGACCCGCACCTCCGACGAGGAGCACGAGCGTCACTACGAGCGCGACGGAGAGGGAGACGTCGTGCGTGACGAGGAGTACCGCCGGCCGCGCGCCTGAACGGCGCGCGTCGCTGGGCGCCGGGGCCCGCCAGGAAGGCGGGCCCCGGCGTTCCTAGCCGCAGATCGGCCAGTGCCCGGCGCCGTGGCGGCTCAGCAGCAGCCAGGCTCGCCAGGTCTGCTCCCAGCGTGAGGCGGCGGCGGGGTCACCGCTGCCGCCGACGACCGCCCAGGTACTGAACGAGAACTGGTACATCCCTCGGTAGGCACCCCCGCCGCCGATGGCGCGCGGGTTGTTCTTCGACTCGCACCAGGCGATCGAGCGCAGATGGGCCTTGCCCCAGCTCGGCACGCCGCTGCGCACCTTCAGCTTGAAGGCGACCGTCCGGCCGCGCGCGCTGTGGCTCAGCCAGTGGCTCCAGCGCCGCTGCATGCGGTGGATCGAGCGGCGCAGCTCGGCCTTCTTCGGCGAGGCCGCGCCGTCCTCGGCCGCGACCGCCCGCCCGGACGCGAGCAGGTCGCGCCCGACGTAGAGGCCGTGGCGCTTGAGGCGCCCGCGCCAGTGCTTGTAGGCGGTGCGGTAGCGCTGCGGCGCCGGCTTGGCGGCCGGCGGCACGGCGGCCGTGGCCACCTCGGTGCCGCCGCCGGCGGGCTGGTCGCCGCCGGCGAGCGCCGTGCCCGCGGGCACGAGCGCCAGCGCGACGGCGAAGGCCGCGATCAGGGTTGTGATCCTCATCGGCCTCACGCCCCGCACACCGGCCACTGGCCGGGCCCGCTGCGGGCCAGCAGGATGGCTGCGCGCCGGTCCTGCTCGGCCTCGGGCGCCGCGGCGGGATCGCCGCTGCCCCCGACGGACTGCCAGGTGTCCACCGAGAACTGGTACTTGCCCCGGTAGAGGCCGCCGCCGCCGATTGCGGTCGGGTCACCGCCCGACTCGCACTGGGCGATTGCCTCCAGCTGGGGGCTGACCGCAACCGGGGCGGACTGCCGCCGCAGGATGCGGACCGAGCGGCGCAGCTCCTTGCGGGTGGCCGCCCGCACACGACCCTCGTGGGTCGAGACGCCGTTCAACAGGATGTTCCGACCGGGGTGGCCGCCCCGGCGCTTGGTTTTCTCGTACAGCTTCAGATACGTGTGCTGAAGCGCGGCACCCGGCAGTCGCGAGGCCGGCACGAACGCGTCGGTCTCGCCTACGAACAGCTGCTGGGTTGGACGCGCGTCGGCAACAGGCACGGCCATGGCCGCGCCCGCCGCGCATGCGCACGCGACGATCGCTCTCCGTCGAGACAGAGAAGCTCACCTCCGGGTACTGAACCTGCCCGGCATTGCGCGACTGCGCCGCCAGGGCTTGCCGTGTTCGCGCGATCTCTCCCCTGCCGCGCGAACAGGGCCGGGTTTCCGGCTTACGCGGCCAAAGTAGCCAGCGGGACTCGGTCCATAACCGTTGTGTGATCGATGTCACACAGCGTGAAACAGCACGGGGTCTCCCGTGAAACCGTCAGGAAGCCGCTCTGGAAGCGAGCTCGATCAGCATGCGCGTGCCGAACCCGCTGGCCCCCTTGCCGACGTAGTTCCGTGCCATTCCCCAGGCCGTGCCGGCGATGTCGACGTGCACCCAGGGCGTCTCGCCGACGAACTGGCGCAGGAACTCGGCGGCGTAGTTGGACTGCGCCACGCGGGCCTCGGCGGCGTTCTGGAGGTCGGCGAACGTGCCCTTGGTCAGGTCGAAGTACTCGGGGTGGAGCGGCATGCGCCAGCCCAGCTCGCCGCTTCGGTCGCCGGCCGCGCGCACCTGCTCGAACCAGTCGTCGTCGTTGGACCAGAGCCCGGCGTAGGTGTGGCCGAGCGCGAACAGCACGGCGCCGGTGAGCGTGGCGATGTCGACGAGCCGCTCGGCGCCGTGCTCGACCGCGTAGGCGAGCGCGTCGGCCAGGATCAGGCGGCCCTCGGCGTCGGTGTTGTTGATCTCGATCGTCTTGCCGTTCATGGCGGTGACGATGTCGCCGGGCTTGACCGCGGTGCCGCTCGGCATGTTCTCCGTCGAGGGCACGACCGCGGTCAGCGTGACCGGGAGCCCCAGCCGGGCGATCGCCTCGGTCGCCTCGATCACGGCGGCGCCGCCCGACATGTCGTACTTCATCTCCTGCATCTTGGCCGAGGGCTTGATCGAGATCCCGCCCGTGTCGAACGTGACGGCCTTGCCGACGTAGCCGAGGTGGGGGCCGCTCGCCCCCGCGGGCCGGTAGCGCAGCACGATCAGGCGCGGCTCGGTCACGGTGCCCTGCGCGACCGCGGCGAACGCGCCCATGCCGTGGGCGACGATCGCGTCGCGGTCGAACAGCTCGACCTCGAGCGCGTCGTACTGCGCGGCGATCTCGGCGGCGCGCTCGGCGAGGAAGCCGGGGGTGGCGACGTTCGCCGGCAGGTTCTGGAGGTCGCGAGCGGCGTTGGCGGCGCCGGCGGCCACGTGCGCGCGCTCGACCTCGGCCGCGTCGGCGCCGACCAGCTCGAGCGACTCGACGCCGTCCGCGTCGTTGTCGTCGGACTTCGCCGACTTGAAGCGGTCGAACGAGTAGAGCTTCAGCAGCGTGCCCTCGACGAGGCCGGCGGCGACGCCGTCGCCGGCGGGCGTGTCCCAGGACAGCGAGACCGCGCCGAGCTCCTTGGCGCGGGCGGTCGCGGCGGCCGCCGCCACGCGCGCCCGCTCGGCGTCGAACTCGTCGCGCTTGCCGAGCCCGGCGATCAGCACGCGGCGCTGGCCGCCGCCGGGCGCGTCCTCGTGGGCCACGGCGACCTTCTTCAGCGCGGGCTTTGCCTCGCCCAGGTCGACCAGCCGCTGGAGGCGCTCGTCGGCGAGCGACTCGCCCTCGAACAGCCCGACCACCCGAGTGTCCGCCGCGGTCTCCTCCGGGGCGCCGGCGCGGGTGGTCACGTTGGTTGACGGCACGAGGCGGGCATCCTAGCCGGGCTTCACAGGTAACGTTGCTTGCACCAGGAGAGCTCGAAGGAGACCGAACTCGATGCCCAAGACAGTGATCCTCGGCGCCGCTCGGACGCCGTTCGGCAAGATGGGAGGCGCGTTCGCCTCCCTGGACGCCACCGACCTCGGTGGCAAGGCGATCGCCGCCGCCCTCGACCGGGCCGAGGTAGCGCCCGACGCGGTGCAGCAGGTCGTCTTCGGGCAGGTGCTGCAGGCCGGCCAGGGCCAGATCCCGAGCCGCCAGGCCCAGATCAAGGGCGGGATCCCGAAGGAGGTCCCGTCGGAGACCGTGAACAAGGTGTGCGCCTCCGGGCTGCGCTCGGCGGGCATCGTGGACCAGGCCGTGCGCGCGGGGGACCTCGAAGTCGCCGTGGCGGGCGGCATGGAGTCGATGTCGGGCGCGCCCTACCTGCTCAAGCAGGGGCGCTTCGGCCATCGGATGGGCGACGGCGTCGTGCTCGACGCGATGGTCAACGACGGCCTGCGCAACCCGTTCAGCGGCAAGCACATGGGCGAGGAGGCCGACGAGGTCGGCGAGGAGCTCGAGATCACGCGTGCCGACATGGACAAGTTCGCGCTGCGCTCGCACGAGCTGGCGATCCAGGCGACCGACGAGGGCCGCCTGCCAGAGGAGATCGTTGCGGTGACGATCTCGTCGAAGAAGGGCGACACGACCGTCGAGGTCGACGAGGCGCCGCGGCGCGATTCGACGCTGGAGTCGCTCGCCAAGCTGCGCGGCGCGTTCAACAAGGAGGGCGCGCACACGGCCGGGAACGCACCCGGCGTGAACGACGGCGCGGGCGCGAGGGTGCGGGCCAGCGACGAGTGGGCGAAGCAGAACGGCCGGCCGGTGCTGGCGACGATCGTCGCCCAGGCGGCCGTGGCCGACGACTTCCCCTACCTGGCCCGCACGCCCGCCAACGCGACCAAGGCCGCATTGGAGAAGGCCGGCCTGTCGGTGGACGACATCGATCTGTTCGAGATCAACGAGGCGTTCGCGTCGGTGGCGCTCAACTCGATGCGGATGCTCGAGGTGGACGAGTCGAAGGTGAACGTCAACGGCGGGGCGATCGCGCTGGGCCACCCGATCGGCGCCAGCGGTGCCCGCATCCTGATGACGCTGGTCAACGAGCTGAAGCGACGCGGCGGCGGTCTCGGCGTAGCGGCGATCTGCTCCGGCGGAGGCCAGGGCGACGCGGTGATCGTCGAGGTGAACGGGAGCTAGGCGCCTCGGCGCGGTCCTCGCGCCGGCGCAAACAGCAGCAACCAGGCGCAAGCGCGAAGCTTGGCGCGTTTTCGTCCTATACGGGGGAAAACTCGACAAGCCTCCCCGCCGCGGGCGTGGGGCGGTTCGTTCGCCGAGCGCCCTACGCCAGCCCCACCGCGCGCCGACCCTCGTCGAGGGTGCGGAACCACAGGAACTCCACGACGAGGTCGTCGCGGAAGCGGAACACGTGTGTGAAGCACTGGTCGATCGGCGCGCCACTGGCGCGCCCGCTGGCGACCATGCGGAAGACGCCCACCACCCCGTGCGGCCCCTCTTCGAGCTGCTCGATCTCGATCCGCTCGTAGTCGAACTGGTCGTGGAGCGACATCAGCGCGGCTCGCATGCCCTCGTGGCCGTGGCGGATGCCCCCGTCGATCGCGTACTCCGGGTTGATCAGCCTCACGTCGGGATGGATGCCCTCGAGCACCGCGTCCACGTCGCCGCGTTCGTACGCCGCGTAGAACTCGCGCAGGCGCCGCACCAGGGCGGGGTCCATCCCCGCAGCCTAGTCTGGGGCTCATGAAGGGAGCCGCCTTCTTCGACCTCGACAAGACCCTGATCGAGGGCTCCAGCGCCTTGCACTTCGGGCGCGCCGCCTACAAGCAGGGACTGATGTCGCGCCGCCAGCTCGCGCGCGACGCCTGGGCGAACATCAAGTTCCGGCTCCAGGGCTCCAACGACGCCGACACCGACGCGCTGCGCGAACGCATCCTCGACGCGCTCGCCGGCCAGCGGGTGGTCGACCTCCAGCGGCTCGGCCCCGACGTGCTGGCCGGCATCCTGCCGCTGCTCTACCGCGAGGTGCTGCGCGAGGCGTACGCCCACCAGGACGCCGGCCGGCCGGCGTACATCGTCACCGCCGCCTCGCAGGAGCTCGCCGAGGTGCTCGCCCACGTGCTCGTCTTCGACGGCGGCATCGGCATGCGCTCCGAGGTGCGCGACGGCGTCTACACCGGCAAGCCCGCCGGCCCGTTCACCTATCGCGAGGGCAAGGCGGAGGCGATCCGCGAGCTGGCCGCCCGCGACGGGATCGACCTGTCCGAGTCGTACGCCTACTCGGACTCCGAGTCGGACCTGCCGATGCTGCGCGCCGTCGGGCACCCGGGGGCCGTCAATCCCGACTCCGCGCTCGAGCGGATCGCCCGGGACGAGGGCTGGCGCATCATGCGCTTCGACAAGCTCGCCCCGATGCTCAAGATCGGCGCGCTGACGCTGACCGTCGCCCTGATCGGCGGTGGCGGCGGCTACGCGGTCGCGCGGCTGCGCCCCGAGCGCAAGCTGCGCAGCCGGTTGCCGCTGTTGTAGAAAAGGCAGGTGACCACTGCCGAGTCGGTGATGCGCGCCAACGACGCCGGCTCGTACACGGTCCCGTCGCGCGCGACGTACCCGCATCAGTGGAACTGGGACTCGGCGCTGGCCGCGCTGGGCTGGGCCGAGCTCGACCCGCCGCGTGCCTGGCTGGAGCTCGAGACGCTCGCCGGGGCGCGCGACCGGCAGGGGATGATCCCCCACATCGCGTTCCACACGCGCGCGCCGGACCGCTTCGGGCCGCGCGTGCGCGGCCTGCTCACGATGGTGGCGCGCCCGTACGCGCGCTACCTGCCCGGGCCGCCCTGGTGGGGCCGGCGGCTGAGCGCCGACGGGCGCCGCATCTCGGGCATCACCCAGCCGCCGCTGGCGGCGACCTGCGCGCGGCTGCTGTTCGAGCAGCACCCCGACGAGCGGCGCGCCGCCGCGCTGCTGGCGCCGCTGCACGCGTGGCACCGCTTCCTGCTCGAGGCGCGCGACCCGAACGGCTTCGGCGAGCCGGTCGTGATCCACCCCTGGGAGTCCGGCCGCGACAACTCGATCGAGTGGGACGACCCGCTGTTCCGTGTGACCCCGGAGGTGACTGTCGTGCACCGGCGCGACACCGACTCAGTCGACGCCGCCGAGCGCCCCACCGACGAGCACTACCGCCGCTATCTGACGCTGGTGCGGCGCGGAACCGCGGTCGGCTGGCACCAGGAGCACCTCGCCCGCGAGGGCGGCTTCCGCGTACTCGACCCCGGCTTCTCGGCGATCCTGGCTCGGGCCGCCGACGACCTGGGGTGGCTAGCCGACCAGCTCGGACAGGGCCTGGTGGCCGACGAGAGCCGCGCCTACAGCAGGCGCGTGAGCGAGGCGCTGCGGGCGCGGACCGAGTCGGACGGGCTGATTCGCGCGGTCGACACGATCGACTCGGAGACGCTGCCGATCACGAGCGCCGGGTCCGCGCTGGTCGCGCTCGTCCCCGACATCGGCGCGCGCGAGCTGCAGGCCGTGCGCGAGCTGGTGGGCGTGGGCCCGCTCGCGTCGCACTACGGCGTGCGCTCGCTCGACGCGGGGCACCCGCAGCGCTCGAGCCGCAACTACTGGCGCGGGCCGGTGTGGGCGAACGTGACCTGGCTGTGCGCGCTCGCGCTGGACGGCCACGGCGAGCGCGCCCTCGGCGCCGAGCTGCTCCGGCGGATGCTCAAGTCGGTGGAAGGCGGCGGGATGCGCGAGTACTTCATGCCGGAGTCCGGTCGCGGCCTGGGTGCGCGCGACTTCGCGTGGACGGCGGCGCTGTACCTGCGCGAAGCGCCCGTACACTGATTCGAATGGCAGCTCCCGCGCGACCCGTCACGGATGCCGAGCGCTGGTACCGCGAGCTGTACACGCGCACGCCTGAGCGGGAGGCGCTGTTCACGACGCTGAGTGGCGAGCCGGTCGAGCCGCTGTACACCGAGGCCGACCTGCCCGACGCCGATCAGATCGGCCTGCCGGGCGAGTTTCCGTTCACGCGGGGTGTGTATCCGTCGATGTATCGCGGGCGGCTGTGGACGATGCGCCAGTTCGCCGGCTTTGGCACGGCGGAGGAGACCAACGAGCGCTTCCGCTACCTGCTCGACCACGGCCAGACGGGGCTGAGCACCGCGTTCGACATGCCGTCGCTGATGGGCCACGACTCGGACCATCCGCGGTCGGAGGGCGAGGTCGGGCGCGAGGGCGTGGCGGTCGACTCGCTGGACGACATGGAGACGCTCTTCGGCGGGATCGACATGGGCGCGGTGTCGACGTCGATGACGATCAACGCCCCCGCGGCGGTGATGCTCGCCTACTACGTGGTCGCGGCGGAGAAGCAGGGCGTCCCGGCCGAGCGGCTGGCGGGCACGATCCAGACCGACATCCTCAAGGAGTACATCGCCCAGAAGGAGTGGTGCTTCCCGATCGACCCGGCGATGCGGCTGGTCACCGACATGGTCGAGTTCTGTGCGGAGCGGATGCCCAGGTGGCACCCGATCTCGATCTCGGGCTACCACATCCGCGAGGCTGGCTCGACGGCGCAGCAGGAGCTCGCGTTCACGCTCAAGGACGGCTTCACCTACATCGAGCAGGCGATCGAGCGTGGCTTGGACGTGGATGCGTTCGCGCCGCGGCTCAGCTTCTTCTTCAACGCGCACATCGACTTCTTCGAGGAGATCGCGAAGTACAGGGCGGCCAGGCGGATCTGGGCACGCGAGCTGCGCGACACCTACGGCGCGCGCGACGAGCGGTCCCTGTTGATGCGCTTCCACTCCCAGACCGCCGGCGTCTCGCTGACGGCGCAGCAGCCGCTCAACAACGTGGTTCGGACCACCACCGAAGCTTTGTCGGCGGTCCTGGGTGGCACCCAGTCGCTGCACACCAACTCGTTCGACGAGGCGCTGGCCCTGCCGACCGAGGAGGCCGTCCGCCTCGCGCTGCGCACCCAGCAGATCATCGCCCACGAGACCGGGGTCGCGAACACGATCGATCCGCTGGGCGTGTCCTACTTCGTAGAGGCGCTGACCGACCGCATGGAGGCGGCCGCCTACGAGTACTTCGCCAAGATCGACGAGCTCGGCGGGATGGTCGAGGCGGTCAAGCAGAACTACCCGCAGCGCGAGATCGCCGACGCGTCGTTCCGGCTCCAGGAGGAGATCGAGCGCCGGCAGCGGATCATCGTCGGCGTCAACCGCTACCAGCAGGCAGAAGACCACCAGCTCGAGATCCTGCGGATCCCGCCCGAGCTCGAGCGCAAGCAGATCGGCCGCGTCCAGGCCGTGCGGTCGCGACGCGACGGCGATGCGGTCGAGGCGGCGCTGGCGTCGCTGCGCGAGGCCGCCGCGGCCGATCGCAACCTGATGGAGCCGCTGCTCGACGCCGCCCGCGCGCACGCCACCGAGGGCGAGATCGTCGAGTCGCTCCAGCGGGTGTTCGGCAGCTACACCGAAACCCCCGTCTTCTAGAACCTTTTGCAGCCCGGCTGCGTATAGGTAGTCTGATGAGCCGCATGCGCCGCCTGGGAGGACCTGTCGCGCTGTACGCCGTCGTGGCCGCGCTGGCGATCACGGCGCCGCTGTCGGCTCAGCAGTCGGCCGCGCCCGCCGATCCGGCGGCCGCGAGCACGCCGGCCGCCCCCGCGCCGACCGCGCAGGCACCCGCCGCGGAGCCGGCACCCGCCGACACCGCGGCCGCCCCCGCCGAGCCCGCACAACCCGCTCCCAGCGCGCAGGCGCAGCCTGCTCCCGCGCCCGCTCCGGCCGAACCCGCCGCCGCGGCCGCCGAGCCCCAGGTGCTCGTCGACGAGGGCGGCGAGAAGCCCTCCAAGAGGGACAAGCCGGTGGCCGTCGCCGCGGCCTCCACCGGGGTCACGATCAGCGACTTCCAGTTCTCGCCCGGCTCCGTGACGATCAACGTCGGCGACACCGTGACCTGGAGCAACAGCGGCCCGACGCCGCACTCGTCGACCTCGACGGGGGGCGTCTGGGACACGGGCATCATGGACGCCGGACAGAGCGGCTCGCACACCTTCACCGAGGCGGGCACGTTCAGCTACATCTGCACGCCGCACCCGAACATGAAGGGCACGATCGTCGTGCAGGCCGCGGCGTCGCAGGACACCGGCGGCGACGACACGGGCACGGACGGCACGACCGCCACCGAGTCGCAGGACGACGGGCCGTCGCTCCCGTCCACCGGCATGGACCTCGGCGGCCTGGTCATGCTCGGCCTCGCCACCCTGGCGCTGGGCGTGTACCTGCGCCGCCGCACCGAGCCGCAGCCGGCCCGCCCGGCTGGGCGAATCGGTTGGTAAGAAGAGGCCGAGCGGAGCTCGGCCGGTTACGGCGCCGGGACGGCGCCGCTGCCATCAGGGTGCCGGCTGGAGACCGGCACGGGGTAATCTGGCCCGCGTGAACAGCCGGAAGATCCGCGTCGTGGTCGCCAAGCCGGGCTTGGATGGTCACGATCGTGGGGCGAAGATCATCGCCCGCGCGTTGCGTGACGCGGGGATGGAGGTGATCTACACGGGCCTGCATCAGACGCCCGAGCAGATCGTCGAGACCGTCCTCCAGGAGGACGCCGACGCGGTTGGGCTGTCGATCCTGTCGGGCGCGCACATGACGCTCGTGCCGCGCATCGCGGAGCTGCTCAAGGGCGAGGGCGCCGAGGACGTGGTGCTGGTCGTGGGGGGCACGATCCCCAACGACGACATCCCGCAGCTGAAGGAGCTGGGCGTGTCCGAGGTGTTCACGCCTGGTGCCCCCGTGCAGGGCATCATCGACTACATCAAGCAGGCCGTCCCGGCCTGAGCAGGCCGGCGCGCGAAGCGGGGCGCAGGCCGGCGCGCGGCGGCGCCCGCCCTTAGGCCGCGCGCTGCTGGCCCGCGGCGGGCCGCTCGCTCGGCGCGCCCTCCAGCGCGGCGATGCGCGTGGCCGCTTCGCGGAAGCTCGCCATCAGCTCGGGGCCGATCTGCTCGGCCCACTCGCGTTCGATCTCGGCGAAGATGCGCCGGCCCTTGACGACCGCGTCCATGCCGCGGTCGGTCAGCTTGATGATCTTGGCCCGCCCGTCGAGCGGGTCGCGCTCGCGGGTGACGTAGCCGAGCCGCTCGAGCTCGCTCACCGCCTCGCCGACCGCCTGCTTGGTGAAGCCGGCGGTGGCGGCCAGCTCGGTCAGCCGTGAGCCGCGCTCGATGTCGATGAACCCGAACACGCAGCCGTGACCCTCGCGGATCTCGGGGTGACCGGCCTCCGCGATCTGCCCGCGCAGCTTCTCGATCGCCGCCAGCTTGACGCTGGTCAGCAGCGCCGGGAGCGGCCGGGGTGGGGGGCTGATCGGGTCTACGGACATCGGCTTTGTGAAGAAATTGGTAAGGGGGCTTGACTTTCTCGTCAGGGCACCTGATAATACCGCCTGATAAGGCTACCTGACGAACTCTGGGATCGCAAGCAAATGCAAGCGCAAGAAGGAGATTCACACATGCATCGGAAGTGGTGGACGCTGTTCGCGGTCAGCGTCGCGACCTTCATGCTCCTGCTCGACATCACCGTGGTGAACACCGCGCTGCCGTCGATCCAGGAGGACCTCAACGCAACCTTCACCGACCTCCAGTGGGTCATCGACGCGTACACGCTGTCGCTCGCCGCGCTCGTACTGACGGCCGGAGTGCTCGCCGACAGGCTCGGCCGCCGGCGCGTGTTCGCCGCCGGCCTGGCGATCTTCACGGCCGCGTCACTGCTCGCCGGGCTCGCCACCGACCCGACCTTCCTGAACATCACCCGCGCCGTTCAGGGCATCGGCGGTGCCGTCATGTTCGCGGTCTCGCTGGCGCTGATCGCCCAGGAGTTCACGGCCGGCCGCGAGCGCGGCACGGCGATGGGCGTCTACGGCGCGACGATCGGCATCGCGGTCGCCACCGGCCCGCTGGTCGGCGGCGCGCTGACCGAGTGGCTCGGCTGGGAGTCGATCTTCTTCCTGAACGTGCCGATCGGGATCGCCGCGATCGCGATCACCTACACGAAGCTCCGCGAGACGCGCGACCCGAACGCGTCGCGCATCGATTGGGGCGGGCTGGTCACGTTCTCGAGCTCGCTGTTCCTGCTCGTGCTCGCGCTGCTGCGCGGCAACGACGAGGGCTGGGGCTCGACGCTGATCGTCTCGCTGCTGGTCGCCTCCGGCGTCCTCATGGCCGCCTTCCTGGCGATCGAGACGCGGGTCAAGGAGCCGATGCTCCCGCTGCACCTGTTCCGCAACCGGACCTTCACCGGCATCCAGCTGGCGGCGGCCGGGATCTCGGCGTCGATGTTCGCCCTGTTCCTGTACCTGACGTTCTACCTGCAGGGCTTCCTGGGCCACGACCCGATCGAGGCCGGGCTGCGCTACCTGCCGCTGACGGTGACGAACTTCTTCGTCGCCGGCCTGGCGGGCGCCGTGATCACCAAGGTGCCGGCGCGGATCATGCTGGCGATCGGCCTGAGCATGACCGGCGGCGCGCTGCTGCTGGCCAGCGGGCTGACCCCGAGCGACGAGTGGACCGCGCTGCTGCCGAGCTTCATCATCGCCGGCGCCGGCATCGGGCTGCTCAATCCGGTGATCGCCGACGTCGCGGTGTCGGTCGTCCCCAAGGAGCAGAGCGGGATGGCCTCCGGCATCAACGACACGTTCCGGCAGGTCGGCATCGCGATCGGCATCGCGGCCTGGGGGGCGATCTTCCTCGGGCGCGGCGCCGACAAGATCGAGCAGGTGGCCGCCGGTACGCCGGCCACCACCGGCGAGCGGCCGCGGCAGCTCGTGGAGTCAGTCTCCTCTGGCAACCTCGACCAGGCACTCGCGAACGTCCCGGCCGGGGCTCGCGAGGGCGTCTCGGACGCCGCCCGTGAGGGCTTCCTGGCGGGGATGAACCAGATCCTCACGCTCGGCGGCATCCTGGCGATCGCCGGCGCAGTGGCCGCACTGTGGCTGGTGCGCGAGCGCGACATCCAGCGCACCGAGCCGGTCGAGGAAGAGCTCCCCCAGCTCGGAGAGGTGGTGCTCGAGCCGGTCTCGGCGTAGCGACCGCTCAACGCCGCACGCAAGCAAAGCTTGCGCTGCGACACGCACCCCGATGCAAGGGCCGGCCCTCCCCCAGGGCCGGCCCTTTGCGTTGCGAAGGCGGTAGCGTCCGGCCCGCC
>JBQGCL010000001.1:0-8487 GCA_052038485.1 Thermoleophilaceae bacterium | reverse complement strand
GGCCACAGGTCGATGCCCTTTTCGGTGAGCCGGTACTCGAAGCGCTCGGGGCGCTCCTGGTAGGCGCGCTTCTCGAGGATGCCCTCCTCGACGAGCCGGCCGAGCCGGTCGGTCAGCACGTTGCGGGCGACGCCGAGCTCGCGCTGGAAGTCATCGAAGCGCCGCACGCCCAGAAACGCGTCGCGGACGATCAACATCGTCCAGCGATCGCCGATCCGTTCGAGCGTACGGGCGACCGAGCAGGTCTGGTCGTCGTAGGTCCGCGGAAGCATCCGCCTATCAGGGTAGCGTCAAGCAACTAGCGTTGCTGAACGGCAGCAACAAGGGGTGCACCCGGACCTTTGTCGAGATACCGGCGTATAGGGGGCAGAACTCGACAAGCTACGCGCGGGCCCGCCCTGGTTGCTTTCTTTCGACCGCCTATCGCTGCGCGGACGCGCGCAGGTCGCGCAGCTCGCTCAGCTCGCGCTCGGTCACGGGCGCGGTGCGCTCCACCTCCGGCGCGATGCGCAGATCCCATCCCGTCGCCTCCTGTACCTCGTCGGCCTCCACGTCAGGGTGCAGCGCGACCAGCTGGAGCTCACCGTCGTCGGCGGGCCGCAGCACGCCGAGGTCCGTGATCACGACGGTGTGACCGCGCTCGTGGCCGAGCGAGGTCACGAAGTCGAGCTTCTCCACGAACGTGCGCGGCGAGTGGCGCGCGATCACGATCACCGACTTCGCGCAGGCCGCGATCTCGGGCGCGCCGCCGGCACCGGGCAGGCGCACCTTGGGCTCGTCGTAGGGGCCGATCGTCGTGGTGTTGAGGTTGGCGCGGCGGTCGATCTGGGCGGCGCCGAGGAAGCCGACATCGATGCGACCGCCCCCGATCCAGAAGTTGAACATCTCGACCACCGACACGAGCTCGAGCGAGGTGGCGGCGAGGTCGTCGTCGCCGATCGAGAGCGGCAGGCGCACCGGCTGGGCGCCGATCGCGCCCGACTCGTAGACGAGCACGCAGCCGGGCGCCTGGAGGCGACGGGCCAGGTTGGCCGCCGCGTTGGGCGGGCCGACGCCGACGAGGCAGACCTGGCCGTCGCGCAGCTCGCGCGCGGCGTTGATCGTCATCAGCTCCTCGGGGGTGATGTCGCTCAGAGGTTGTCCTCCATCCACTTCGTGAAGCGGTCGCGGTCGCGGGCGATCTCGTCCCAAGCGGAGTAGAAGTCGTTGTCGCGGGTCGAGTAGCCCGCCGCGTAGGAGGGATGGGAGCCGCCCGGCACGTGACAGACCGCGTCGATCGTCCAGGCCGGCAGGATGATCGAGTGGGGGCGCGGCTCGAGCTCGTCGACGACCTCCTCGACGGTCGCGATCGCCGCACTGGCGGCGAGCACCGCCTCCTTCTGCACGCCGGTCAGGCCCCAAAGCTGGACGTTGCCATGACGGTCGGCCTGCTGGGCGTGGATGACGGTCACGTCCGGGCGCACCGCGCGGACGGCGCTGAGGCGCTCGCCGGTGAAGGGGCAGTCGACGAAGGCGACCTGGTCGTTGTGCTCGACGAGGTCGGTGCCGGCGTAGCCGCGCAGCACGCCGAAGGGCAGGTTGGCGGCGCCGGCGGCGTAGGCGTTGGCGAGCCCGGCATGGGAATGCTCGACGATCTCGAGCGGCGCCGGCCAGCCGCGCTCGACGGCGTCGCGGAAGCGGTGCAGCGAGCCGACCCCGGGGTTGCCGCCGTAGGAGAAGATCAACTTGCGCGCGCAGCCCATGCCGATCAGCTGGTCGCAGATCAGGTCCGGCGTCATGCGCACGAGGGTGAGCTCGCGCCGGCCCTGGCGGATCAGCTCGTGCCCGGCGGCGAACGGGATCAGGTGTGTGAAGCCCTCGAGGGCGACGGTCATGCCGTCGCGCACGTGCTCGGCGATGGCGTCGCGCAGGTCCACGGGGCGCAAGCATGCCAAGAGCCCTGCTCGAACCGTCAGCTCGCCGCCGTGCTAGGGTCAGTTGCGTCATGCAACTCGCTCGCCGCTGGAAGGTCCTCGCAGTCACCGCGGTCGCGGTCTTCATGGGCTTCCTCGACGTCACGATCGTCAACGTCGCGTTCCCGGACATCGAGCGCGACTTCGCGGAGGCGTCGCGGGCCGACCTGTCCTGGGTGCTGAACGCCTACAACATCGTGTTCGCGGCGCTGCTGGTGCCGTCGGGGCGGATCGCCGACCTCGTCGGGCGGCGGCGGATGTTCCTGTTCGGCGTGGGCGCCTTCATCACGGCCTCGCTGCTGTGCGGCGTGGCCACCTCGCCGGAGGCACTGGTCGCGGCGCGTGTCCTCCAGGCCGCCGCCGGCGCCGTGCTCGTTCCGACATCGCTGGCGCTGCTGCTGCCCGAGTTCCCGCCCGAGCGGCGCGCCACGGCCGTGGCCATCTGGAGCGCCACGGGCGCGATCGCGGCGGCGCTCGGCCCCTCACTCGGCGGCGTGCTGGTCGACCAGCTCGGCTGGCGCTGGGTCTTCTTCCTGAACGTCCCGATCGGCCTGGCTGCGCTCGTCCCCGCCGCGCGGGTCCTCCGTGAGGCGCGCGACCCGGACGGCGTGCTGCCCGACGCGCTCGGCAGCGCGCTGCTCGTGGGCGGCGTCGGCGCGCTGGCGCTCGCCATCGTCAAGGGCTCCGACTGGGGCTGGGACAGCGCCCCCGTACTAGGGGCGTTCGCCGCCGCCGGGGTACTGCTGCCCGCGGTGCTGGTGCGGTCGGCCCGCCACCGCGCCCCGGTGATCGACCTCAGCCTGTTCCGGGCGCGCTCGTTCGCGGTCGCCAACGCCGGGATGTTCGCCTTCTCGACAGCCTTCTACGCGCTGCTGCTGTGCAACGTGCTGTTCCTGACGCAGGTCTGGGACTACTCGATCCTGACCGCCGGGTTCGCGGTCACGCCCGGGCCGCTCACGGCGGCGGCGACGGCGCCGATCGCCGGGCACCTGTCCGACCGCTTCGGCCAGCGCGTGGTCGCGCTGCCGGGGGCGCTCTTCTTCACGGCCGGCTGCACCGCGTTCGCCATCGGGATGGGCACCGAGCCGAGCTACCTGAGCGAGTACCTGGTCCCGACGGTGCTGACCGGCGCGGGCGTCGGCTTCTCGTTCGCGTCCTGGGGCAGCGCCGCCGTCGCCGAGCTGCCGGCGGCGCGCTTCGCCACCGGCAGCGCGGTGCTCGCCTGCGTGCGCCAGATCGGGGCGGTGCTCGGGATAGCCGCGCTGGTGGCGGTACTCGAGGCGGCGCCGGTGACGGACCCGATGTCCGGGTTCGTCGACGCGTGGACGATGATGGCGGTCAGCGGCGGTGTGGTGGCCGCGCTCGCGATCGGGCTCGGCCGCGTGCGGGCGCTCGCTCCCGCGATGGCATGACTTAGGCCCGGTACCCTTGCCCAGATGGCCACCACCGCCCAGTCGGTCGCCGAGGTTTGCGCCGGTGCGCGCCGCGCGGCGCGCGCGCTCGCCCAGCTCGACACGACCACCAAGAACCGCGCGCTCGACGCGATGGCGGACGATCTCGAGCGCCGCGCGCCCGAGATCCTGGAGGCCAACGCGCGCGACATGGAGGCGGGCGAGCAGGCCGAGCTGCACTCCGGGCTCCTGGACCGGCTGAAGCTGACCGACGAGCGGCTGGCAGGGATCGCCTCGGACGTGCGCTCGATCGCCGCGCTGCCCGACCCGGTGGGCGAGACGATCGAGGGCCATCGCCTGGCCAACGGGCTCGACGTGCGTCGAGTGCGCGTGCCGCTCGGCGTGGTCGCGGTGGTCTACGAGGCGCGCCCCAACGTGACCGTCGACTGCTCGGCGCTCTGCCTCAAGTCGGGCAACGCGATCGTGCTGCGCGGGTCGTCGACGGCGGCCCACTCGAACACGGTGCTGGCGCAGGTGGCCTCGGAGGCCGCGGCCGGCGCCGGCGTCCCCGAGGGCGCGATCTCGATCGTCACCGGCGGCGACCGAGACGAGCTGCGCGAGCTCGCCACCCAGGACGGCGTGGTCGACCTGATCATCCCGCGCGGGGGAGAGGGCCTCAAGAACGCCCTGAAGGAGCACGCGACCGTGCCGGTCATGTACGCGGCCGCGGGCAACTGCCACGTGTTCGTGGACGCGACGGCCGACCTCGACGACGCGCTGGCGATCGCGATCAACGCGAAGGTGCAGCGCCCGTCGGTGTGCAACGCCGCCGAGACGCTGCTGGTGCACGCCGACGCGGCAGCGGAGTTCCTGCCGAGCGTGCTCGGCGAGCTGCGCGAGCGCGGCGTGGAGCTGCGCGTGGACGGCCGCACGCGGACGCTGGCCGGGGACCTCGCCGACTCGCTGCTCGACGCAAGCGAGGAGGACTGGGAGACCGAGTACCACGCGCTGATCCTGGCCGTGAAGACCGTCGACTCCGCCGAGGAGGCCATCGAGCACATCAATCGCTACGGCTCCGGCCACTCCGAGGCGATCGTCACCGGGTCGACCGAGTCCGCGCAGGCGTTCACCGCGGGCGTGGACGCGGCCTGCGTGTACGTGAATGCCTCGACGCGCTTCACCGACGGTGCCGTGTTCGGGATGGGCGCGGAGATCGGCAACTCGACCCAGAAGCTGCACGCGCGCGGGCCGATCGGGCTGCGCGAGCTGACCACCTACAAGTTCGTCGCCGAAGGCTCGGGGCAGGTCCGCGAGTAACCGGTTTGCGCGTAGGCATTCTCGGAGGAGCTTTCAACCCGCCGCACATCGGTCACTTGGTGTGCGCGCAGGAGGCGCTTGTCCAGCTCGGGCTGGACAAAGTGGTCTTCGTGCCGGTCGGGCAGGCGCCGCACCGCGACCTCGAGGGGGATCCGGGCGCCGACCAGCGCTTCGAGCTGGTCGAGCTGGCCACGGGTGACGACGAGCGCTTCGAGGTGTCGCGCATCGAGCTCGACCGCGAGGGGCCGTCGTACACGGTGGACACGCTGCGGGCGCTGCGCGAGGCCGAGCCCAAGGACGAGCTGTTCCTGATCCTGGGCGGCGACCAGGCGGCGGCGCTGGGGAGCTGGCACGAGCCGGAGCAGGTGCTGGAGCTGGCGACGGTGGCGGTGGTGGAACGGCTGAGCTGGTCGCGGCACGCGATCGGGATCAAGGTCGGCCGGCTGGCCGGCGGGCAGGCGATCCGCTACCTCGACATGCCGATCATCCAGGTCTCGTCGAGCGCGATTCGGCGGCGGGCCGCGGCCGGCCAGCCGATCAGGTACCTGGTGCCCGACAAGGTGGCGGCCGCGATCGAAGCCAACGGCTTCTACGGGGTGTCGGCTGTGTCGGAGGGAGCGCCGGCGTGAGCGAACGGCAGCAGGTGGACTCCGCGGCGCTGGCAGAGCGGATCGCGGGCATCGCGGCCGACCGCAAAGCGATCGACATCCGCGTGGTCGACCTGCGCGACATCGTCTCCTACACGGACTTCTTCGTGATCTGCACGGGCAACACGGAACGCCAGACCAAGGCGATCCACGACGCGATCCACGAGGAGCTCAAGCACGCCGACGACCGCCTCCTGCCACGCCGCACCGAAGGCGCCTCGGAGTCCCGCTGGATCCTGCTCGACTACCTCGACGTGGTGGCCCACATCTTCACGCCCGAGGCGCGCGAGTACTACCGCCTGGAGCAGCTCTGGGGCGAGGCCCCGGCGCGCTCGGTCGGCTGAGCGCCGTCTAGAATGGCCCTCCTGGGGCTGTAGCTCAGCTGGAAGAGCGACGCGCTGGCAGCGCGTAGGTCAGGGGTTCGAGTCCCCTCAGCTCCATCCCTCACGGCACGGTCAGGTCGAGCGGATTCGCGGTGCCCGGCTCGTTGATCGCGGTGTCCAGCGCCCGGCGACCATTCACGCGGAAGGCGATCGTTCCGCCGCGGGTGCAGCCCGGGATCGCGTCGGGGCCGACCACGTTGAGGCTGAAGCCGGTGAAGCTGCCCGTGCGTCTGACCGAGGCGACCCCGCACCGGGTCGAGCCGACGTACGCGTCGATGCGCGTTCCCCCGGGCAGCTGGCGGCCGTTGGGCCGGAAGACCTGCCCGCCGAACTCCGCTCGCGCTCCGATGGTGCCGTCCGGCCTAGAGCTGGAGAAGGCCGCGTTGAAGCGCGCTCGGCGGCTGCGCGGCCAGGCGTGCGTCCCGCGGCTGAAGAGGATCTGCCCGTCGGCGAACGTCCACAGCGCGATCTCGGCGCCCGGCCGACCGCAGCCGGCCGACTCCGCGTCGGCCACCACCGTTATCGCGTAGCGCCCGCCGCGTACCTGGGGCAGCGTCAGCTGGCACGGCGTCACCAGTCCGTCCCTGCGCACCACCGCTCCCAGGAAGCGCGAGTCGAAGCGTCCGCCGTTCAGCCTCAGCCGCCCGCTCAGCACCACGCGTCGGCGCGCGCCCCGCACCTTGTCGCCCTCCGGCGTCCCCGCCCGCGGGCTCAGCTCGAAGCGCGGCCGCAGCCGGCCCAAGCGGCCGGACAGCACGTCGTGCCCGCGCGGCCGCACCCCGTGCTCGACCCACCGCCGCAGCGCCTCCAGGCCCGCCGTCCACTCGGGGCTGGTGAACCCGCAGTGCCCGGCGTCACGGAAAACCCGCTGCACCAGCAGCCGCCCGCGCCCGGCGCGATCGACCCGCCGCCTCAGGATGCGCGCCTGCTCGATCGGCACCTGGCCGTCCCCGGTCGTGTACAGGCTCACCAGCGGCATCGCCAGCCTGCCCGTCGTCTCGTTGCCGGCCAGGTACGCCTGTCGCAAAGGCGGGTTCGGCCGGAATCGGATCACCGCCCGGTTGAACTCCCGGCTCGACACGGCGCTCGGGCGGCCCAGCCGGTAGACCGTGCGCCGGTTGTCGGCCAGCCCGGCCGACAGCACCAGCTCGCCGCGCTGCCAGTTCGTCTCCTCCTCCATCCGGAAGCCCTCGCGTCCGAACGGCCGCGGCCCGCCGGACAACGCGAGCATGATGTCCTCGAAGCGGCGGTGGGCCCGCGGCCGGCGCAGCACCGGCAGGATCCGCCCGCGGATCAGCTGCGACACCGAGCGGCTGCGCTCGAACTCCCGCTGCCGTACCCCCGCCACGTACGCCGCCGCGGCGACGAAGTCCGCGGCGATGGTCGCGCCCGGCGTCTGGCCCGCCGCACCGCACAGCGCCAGCGCCCCGTCGAAGCGGTTGCCGTAGCGCTCGGCGGCGATGTGCGAGGCCTGGCCACCCATCGATTGACCCGTCACGTATGTGCGCGCCGGGCGCCCGTAGCGGCGTGCGAACAGGTCCCAGACGGCCGCGGTCTCGTCTGCCGCCCGGCCCGCGATCTGCGACGTGCTGCTGAAGCTCGACGCGCCCCAGGCGTAGCCCTGCCCGATCAGATAGCGCCGGATCGCCGGCGGCGTCACGCCCGCCTCCGGCCTCAGCTCGCCGTACCCGTGCATGAACAGCACGAGCCGCCCGTTCCACCGGTCGGGCACCTCGATCTCGTAGACGCTGCCGCCGAGCCGGCCGAAGTCGGCGCGCGCGCCCGGCAGCGCCTCGAACGCCGGATCCTCGAGCGTCACCCCGTCCGGCTCCTGGCGCACCTGCACCGGCGGCGGCAGCGCCGCGCCCGCGACCGCGCCGAGCAGCGCCAGCGTGCGGATCATCTCCGCACCATCTCGAAGACCGCCTTGAGCACGTCGACATAGTCGGACGCGGGCCGCCGACCCTCCGGGTGCAGCCGCTGGAGCGCGACGCCCGTCATCACGGCGAACGCGAAGTCGCGTCCGATCTCGTGCAGCAGCGTGCCCGACGGCGTCTCCTCCGGGAACAGATCGGCGAACATCGTGCGGGTTTCCTCGGTGAAGCGCCGCTCGACGTCGAGCACCTTCGCCGCGAGCTCCGGATCGGTCCGGGCCGCGACCCACAGCTCCGTCCACGCCACGAACGCCGGACCCTGGAACATCGACCAGAGCAGGTCGAGCGCCGCGTCGAGCCGGTCGGCCTTCGGGTGGATCGCTTCGAACGCCTCGAGGAACTCGGCCCGGCGCCGGTCGAAGAGGTGCTCGACGGCCTCCGCCAGCAGCTCGGCCTTCGAGGGAAAGTGATGCAGCATGGCGCCGCGCGACACGCCCGCCCGGCGCGCCGTCTCGATCGTCGTCGTTGCGGCGTAGCCGCGCTCGACGAGGCACTCGATCGCCGCGTCGAGCAGCGCCGCCCGCGTGGCCACGCTCCGCTCCTGGACCGCCATTCGGCCACTTATACGCTCGACCCGAGAAACAGTCAAGTCTGACTGTTTTCCGGACGCATGTTCGACGTCAAGCGCGCTGCGGCGAAACCGATGTCAGTCCTGTGATCGCACAAATCCGTGTACTAACTGCTCTGATCGGGGTAGCCCTGGTCTTCTGTGCCGCCAGCGCGTGGGCTGCCGGCACCGACAAGCCCGAGGTCAAGGGGACCGGCGTGTCCAACGTGACCCACAACGGCGCACTCCTGACGGGCAAGGTCAAGCCCCGCGGGTTGGAGACGACCTACCTGTTCGAGTACGGCACGACGAAGGC